>JAPJNH010000142.1 GCA_026461075.1 Chitinophagales bacterium
AGGGGTTCGAATCCCTTTTCCTCCGCCAAGAATTTTAAAAACCCAGCTTAATGCTGGGTTTTTTTATTGCCCAAACGCGCCAAGTCATACTTGAGCAAAGTGAAGGGCATAAAAAAACAACGCCACTCCGTGGCGGTTTTTAAAGATTCTTGAAGCCTCCCCTGTGTGGATGTACGTAGTAAATCCCTTTTCCTCCGCTAAACGAAAAAAGGCGAACATAATTGTTCGCCTTTTTTCGTTTAATGCAGCAGCAGGATGAGAACCCTTGGGTTCGACCTGAGCGCAGCGAAAGCATGGAAGCACGCAGTGCTGTAATAATCCCTTTTCCTCCGCCAAGAATTTTAAAAACTCAGCTTAAGGCTGGGTTTTTTTATTGCCCAAACACGCCAAGTCATACTTGAGCAAAGTGATGGGCATAAAAAAACAACGCCACTCAGTGGCGGTTTTTAAAGATTCTTGAAGTCTCCCCTGTGTGGATGTACGTAGTAAATCCCTTTTTTCGTTTAATGCAGCAGTAGGATGAGAACCCTTGGGTTCGACCTGAGCGCAGCGAAAGCTAACTAATCATTTGGTTGATTAGTAAATTCAAAACAAGAAATTGATTTGTATTGGGTTTAAAGAAAAACCTTAAACCATATCATAATAAAAAAGTGGAGCTGCCGGGGGTCGAACCCGGGTCCAGGCACCGGCTCGGAAAGCTTTCTACATGCTTAGCCAATGCTTGAGATCTCAGTAGCCGGAAGGTGATTAACTAACCTATTCCTGCTACCCAGCTATGCAAATTCCTACAAAGACGCACAGCTCTTTCTTTATAGAATACTTCATCGACAAAGTCTTAGCTGGAAGGTGAAGTATAACGAACCAGGGAGACTATGGAGCGTAATCTATCGATTAGGCAGCCATTGCATAGGCGTTTTCGCCATGTAAAAGTATTGAGAACGGAGTTTTACGTGCTAACTATTCCCGACGCACGGCATGCTTACCTTCAAAGAACAACGCTGTCAAATCCAAAAACAGCCCCAATTATAACGCAAAGATAGGGGGAATTCATGAACATTGCCTAATTAATATTTTTATCTCCAATTTGAACATAGACGCTAATTTGCTTTCGCTTGTAAAAGCATTAGAAAAAGCTTTCGTATTTTTAAACATGCGTAAATATTCTCTTTTCTTTCTCGGAATGGCCATCTCATTTTGCTTTGGTTTTGTGGTTAAAACTACGATGCCGAATCAGTCGGATTCCAACACACCTAAAATTACTGGCATCGGTGGTGTTTTCTTTAAATGCAAAGACCCTAAACAACTAAAAGAATGGTATAAGTTGCATTTGAACATGGACGTAACACCTTATGGGGCGAATTTTGAATGGAACAGCCTAGAACAGCCAGGGAAGAAAGGCTCTACAACCTGGTCGCCGTTGAACGAAAAAACAAAATACTTCGAGCCATCAGCAAAAGACTTTATGATTAATTATCGTGTAGTCGGACTGAAAAACCTTTATCCAAAATTGGTGGCGGATGGTGTGCAAGTGCTTGACAGCATTAGCGGTGATCAATACGGGTTGTTTTTACATGTGCTCGATCCTGAAGGAAATAAAATTGAACTTTGGGAGGATTTGAATTAATTGGCAATTCGTAATTTTACTTCTGATGATTGAAGAATATAAAAAGATAATTGAGGCCGCTACTTTGAAAAGTGCTGAAAATAAGAAGTTCTATGAACGACTGAAGAAGCTCTCTCCACGCGACTTAGACCAAGTTACGAATCGATTAGATGAAGAAGCGTTTGAAAAAATTGATTGTTTGCAATGTGCTAATTGTTGCGCCGGTACGGGCCCACTGTTAAAAGATAAAGATATCGACCGATTAGCCTCCGCTACTAAAATGCGTCCTTCGCAGTTTACGGATAAATATTTGCGCATCGATGAAGACTATGACTATGTCTTTAAAGAAATGCCTTGTCCGTTCTTATGCAGTGATAATTATTGCTCCGTATATGAAAGTCGTCCGGGCGCCTGCCGAGATTTTCCGCATACGCAACAAAATAAAATGCACAACAAACTAAAGATCACCTACCTCAATAGTATGATCTGCCCCGCAGTGGCCTTGGTTACGGAAGGACTGAAGGCGCATTATCAGCCAAAATAAAATTTCTTCGGCAGGCAAAGGTTTCTTTCCTGCTTGCGTATATGCAGTATTGCTTATCTTAGTCTAATACTGTTTATCGTTTATGCTCAAAGTTTTACATACTGCCGATTGGCACCTCGGAAAACGACTTGATTTTTATAGTCGCTTACCTGAACAAGCGCTTGTAATGGATGAAATTTGTCGAATCGCAGATGAATCAGCGGCCGACCTTATCTTGGTTGCAGGCGATTTATTCGATACCGTGAATCCGCCTATCGAAGCGATTGAACTTTTTTATAAGACGCTCAAACGTTTGTCTAATGATGGGAAAAGACCTGTGATTGCAATTGCAGGGAATCATGATAATCCGGATAGAATCGATGCGCCGAATCCTCTAGCAAAGGAATGCGGCATATTACTCTTTGGCAATACTAATACCACAACAACACTCTTTGGTATTGAAAATTCTTTTGAAGTGAGTAAAGCGGATGAAGGTTTTGTGGAAATAAAACTCGCCTCTGTCGAATATCCTATTCGTGTGATAGCTAGTCCGTATATGAGTGAAACACTCATGCAGGTGTATCTTGGCGAAGAAGATCGAGAGAAGAAATTGAATGAAGTGATTGCGGAGAAGTGGAATCAACTAGCTACTAGGTATTGTGATGAGCAAGGTGTTAATTTGTTAATGACGCATTTGTACATGGCCGAAGTCGGAGAAGAATTAGAGCCCGAACCAGAAGGGGAGAAGCCCATTAAAATAGGCAACGCCGATATTATTTATACCAATGCTATTCCAAAGCAAATGCAGTACACCGCACTCGGTCATCTGCATCGAAACCATTGGGTGGATAAGGCCAAACAAAAAGCTGCTTATTCGGGCAGTCCGATTGCGTATAGCTTTTCCGAAGACGAACAAACCAAATATTTGAATCTGCTTTCGCTAGAACCTAATCAGCCAGTGCAAGTAGAAAAGATTGCCTTGACTGCTGGTAAGACCTTATATCGGAAAAAGTTCGATTCCATTACAAAGGCCGTCGAGTGGTTAGAACAACATCAAGATCATTTAGTCGAATTGACGATAGAGTCAGAAACATTTCTAACAGTTGATGAACGCAAACAACTATATGCAGCACATCCTGGAATTATTTTCTTGATTCCCGTAGTGAAGAATGATAGTACGGCTGCGAATGAAAACAGTCGTAGCAAAGTGAATTTGGAACAAGATATCCATGGACTTTTTAACGACTATTTTAAGTCGAGAGAAAAAGGACAAGCGCCTAGTGAGGAATTATTGAATGTATTTAAAGAGATTTTATCCAAGTAGTTTATGTTGCCATTATATCTAAGTATAAAAGGATTGTATTCGTATCAATCGAAGCAAGAAATAGATTTTACCAAATTGACAGAAGCTGGTCTATTCGGTATTTTCGGAAAAGTAGGGTCTGGTAAATCAAGTATCCTAGAAGCGATTTCTATGGCGCTCTATGGTGAAACCGAACGTTTGAATAAGAGTGATTCGCGTGGTTATAATATGCTCAATCTGAAATCAGATGCGGCTGAAATCGTTTTTGAGTTTTTAAATTTCAATGCGAAAAAATATCGCTTTGTCGTTAGCTGGAAGCGTAAGAAAAAATATAATGAGACGGATCCAATCAGCAGAAAGGCCTATGTATGGCATACCGAACAGTGGCTGCCGTTAGATACTTTCGAAGGACAAGAAATAGTAGGGTTGAGTTATGAGAATTTTAAACGTACGATTATCATACCGCAAGGGCAATTCAAAGAATTTTTAGAATTAAAAGAGACCGAACGCTCGAATATGATGATGCAGATTTTTGGTCTGCAGCGATATAACTTACACGATAAAGCAAAAGCTTTATTGAATCAAAATCAAGCTTCGATAGATCAATTGTCTGGCCAGTTGTCTACCTATGAAGAGGTGAGTGAAGAAATGATTCAAGCTACCGAAGCAAGTTATCAAGCATTGTTGGAACAGTCGAATACGGAACGAGTAAGCTTAACAGAAAAACAAACTGCCTTTGAAAAGTTAGACGCGCTCCGAAAGCAAACAGCGTTATTTAAATTGCGTAAGTCGGAATATGATCAGTTGTTGCAACAAGAAGCCGCGCAACATGAAAAGCAAATATTGATAACGGAGTTCACAAAAGCCTACGAATTGTTTAATACCGATTTCAGCTTGCGTAAGACAAGTGAATCTAAATTAAATAATAGTAAAGCGGAGCTGCAATCAAAAGAAGCGGACTTCAAATTGTTAGAACAGGAATGCCATAAGATTTCAATTGAATTAAATCGTTTGAATGAAGAACTTAAAAACGTTCCTGCTATGGAACAAAGTCTACGTGACTTTGAAACGCTCCTCGATTTAAAAGATAAATGGACCGAAAAAGAATTAGCGCAAGCGAATCAGGCTAAATTCCAAGATCAAGTTGTTAAGGGACAAGCGGTTTTTGAAACGCAGGAAGCAGAACTATTACTTGTTCGAAATACATTGCAGACATTGAAGGCGCAAAAACGCGATAGTGAGTGGTTAGTGGCTGTTGCTGGCTGGTATCAGCAGAATGATATGCTTTCCAATCAACTTCATTTAGTGCAAACGGAGTTGACTGAACTAGAATCTAAACGGAATCAATTACAACAAGAATTGGAGTCGAAGGGCTGTAGTAAAGACAATTTCGAAGCTTATTATGAGGAGCGAATATCTTCGTTAAAAGCCAATATTACGACGAAAGAAACGCTTTTGAGTGAATTACGCGTGAAGGCCGCCTTAGCAGATTTCGCGACGCATTTACATGACGGAGCCGCTTGCCCTTTATGTGGTTCCTTAGAACATCCAGAAATTATTTCTGATAGTGAATCCGCTAAAGCCATTGCACAAATTGAAGTTGAGATTCTTGCCTTGAATTCGCAATTGGATCATCTTTACAAGGAGAAACAACATGCCACGCAACTTGTCTTTCAATTAAATGAGCTTTCGAAAACACAAAATTCGAAGTCGGAGCTCTCCGCAACTTTGCAATTAAATATCCAGGAACACCAAGGTGCCTTTACATGGGAAGAACTACAAGCAGATGATAAGTCGAAGTTCGAGCAGATTAAACAGCAGGATCTTGCAGTAAGCAATGACTTGAAAGTTGCTGAATCAAAGGAGTCTGCCTTGCTCGTAAGTTTTGAAGAGACGAAAAGGAATTTTGATTTGGTGAAAACCAAGTTAGAAGAGGCAAAGGTGAAATTGGCGGAGAAATTGGCAGCCTGCCAGACTTTGGAAGCGAAGTTGTCAAAAGAGGTTCTTGCTGAAGCCGTTCAGCAATCAGTGCAAGAGCTGCAGCAGAAAGGGGAGTCCTTACGTAATACGATTCAATCGATTCGTCTCCGTCAGGAAAACGAGTCGAGAAACTTTAATGAAAAATCAATAAGCAAGAGTGCTTTAGAAGGGCAAATTGCTCAATTGCTTGTTCTGATTCAAAATGAAGAAACAAGTCTGCAAAGCATTCAAGCGTCTATTCAGAAGTCACTTACCCAAAGTGATTTTCAGAATGAAGCAGCAGTTGCCGCATTGCTTGCACGTGCCAATGAAATAAGTTCCTGGCGAGAGGCGGTAGATAAATATTTCAATGATCTTAAATCGTTGAAAGCGGTCCTAACGGAGCTGGAAGCGCAGTTAGAAGGTGCTGTATTTGACGAAGCTGCCTTTGTGCAATTAGAACAGGCTTATAACGAAGCGAAGTCGAGTTTTGAATTATTGCTGAATGAGCTGGGTAAGACGAATGGACAATTACAGGAATTGAAAAAGCGTTTTGTCGAGAAAGGTGATTTGCATGCGCGAATGAATGGCTTAGAAAGTCGCCATCAATTGATAGAAAAGTTAGTAAATCTCTTTAAGGGGAATGGTTTTGTGAATTATGTGTCTAGTATTTATTTGGAACAGTTAGCTGCCGCCGCAAATCTGCGTTTCCATCGCTTGACGCGTAATCAACTCAGTCTACGTGTGAATGATAAAGGTGATTTTGAAATTATTGATTATTTAAATGATGGAGCCTCTAGAAGTGTAAAAACATTGTCTGGCGGACAGAGTTTTCAAGCCTCACTATGTTTAGCCTTAGCCTTGGCAGAGAGTGTACAAAGCGCTTATCAGCAAGAAAAGAACTTCTTCTTTATTGATGAAGGATTCGGTACACAGGATGAGGAAAGTACGAATATGGTCTACGAAACGCTTCAATCGTTGGTGAAAGAGAATCGTATTGTAGGGATTATTTCTCACGTAGGTGAATTGCAAGAACGAATTCCTAAATCAGTGCTGGTGCAAAAGGATGAAAGTTTAGGAAGTCAATTGATTGTGGCCTAAATTATTCCTGCCTCCTATTTCATTTTAATTATTAAATTTAATTAATGAATGAATATAGCTTGAATCAGAATTCATCTTTATTAGATTTTGAAAAATTGTGATAAATAATTTCTATGCCTCTTAACAAAGACGCGTCTGCTCGTTATAAAATCATTGATAGTATCTTGAACAATCGACGTATCAAGCATCCTACCATGTTTGATTTGCAACGTATCTTACAAGAGCAAATCGGGAAAGAAATTTCTACAAGTACGATTCAGAAAGATATTAAGGCGATGAAGGAGGATGCCGGTATTGGCTTTTACGCTCCGATAAAATATAGCAGAGCCACACAGAGTTATTATTATAGCGCTACTTTTACTATTAATAATGTCCCTTTGAATCAAGAAGAGAAGGAAGCGTTATTATCCGCGATTGACTTGTTGCATAGCTATTCAGGTTTGCGCATGACGCAAGAATATAATAATGCAACTGTCAAGATTTTAAATACGCTGAATGAACAAATTTCATCCGATAATTACGGGTATATCATAACGGAGCAAACGCCTCCCCAAAATGGTATTGAGTATTTCGATTTAATACACAACGCCATTAAGGAAAGGAATCCGATTTCTATTGTACATTATAATTACCAGAAACGGAAGTTCTCCTCTTTGGTATTACACCCTGCATATTTAAAAGAGTTTCAAGGTTTCTGGTATGTCATTGCTTATTCAGAACAACACGAAGAGGTACGAACCTTTGGATTAGATCGCATCTATGCGCCCTATCAACTAAAGAGAAAGTATATTCCATTAGATCGATCCAAATGGAATCAATATTTTAAGAATATGATTGGGGTGCTCCCGATTAAGGAGGATATGAAAACGGTTAAGATTCAGTTTTCTGTCTTTCCGCAATATTCAGATTATATTTTAAGTCATCCCATTCACCATTCTCAAAAAGTGCTCAAGAAGGAGGATGATGGTTATATCTTATGTCAGGTGGAACTGATTCCAACCTTAGAACTAGTAAATTATTTTTTAAGTCGTTTGAGCTTGATGAAAGTCATCAAGCCAGAGCCTTTTGTACAACTTATTGCTGATCGTATATATAAATCTATCGATGTCCGGAAAATCAAAAAATAATAAGGTACTTTTGTTACCGAACCCATTTGTTCGTCAGGTTAACGCAGACAGCAATCCTAGTTTGTTGCGAATAATCTGGACGAGCGATTATTTGCAAATTGATTTCGGGTATCCTACACGATCTATCTATATCAAAGGTGGCTGGGTTAATTTTGGGGCCAATGCGTATTTAGAGGATATCAAGAACGGTAAAAAATATCAGTTGATTGATGCTGATAATATTGTGCTTTCACCTGATAAGGTAGAGTTTGATTATAATAAAGCGCGTTTGTTTTTCTCTATAAAGTTCGAGCCAATCCCTTTATCAGACGCTGTTTATAATCTTTTTGAATCGGACGGTCGTACGAAAAACGACTTCTTTTATACAGGGATTCATTTTGAGCCTAAGCATTTAGTAGAGGTGATTTAAAATATTTTCACCTAAAAAGTAAAACGCAAATACACTGCGTTTTGCAGTCTTTTCTTTGTGGTATCATTAAATCAAAAATTTATGCCACAAGAAAAATTAAACTTTAGTATTCCGATTGCGGAAAATGATCCAAAAACTTTTTTTAACGTATTAAAAGCGCCAGTATGTTATTGGTTGCCACAGAAAGGGATCGACTTTAAGAACTGGTTGCAAAGCTGGAATCAGTATCAAATGCCAATTGCACCTGCGTTTACGATGCAAGGTAAGTTTGCTTTAGTGAATCAATTCACGCAAGAGGGTATCAGTATTGTTGATGCGAATTTTACGGTGATAGAACATGCAGAGGCCTTAAAACTTGGTATGGAGATCTTTCAGCATACCTTCGGTAAGCTTCCTCAAATACACCGACTCTCTAGCTCAATGAATGGCACTGAATTCAGTGTCGACTTGATACATCCGGCGTGTAAATATGTTCTCAATCGTCACGGTGTTTATTCTTCTTTTAGTGAAGAACGAATTGGTTATGATACGCCATTTCTACGTGATACCTCTGAAAATATGCGCACGAATAGGAGAGATGAGCCTGTGTTTAATAAAGAAATTTCTGATGAATATTTTCCGTTTGTAAGAGTCTCGAATTACTTGAAGAAGAATCGAAGTTTCACGATAGAAATGGGGTATTATCGTTACAAATGTTCCAATGGAATGTTAATGGGCAAGCGTACCCGCTATACGTTCAGAAGCAGCTATGCAAATACATCCTTACTAAGAATTCAGGAAGGGGCCTTTCATTATTTTAGAAACATAAAACAGCGTTTAATAAAGCCTTTGGAGACGATGTGGAATTTATTACAAACGCCTTTAGCTTTTGATCAATTGCACTTGCCAGCAGTGCAGATGTTTTACGATGATTTAAAACGCGAACCTTATGAAAAGCGGTTGGCTGCGATCAATTATATGATGCACCTCCGCTCGCGTTACGTAGCCGAAATCGGCTTGAACTTCAACGCCGCCATGAATATTGCCACCGATCTTTCACATCATATCTATGGCGACACCTTTGCCCTCAATCGCTCGCAAAGTATTACCGGAGCGTGGATGAGTTATTTTAAATCCAAGAATTTTAATCCTACTCGTTTTATACAAGAAGCCGAAACGAATTTAGAACGCTTACAGCAAAAGGAGAATGCTTTTAAATTGTCGACTGTCCTGGAAGAGGATGAAATTGATGAAGATCCTATTTTTTAATTTTAAATATTCCTACTATGAACACAAAGATTCAAAAAATTAAATTCAACGATTTGTCAGATTGTATTTTTAATCCCGAATTAAAACGCGGTTCAGACGCAAATGGCGAATTAAGTATTGCCCGCATTGAAAGTATGTCGCATCATTTGCGCATTGATTTTGTCTATCGCGCTTCTAACCGTTATACCAATGGCGGTTGGATATCCATGGATCCTGAATGTTATGTGGAGTCGAGCGACCATCAATTCAAATGTATATTGGTGCAAGCGGATAATATTCCATTAGCCCCTAAAAAGCATTATTTCTCCCGTAAAGGTGAATTGTGGAGCTTTACCTTATGGTTCACTCCTTTGCCAGATGGTATCAAGGAACTTAACTTTATCGAAAAATTAAATGGCCGAACACTCTTACGTCATGTTCAAGGGAACAATTATGAAGAGAGTGGCAACTACTTTAACTTTTTCGGGATAAAACTCGAAAAAACAAATCAAGTACGTATCGATGTGGGTGCTAACTAGTCGGGGGGACTAGTTGAATACTCAATTAGGGTTGATAGTGGCGATGATCCGTAAAGGTGCGCCACTACCTCCTCCTATTTTCATAGGCAAGGCTTCAATGTTAAAGTTCTTCGCTGGAAGCTTATCTGTATTTGCGACATTTTCAAAGCCAGGAATATTATTCCCTAAAAGGATTCGGTGTGTTTCAAACATTGTGCTTTGGCCATAATCCATACTTGGCGTGTCTAAGCCAACAGATTTTGTTTTACGCTTAACAAGCCAGGAAGCCAACTGTGGCGAAATACCTGGAAAATGTAATTTAGGAATCGCACTATCACCTTTTAATTCTGTGCCGAAATATTCCTTTCTATGCGGGTAAAACTTGCCATATCCTGTATGGAAGATAATAATGCTCGCTTCTTGAATTGAACCATTGCTTTTCTCCCATTCTTCCACATCCGCAACACTGATTTGATAATCTCTATTTGCCAATGCTTTGTTGGATACATCAATACATACAGCGTTACCACATAAACTATTCAACGGAATTTGATCAACCGTTTCTTTTCCTTGTGCGAAATGAATAGGCGCATCAATATGTGTTCCGCCATGCTCAGGTGTCGAGAAGGAATAAGATGAATAATAGAATCCTTTATCATTGATGCCTGCGAAATCTTTTTTGTGTTCGAAGCCGCAAGTATTATTAGGCCAATAGAGGGTAGTAGAATCAAAGGTATGTGTAAGGTCGATTTGCGTAATCATTTTGTCAGAATTCTTACAAGCGATGGTCAAGCTTACTCCAATTAAAATAGCAAGTTGTTTTTTCATAATATAGTTGTTTTATGCGCCGATTGGCATATCTGTAATAGTGTCATTAATGCCCATGGCACTGCGTTTCATTTTTAAGGCTGTTTCTTTACCTAAATAGTTGTCAATTCTATTTTCTACGAGATAAATCAACGGTGTTAAAATAATCGCCATGGTAAATTTATAGGTATAATTCATCAAGCATATCGCCAATACTTTCTGCCAGCTCCAATTACCTCCCCAATAGAAAGCGATAAATAAAATAATAAAGCTATCAATCAACTGTGATACTAAAGTCGAACCTGTCGCTCTTAGCCAAACGTATTTGTCGCCGGTTTTTTGTTTGATTTTATGAAATACAAAAACATCCACTAATTGACTAAACATAAAGGCCGACATACTTCCAAAAATGATCCACATGCCTTGACCAAAAATTGCTTCGAAAGCCATTTGCATGTCGGGCACACCATTCGCTTCTTTGGAATGTATCCACCAACTTGGTGCACTCACATGAATCGCTAAATAAAACATGATAAATGCATAGGCAATTAATCCAATGGCGATGTAAGATATTCTGCGAACCGCTTTCGGACCATAATATTCATTAACAATATCCGTCATGACAAATTCTAGCGGCCACAATAAAACACCGCAGGTTAATGCAAAGGAAAGATGTTGTTCACCAAAGAGCGAAATATCGGCTGGCGTGATTCCAAATACGGCCTCTAAAGAAAATATTTTGCCACCAATACATTCAGCGATTAATGCGTTCGCTACAAAGAAGGCGCTAATGAATGCAAAGAGCTTCGCACTTTTGTTTTGGAATAAATTAGTCATAGTCCAAATATAAGACATCGTGTTTAAAGCACTGATGATTTCGCTATATTTTCTATTTTCGTATATGCAAAAATGGCAACGAATTTTACTGGGATCAAGCTTATCAATGTTCACATTCCCTGCGATCGCTCAATTGGTAGATAGCACCTATTTGGATAAGGATTATTCTGAATTGGATAATATACTTGCCGCGAGCTATATACGATACGATTACAAATATTCTAAATATTTTGAACAGCGAACTATTGAATTAAATAATCGTTCTATCGATAAAGTAATTCGTTTTGAAGATGCGACAGCGAAAGTGTTTCAGGATACTTCGTTCTTCTATGCAGACAGTAATCGCTTAGTGAAGCTGCAGGTATATAAGCATGGTCTACGAGAAGGAGCCCTATTAAAATTTTGGCCTAATAGCCTAAAAATGCGCGAGGAGGTTTATCATGCAGATACATTATTGTCCGGTCATTGTTATTTGCAAAGTGGGGAAGAAGTGCCTTATTTTCCTGTCGAAAAAATGGCGGAATTTCCAGGCGGCATGAATGCCTTGTATGCCTATCTAGTAGACAATATTAAGTATCCAGAGAAAGCCCGTAGAAAAGGTATTGAGGGTAGGGTGCGAATAAAATTTGTTATCCAAGTAGATGGGTCTGTTGCCGATTTAAAAGTTCAAAAGTCTGTTGAACCATTGTTAGATGCAGAAGCTTTACGGGTGGTGGCTAATATGCCGCATTGGATTCCTGGTCAACAAGAAGGTAAAAATGTAAAAGTACAGTTCGTTTTACCAATTACTTTCAGCCTACAATAATGATTGGTATTTATTAAAACAAAAAATCCCGAGCAAATTGCTCGGGATTTTTTTTGGTTTCTAGCCTCAGAATAGATTAGTGAGGAGTCGACAACATTTGTTGTTTAACCTGACCATCTACAATTACTTGAATCAATAACATGTTGTTATGAGCAGCATAGTTTCTTACGTCCATTGTGTGTTTGTTCAAACCGACAACTGTAGTGAAAGGAACTGCATCAATCATTTGTCCGTTTGTTCCAATTACAAAGATGCGTGTAGTTTCAACCTTGTTTGCGTTGAATTCAATAGTTACCGCATTTTCTGTTGGGTTAGGATATAAGTTCAATCCATTGATAGAACCAGCGTTGATGTTGTTTACATTCGCAGCACGACTTCCTTCTTCTTCTTCTTCTTCTTCTTCTTTGTCATCACCACCTTTAGTGTCATCACCTTCAGGTTTTTGACAAACTAAATCACCATTATCTTGGTTGCCATTATCATAATTCTGGTTAATGTTATCCAAAGCTGTTACCAAAGATGAAAGACTATGCGGAGTGCTTATTCCACCAATTGCTTGGTTAGCTTCAGCGATTACTTGATTTACAGTCATTCCTTGGAAAGGATGGAAGTTACAATACATTACACCTAATTTATGCGAAGGAGCAGAGAAGTTAGCCAATTGTAAGTCCATTGCCACGTTGATGGTTGCAGTTACTAATTGACCAGCCAAAGTATTATTTATTTTAGTAGTTGGGTTAACATTAAGACCAGTGATGCTAGCTGGAGTACCTCCTGAAGGTAGGAAGTTTACAACTGCTACAGCTGATGTTAAGCGAATAAAGTTACCATTAGAACCAACTGTAACTCCATTAGGGAAAACTGTGCTGAAGTTTGCATTCAAAATACTTGAAGGATTGTTTCCTTTTGGAGCAGCACCCCAAGCACCTTGAGTTTGCGTACGTAATGGATCACATGTAAGAAGGGTACAGTTTACAACATTAAATGTTGAAGAAATTGTACAACCGTTAGCATCCGTTACAACAACTGAAGGAGTTGTATTGAAACAAATAGCAGACAATACGTTTGTTGAAGATGTTCCTCCTGTCCAGTTATAAGAATAAGGAGTTGTTCCTCCAGTGATATTTACAGTAGCAGTACCATCGCAAGAACCACCATTACAAGAATTGTCATCTGTTTGAGAAGTTGAAACAACGCTCAATGTTGTTGGTTCAGAAACAGTAACTGAAGTAGAAGCTGTACAACCGTTCGCATCTGTAACTGTATAGCCAAATGTACCAGCGTTTACAGTGAAGTTACCAGTACCAGCATAAGGAGTAGTACCGCCGTTACCACCTACGTTCACAGTAGTAGAACCACCGTTACACAAGATAGAACCAGCGCTAGAAGAAGCAGTCAATAAAGAAGGTTCAGAAACAGTAACTGAAGTAGAAGCTGTACAACCATTAGCATCTGTAACAGTATAATTGAAATTACCAGCGTTTACAGTGAAGTTACCAGTACCAGCATAAGGAGTAGTACCACCGTTACCACCTACGTTAACA
>JAPJNH010000143.1 GCA_026461075.1 Chitinophagales bacterium
AATCCTCTCATTCAAAATAAAGAACACGACGAAACTCGTCAAGGTGAAGCTGTTTCAATAAAAGGAAAAAGCGAAAAGAAAGCAAAAAACTGCTATGTCGAAAGTTATGGCTGTGCCCTTAACTTTAATGATAGCGAAATTGTTGCCACACTTCTTAATCAAGAAGGTTATGGCATTACCACCAACTATAAAGAAGCGGATCTTATCTTAATCAATACGTGTTCCATTCGTGAAAACGCGGAACAAAAAGTACGTGAACGTTTGAGAATTTTCACTGCTGTCAAAAAACAAAATCCAGCTGCACTTATCGGAGTACTTGGATGTATGGCAGAACGTTTAAAAGAAGATTTATTGGAGCAGGAGAAAATGGTTGATTTGATTGTTGGTCCTGATGCTTATCGTTCATTACCAGAATTAATACAAAAAGCAGAAGCCGGACATAAGGCAGTGAACGTGCTATTGAGTCGTGAAGAAACCTATGCAGACATCGCACCAACACACTTAGCAACGAATGGCATCAATGGCTTTGTGACGATTATGCGTGGCTGTAATAATATGTGTAGCTTTTGCGTAGTTCCTTATACAAGAGGAAGAGAGAGAAGTCGTGACGCGTTTTCAATTGTTGCAGAATGTACGCAGTTGTTTAATGAAGGTTTCCGTGATATCACTCTTTTGGGGCAAAATGTTGACAGCTATCATTGGAAAAATGAAGCCGCAAATTCGGAGGTAAACTTCGCACAGCTGCTTGAAATGGTTGCCTTAATTCATCCTGATTTACGCGTTCGTTTCTCAAGTTCGCATCCAAAGGATATTACAGACGAAGTATTATTCACTATGCTGAAATACGAAAACATCTGTAAGCAAATTCATTTACCATTACAATCAGGTAGTACGCGTATTTTAGAAAAGATGAATCGCACTTACGATAGAGAATGGTATATGGCTAAATACGATCGTATCATGGAATTAATTCCAGAATGTGCAGTGACAACAGATATTATCATTGGCTTCTGCAGTGAAACAGAAGAAGAGCACCAAGATTCTTTATCCATGATTGACTATTGTCGCTTTGAATTTGGCTATTATTTTAAATATTCTGAAAGAGGCGGAACTCCGGCACAAAAGAAGTTTGCAGATGATGTCCCTGAAGATGTGAAGCAACGCCGCTTAGACGAAATCATTGCAAAAGCAAGACATTATTCATTGGTTCGCAATAGAGAAACTATTGGAAAAACATTCAAAGTTTTGGTGGAAGGGCCTTCACATCGTAAGCCTGAAACAGAATGGAGTGGCCGAAATACGCAAAATCAAATGGTTATCTTCCCTAAGAAGGATGTGCAAAAAGGACAATACATAAATGTATTAATCAACGATGCTTCGGCAGGTACCCTTTTCGGAGAAATAGTTGACTAAGCGATTAAATACTAACAGCCAATTTTACCTTCAATCAAATAGGTATTACGCTCCCCAGAATTCCTATTAATAAGTTCGCCGATAAAGCCAGCTAAGAATAACTGCGTTCCAACAATCATGGACAATATTGCCATAAAGAAAATGGGACGCTGTGTCATATTATATTCGTTATACGCGAATTTCGCAAAACCTAAGTAAAGCGTAATTACAAAACCGATAAAGAAGGAAATCGCACCTAAGAAACCGAAAAGGTGCATAGGACGTTTTCCGAACTTCGTCACGAAAGAAATGGTTAATAAATCTAGGAAGCCATTCACAAAACGCTCCCAGCCGAATTTAGTGACACCATACTTTCTCGCTTGATGTTGAACAGGCTTCTCTCCTATCTTTGGAAAGCCCGCCCACTTCGCAATAACCGGAATATATCGATGCATTTCTCCATATACTTCAATCGACTTCACCACTTCTTTACGATACGCTTTCAAACCACAATTAAAATCATGTAATTGAATACCACTCATTTTAGTAGTTGCCCAATTAAAAAATTTAGAAGGAATGTTTTTAGTCAAAGCATTATCAAAACGCTTTTTTTTCCAACCACTCACTAAATCAAATTTCTGAGTAACAATCATTTCGTACAAGCCAGGAATTTCATCCGGAGAATCTTGTAGATCGGCATCCATTGTAATTACAACATCACCTAACGCAGCTTTAAAACCAACATGCAAAGCCGCAGATTTTCCGTAATTACGTTGAAACTTAATTCCTTTAATATGAGCATTACGCTTGGACTCATTTTCAATGACAGACCAAGATTCATCCTTACTTCCATCATCCACTGCTAAAATCTCATACGTAAAATTATTCGCATTCATCACGCGCTCAATCCACGCAAATAACTCAGGCAAGGATTCTGCCTCATTAAATAATGGGATAACGATGGAAATTTGAGTCGAATTCAATGGAATAAATTTATCGTTAAAAATACCGAAAACAAGTGAAAATATAAAACCTATATTGCCAAAAATGTTAACTTGGTATTATGCTTTCAGAGTCCCTCACTTTACTACAAATTGATCAACTACGTTTTCAGTGGAAGGATAATCAACTCTTTACTCCGAAAGACAACTTTTTCCAATTCAACGTAAAAGCAAATAAAATTGTCGGAATCAGTGCTCCGTCAGGTTTTGGAAAGACAACGCTTTTAAATCATATCTTGAATAAATATCAAGAAACCACGCTACCCTACCACGTTCATGGTTCGATTACCATGAACACAGCGAACATAGGTTATTTACCCCAGTTTGCACAGGAAGCACTGCATCCTACATTCACCATTGCCAAACAAATAAAAGCATTTCAAACAAACCTAAATCTCCCGTCAGCAACGGATGAAGAAATTGAACAACTATTGATTCAATTAGGTTTTGAAAATCCATTAGCCACCTTGGGTAAAACGGCCAACGAACTGAGTGGCGGACAACGTCAAAGAATTTGTTTACTACTATTATTACTTAAAAAACCTGATCTGCTTGTTCTGGACGAGCCGACTGCAGCGCTTGATAAAACGAATGCATTATTACTATTTAATTTTTTAAAAAACTGGAGTCAAAAAGCAAATAATGCAGTTCTATGTATCACCCATCAAACGGAATGGCTAAGGGACTTCTGTGACACTTGGATAGATAATAATCAATCAGTAGCAATTGATAAAAACATTGAAACTAAGCAGCTATCGACAAGCACATTACTCACTGTATCTAACTTAAGCTACTCTTATTCAGACCACAAAATCATTAGCAATTTAAGTGCTAGTTTTGAAAGTGGAAAATGCTATGCAATAAGCGGCAGCAGCGGTAAAGGAAAGTCGACATTTGGAAAAATAATTAGTGGCCATCTCACCAATTATCAAGGCCACATCAAAGGAGCACATTTTGAACAAGAACCTTGCAATGCAGATTCCAAGACACTTGATCTGTGGCGTAGGACTTACGTATATATCCCACAAAATTCATTTGCAATCCTAAATGGAGACACTAATTTTATTGAAGAAATGAATTGGGTTTATCAGGCAAGCAAAACCACAATGCCTGAAAATTCAATTTGGGAAAGCCATTGCGAACAACTAAACTTAGAAAAATCGACGCTGTACAGAGCTCTCAATAGCTTAAGTGGTGGAGAAAGACAAAAGCTAAGTATCCTGCAATATTTAATTCAAACACCCTCTCTGTTAATTCTAGATGAACCCACGGCCGCTATGGACGAATTATCCAAAAAGGCTTTATTAGAGATGCTGCTGAAACTGCTACAAAACCAAGATATGAGCATCGTGTTTCTAACACATGACTCCTTCCTTATAGATAATGCGGATAGACGAATCGAACTATAAAAAAAGCCACCTAATTGGTGGCTTTTTAATTTATTTTAAACAGTTTAGTGTTGTACTGCAAAATTTCCTTGCGCAACTAATTGACCATTTTTATCAGCAACTTGATACACATACATACCTGCTTTCCAACTTGCAATATCAATTGAATTTTGTGCTTTTAAATTAGAAGAATAAACTAATTCTCCAGACACCGTATAAATATTAACTTTCTCGCCACCGCTTACTAAACCAGCGTAAGAATAATTCAATGTTTGATTAGAAGGATTTGGATAAACATTCAGCAATAAAGCATTTCCACCTAATACATTCAATCCAACATGACTAGTAGTATCCGGAGTGAAGTTCATAGAATCTAGTGTCAAAACAGAGCCTACATTAGAATGATATAAACCTGAAGACAACATCGTTACTTGGAACGTATCAGGAATATCTGCGGTGAAATAATTCACGGCCTGTAACAAATGCGTATAAGTCGTATGTTGCGTGGTATCGAACCAAATCATATTACCAACGGTGTCACGCTTACCTGCAGGAGCATTCCATTTAGTAAACCAAATATTAATCATACTAGAATCATGATTTGCTGTGCTGTTTTTATAGAACGCTGAAAAATGACTCGGACGATAATCAATCTTTTTACCGCTAACAATCGGTGCTCCTGCACCACCGCTCAAAACAGCAGCATTAATAGTTCCATTAGATACCACACCAGGATACGTTCCGTTGATGGTAAAAAACTGAATTAAGGTGGACGTCAATTTTAAACTAGCCGCTCCGTGATAAGCATCGGTTCCTTTTGTTACCAAAAACGCACCGGCTAAAGAGGTGTATTGATTCGTAGTTTGCAAAGAATCAGGATCAGAATAAGAACCTTTGTTTGTCCAATGTTCAAAATCCATGTCGAAAATTTGCTTAGTAGGCGTATTAATTTGGGCAATAGAAAAGCCGCAAGTAAAAATCGCTAAAACAAGAAGTAGTTTGAATTTCATAGGTGGGAAGTTTAACTTTGTAAAATTAATAGACTTTTTCATTTATATGCAAATTATAGGAATAATTCCCGCGAGATATGCTAGCAGTCGCTTTCCTGGCAAACCCCTCATCGAAATTCAAGGAAAATCGATGATTCAACGTGTTTATGAGCAAGCATGCAATGCGCAATCTTTGGATGATGTGATGGTGGCAACTGATGATGAACGTATTAGTGAGCACGTACTTAGTTTCGGAGGTAAGGTAATGCTTACTGCATCGAATCATCTCACAGGAACTGATCGTATTATCGAAGTCGCCAATCAATTAAGCGCTACCGCATTCATAAATATTCAAGGTGACGAGCCCTTTATTCAACCAGAGCAAATCGATAAGCTCGCTGACTACTTCAAAAACCGAAGTGATCTACAAGCTGAAATAGCAACCTTAATTCGGCCTTGTAATGAGATAGAATTAATCAATTCTGCCAATAGTATAAAGGTGAGTATAAAAAAGAATGGTGAGGCCATGTATTTCTCACGCTCCGTTATACCATTTAACCGTAATGGCGCTGATTTTAAGTATTGGAAGCATATTGGAATGTATGGGTATACAAAGGCCGCTTTACAGCAAATAAGCACCTTTGAAGCGGGATTTTTCGAACAAATAGAAAGTCTAGAACAATTACGTTGGCTAGAAAATGGCTTAGCCATTCAAACAATTGAAACTGATTTAGAGACCATCTCTATCGATGTTCCAGAAGACCTATTAAGGATTAAATAATTTTCAGCAACTCATTAAACTAAAAAAGGCTTCCAAATTGGAAGCCTTTTTTAATATGTAGTAAAGAAGATTATTCTTTTACAAAACGCTTAGTAGTAACTCCGTTAGAAGATTTAACTTTTACGAAGTAGATTCCGTTTTCTAAAGAAGCAACGTTAACGTTCAACTTAGAGAATGCATTTTTGTTATCAACTGTCATAACTGTTTGACCAATTGCATTTTCAATAGTAACTACTGATTGAGCTGCATTGATACCTTCCATATTAACAGTGATTTCTAAAGTAGCAGGGTTAGGATAAACTGAAACCGCATTAGCAGCATCAATTGAATTTACACCAGCTGCGAAACAAACACCAATCTTTGTGATTGGAGATGAGTTGTTACCATATACGTTACCAACTACCAACTGTACGTTACGTGTAGCAGGCGTTGTGTAAGTATGAGAAGGATTTTGAGCGGTAGATGTGTTACCATCACCAAATACCCAAGTCCAGTTAGCAGGATTTCCTGTAGAAAAATCAGTGAAATGAACAGTACATTGATCATTTGCATCGATTGTGTATGTGAAGCTAGCAACTGGAGGCATTGGAACCGCTGTTTGGTTACAAGCATCAGCGAAAGCTGTACCTTTTGTAAGGAAAGTAGCTTTATCTAATGCCAAATACATGATTTGGTTTACAGCAATTGGATCTGCATTTTGCAAAGCTGTTCCTGGCTCAGCATCAGCTTGCCATGACAAATGAATGTTATTATCTACGTCGCGAGCAACAGTAGGGAATGCATCTTCAACACCCCAAGATTGAGATACGTTGATAGGCAAAGACCAAGTAGCACCACCATCTGTAGAGAAAGCACCTAAGATATCACGGAAATTTTGAGAAGCTACACTTGCAACACCAGCAACAGTAGTATCGTTCTCCATTACTGAAGAATAGAATACAAATAAGTTACCTGCAGCATCAATACCAGCTTGAGGCTGTGTAATCATACCTTCTCCAGGATAGTAAGCATCTCCATCATCAGTAGCTGATGTGAAATGGTTTGCACCAATGTTGATTGTACCATCACCATCACAATCGTGAATAGAAGTATAGAAATCATCAATTGTAGTTTTTGTTCCTGTAGCTTCTGACCAGTACTCTAATGTAGAGTTACTTGTTGGATAGTAAGACAATCCACCTCCATCACTCAAACCATAAATAGTAGACCACCAAATGTGAACACTACCATTGTTGTCGATCAATGAAGTAACAGAACCTGTATTGAACAAGAATGTATCAGCAACAAGGTCATTGTTTTGATCAATTACAGTTGCAGAAGAAGTGTTGAATCCTAAAATAGGGAATGAATCTACGATAGTACGAGTGAAGTTAACACCGTAGTCCATCGACTTCCATAATACAACTGAATTACCATAACCACCAATAACGATAGCAACGATAGAATCTTTTGCATCTACGAAGTAGTTATCACCACCATTACGGTAGAAAATAGTAGAATCATAACCAGGTAAAGTGATATGATCATCAACCCAAGTTGTACCTCCGTTTGTTGAACGAGAGTATAAAACAGGTTGCTTAACACCAGCTTTACGAGAGTTAGTATCCTGAGAACAGTCAACGAAGTAGATATTACTACCAGCTGAAGCTGCACGAGGCCAGATATTACCTGTCAAGTTCAAAGGCGTAGTAGCTGCACCTGTAAAGCTTGAAGAACCAATAGCTGAGTTTTTAGTTAAGTAATCATTATAACCAGGTGTAGCTGTGTGACACAAAACACCTTCGTTATTTGCGAATGGCAAAATGTTAGGAAAACCTGTACGTTGTTGCTCAATACGTGCAGAAGGAATAGCTCCCCATGCGCCACCAGCATTAGAATTGTAACCAGTACCACGTTGTGCGTACGTATTATCAGAAGAAGATGGAGCGAATGTCCAAATTACTGATTGAGAAGTACCATAGTTAGCAACACGACGGTAAGTCGAGCTATTAGTTTGCAAATCATAGTAAGTTTCACCTACCACTGTACCAGGATTTGTAGACTTAGTTTGAGCATGGCTAGCAGCAGGCTTTACAGCAGCAACTGGAGCAGCATGGTCAGTAACTATTTCTTTCTTTGTTTTTTGAGTCATCAATGCCGCGTTCTTTGCACGCACTGGTGTACCCAAATGAGCTTGTTGCGCGAAGCCAATCATTGGCAATAGCACAAAACTGAGTAACAGTTTTTTCATTTTAGCGTATTGTTTAGGTTGTTTTTAAATTAAGAATATCAAATTTAATGATTTCCGTGTCAAAAGCAAATAATCTTGACAAAAATCAAACTTATTTTTTCTTGTTTTTAGCCTGCTGCTGTTGGATACGTTGTGCTTCTTCCAATCGAGCCATAAAACCAGTTTTTTTAGCCTCTGGACGTTTCATGTTTTCCTGAATTTCAGCACGCAATTTATCTTCATTGATAATCAACTTTTGTATCACCCACTGTTGAATGATCGAAGTTAAGTTTTGCAACAAATAATAATAAGCCAAAGCTGCAGGAGAATTGTTGAAGATACCCAAGAACATAATCGGGAAGATATACTGCATATACTTCATTACCGCCATGTTCGGATCATCACTCATTGGATTTTGGTTACGATTCAAATAAATTGAAGCATAGGTAGTGATGGTCATCAAAAGAGTGAACAGACTCAAGTGATCACCTAGCAACCAAATCTTAAATCCGAAGTTGATGATTGAATCATAACTCGACAAATCATCTGCCCACAAGAAGCTTTGCTGACGGAGTTCGATAGATGAAGGGAAGAAATAATACATTGCCACAAGAACAGGCAACTGCAACAATTGTGGCAAACATCCCGCAAGCGGATTAACTCCGGCCTTACGATTGAGACGCATTTGTTCCATACCTAATTTAGCCTGATCATCTTTGTACTTTGCACGAAGAGCATCTACCTCCGGCTTTAAAATACGCGTCTTTGCTGCGGATACGAACGTACGATAGTTAAGCGGCCAAAGTATTAACTTGATAATAATTACAATAATCAAAATGATTAAACCAAAATTCAAATTAAACTCGTTCAAGAAATTGAATACCGGAATAATCAAAAAGCGATTGATCGCCTTTACGCCAAACCATTTAAATAAGCC
>JAPJNH010000144.1 GCA_026461075.1 Chitinophagales bacterium
TCAGTCAAAATTTTAGCCTAATTATTTAAAAAATGACCTAAATTTTATTTGTGATTCTAAAAAATCACTTAATTTTGCAACAAATAATACAAATTATGTCTTCATTACGTTTTAATGCGATCAAATCAATCAATCAGGTTGCTCCAGTAGTACCTGATTTAGGCTCACGCGTTTCAGCTTACTACGCGGAGAATGTATTCACCGAAGAAATGATGCGTCAGTATTTATCTGGCGACACCTTTAAAGCGGTTAAAAATGCGATTACTAATGGAACTAAATTAGATCGTAAAATTGCGGATGAAGTAGCAAATGCGATGAAAGCATGGGCTATTTCTAAAGGTGTTTCGCACTATACGCATTGGTTTCAACCTTTGACTGGTGCTACGGCAGAAAAACATGATGCTTTCTTCAAACCAATTGCTACAGGTAAAGGTGTAGAAGCATTCGATGGAGATGCATTGATTCAACAAGAGCCAGATGCGAGTTCTTTCCCGAATGGTGGTATTCGTTCAACTTTCGAAGCTCGTGGTTATACAGCATGGGATCCTACCTCTCCTGCCTTCATTATGGAAGTGAATAATGTGAAGACGCTTTGCGTTCCAACCATTTTCGTAGCTTATAGTGGTGAAGCATTAGATTATAAAGCGCCATTATTAAAATCATTACATTTCCTAGAAACAGCGGCTTTGCCTGTTATCAATTATTTTGATAAGAGCGCAACACGTGTGTTTGCAACCTTAGGATGGGAACAAGAATACTTTGTTATCGATGAAGACATGTATCATGCACGTCCGGATATTATGCTTACTGGCCGTACTTTGTTTGGTCACTCCCCTGCTAAAGGACAACAATTAGAAGATCACTATTTTGGTGCAATTCCTGAACGCGTATTGAGCTATATGGCTGACTTTGAAAAAGAATGTTTCAGAGTTGGTATTCCATTAAAGACTCGTCATAATGAAGTTGCTCCTGGTCAATTTGAAGCGGCTCCTGTTTTTGAAGAAGTAAATATTGCGGTTGATCACAATCAATTATTGATGGATGTTATGGAGCGTGTAGCTCGTAAACACCGTTTAAAAGTATTATTCCACGAAAAACCATTCGCAGGTGTAAATGGTAGTGGAAAGCATAATAACTGGTCTTTAGGAACTGATACTGGATCTAATTTATTAAGTCCAGGTAAAACGCCTAAAACCAATTTACAATTCTTAACATTCTTTGTAAATACGATCAAAGCTGTACATGATAATGCCGATTTATTGCGTGCATCTATCGCTTCAGCGAACAATGATCATCGTTTAGGTGCAAACGAAGCACCTCCTGCAATCATTTCTGTTTTTGCTGGTACTTATTTAAGTGAAGTGTTGCGTGAAATCGAAGCACGTGTAGATGAGAACAAAAAGGTGGCAGACAGTGATAAGGTTATGTTGAAAATGGATATCCACAACAAGATTCCAGATTTATTGATGGATAATACCGATCGTAACCGTACTTCCCCATTTGCATTTACTGGTAACAAATTTGAATTCCGTGCGGTAGGTTCCTCGGCTAACTGCGCGAATGCCATGACTGTCTTGAACACAATCGTTGCTCAACAATTGGTAGAATTCCACAAGGATGTTGAAGCTATTGCTGAAAAAGGAGAACGTAAAGACGGTGCTATTTTAACCGTATTACGTCGTTACATTGCTGCTTCTAAAAATATTTTATTTGAAGGAGATAACTATTCTGAAGAATGGGCTAAAGAAGCTGAAAAGCGTGGTTTGAAAAACATCAAAACTACCCCTAAAGCTTTGGATGCTTACGTTTCTGAAAAATCAGAGAAGTTGTTTGTAGAGAACGGAATCTTCAGTAAAATTGAATTACATGCTCGTCATGAAATCATGTTAGAAGATTATGTAAAGAAGGTGCAAATCGAAGCGCGTGTGATTGAAGATATCGCTTTGAATCAAATTCTACCTGCGGCAATCGCTTATCAATCTAATTTGATTAATAACGTAGTTGGTTTGAATTCAATTGGAATGGAAAATCATAGCGGCGCACAAAGAGAGTTAATTCAAACTTTGTCTGAGCGTATGGCCAAGATCAAAACCAATTGCGAAGAAATGAATGAAGCACGTAAGAAAGCAAATAAATTGGATGATATGCACAATAAAGCAATTATGTATTGTGATACTATTAAGCCATATTTCGATGTAATTCGTTACGAAGTAGATAAGTTAGAAGCAATCGTTGACGATAGCTTATGGCCACTACCTAAGTATCGTGAGATGTTATTTGTACGCTAATTAATTCGCATAAAAAAATAAAAAGCCTCAACAATATTGAGGCTTTTTTATTTGTATGTAATATTATTGTTAATAAGGTTTATTTTTCGCTAACAAACTTATGTTTCGTTAAAGGTTTGTTCATATTAAGAGAAAATTTTGGCAAATAATCAAAGGTATTTTTGTACAAATTTTATTTGTGTCTAAGCCTAAACTACTTCGCATTACTACTGTTCCAATTTCATTGGAGATCCTATTGACTGGTCAACTTGACTATATGCAAGCAAATGGATTTGATGTTGTAGCTGTAAGTTCAAATGGAAGTGAAGTGAATAAATTCACCAAGAATAGAGCCATTAGACACCAAGTAATTGAGATGACACGTACAATCAGTCCTATGAAAGATTTCATAGCTTTAATAAAATTGTATCGTTTCATAAAAAAAGAAAAACCTGATATTGTTCATACACATACACCGAAAGCAGGGCTTTTAGGAATGATTGCTGCAAAACTCGCTAATGTGCCGATTCGATTGCATACTGTGGCAGGGTTACCTTTGATGACAAGTAAAGGATTTAGAAGAGGGTTATTAGTAGTAACTGAAAAATTAACCTATCAATGTAGCACTGAAACACTTGCAAATTCTTTTTCTATAGCAAGTTTTATGCTTAAAGAACAAATGATTAGTATTGACAAGTTAAAGGTACTTGGTAATGGAAGTACAAACGGATTTGACAATAACCGCTTTAATTTAGAAAACCTTAGTGCAGATCGTTTAGATTTTGTAAAAAGAGAAATTTCATATAATCCTGAATTATTCTACTTTTTATATGTTGGTAGATTAGTAGTAGATAAAGGTATTGATGAACTTTATGAAGCATTTCACAAATTGTATGCTAAAAACAAGAGTTTGCGATTAATTATTTTAGGGAATTTTGAAAAGGAAAGAGACTCTTTAAACGAGCAAAGAGTTGTTGAGATAATAAATCATCCCGGTATCATATACTTAGGTTGGCGCGAAGATGTTGAATATTTCATTTCAATTGCTAATACATTAGTACATCCATCTCATAGAGAAGGTTTCCCAAACATATTATTACAGTCTGCTTCCATGCAGACTCCAATTATTTGTTCAAATATTCCTGGAAATATTGATGTTGTGAATAATGACAACGCTACATTATTCGAAGTTAAGAATACAGAAAATTTGTTATCCAAAATGAATGAAGTGTTCTTAAATTACGCAGTTAAGAAAAATCAAGCAACAATTTTAAGTAATTCAATAATTGATAAATACAGTCGCGAGACTGTTCAGCAAATAATATTGGATTACTACCTTGAAAAATTAAATTCTAAAGAAAATAAATTAAGTAGTAATTCAAACGAATCTGCTGTTATTAAGAATGGTTCAATTCAGGAGCCCTTAACTTCGCTTAATTATTAAAGTTATCAGTACTTATTATTAGTACTTTCCATAACGGTAACCTCCATATTTATATCCGTACTTATAACCGTACTTGGATCTATAACCAGCTTTAAATTTAGGGATGATACCGTTAAATATTAGAGCCTTACTTCCTGAAACTTTTTCATCGGTAAAACTATTTACTACTTCTTTAAAAATTTCCTTGTGAGAGAAATTTTGGCGTATTATTAGTAAGGAAAGGTCAACATATGGAAGAATAATTTCAGCATCGCCAACAAGCCCTAACGGAGGCGTGTCTAAAATAATCACATCAAACTTTTCTTTCAACGAAATAAGTAAATTTTTAAAACGCTCATTCTGTAAAAGCTCAGCAGGATTAGGAGGAATATTACCTACTGGAATAAAACTTAAATTAGGATACGAAGTTTTATAAATAATATCTTCCACGTCCATACTACTAACTAGAAAATTACTGAGGCCAATAGTGGCATCAATATTCAATCTTTTATGTAAGGTTGGTTTTCTTAAGTCGGCAGAAACTAAACAAGTATTTTTGTTTGCTAACGCATAAACTAGTGCTAAGTTCATGGAGAAAAACGACTTCCCTTCACCAGGTATAGACGAACTCACCAAAATGGTTTTTTTATTATCGTATAAAAAATAATTCACTTTTGTTCTTATGGTACGCAATGACTCTCCTATTGAACTTCGTGTAAAATCTAATTGTCCCTGTTCTGAAGCTTGTTTATCAAACAAGATTTCGCCTATTATTGGTAGACTACTTACAGAAGTAATATCTTCCTTAAACTGAATTTTACTTGAAAATTGCTCCGTGATTAAGTAATATAAAAAAGGAATTAAAAGTGAAGCTAAAATAAATAACAGAAAGGTATTTAAACGTTTTGGAGAAACTGGCATCGCATTTAAAGTAGGCTTCTCAATAATTTTACTGTTAGTAATGGTTGAAGCAAAAGCAATTGCAGTTTCCTCTCGCTTCTCTAATAAATAAGTGTAAATAGAATTCTTAATTGCTTGCTGTCTTGTAATATTAATCAACAATCGTTCTTTTTGAGGAATTCCTTTTAAGGTTATTTCATTTCGTGCGATACTTTGTTCAATTTTATTTCTGGCAATTAACAAATTTGCTTTGTATCGATGTACACTGCTTTCAATATTGGCTTTTAAGTTGTTTATTTGTTTGTTTAATATGTCAACAGACTCTTCATTTGTACCCGACAACTGTTTTTGTTTGATAAATTCTAATTCTATTTCAAATAATTTATTCAAATTCTCTTGTAAAACTGGATCATCAATACCAATTAAAGAGGGCGGTTGAGAATTATTTAATTCGCTTTTTAAATGCATTTCAATTTCATCAATAACCGATAGTTTAATCAAAATCTCATTCAATAACGCATCATTTGTTTGTACTTCACCCAAATATACCTTTCCTTGTTCACTGATATCAACAATACTGTTAGCTTTTTTAAATGACTCCAAATTTATTTCCACACTATCCAATTCATTACTAATCAATAATAATCTATCATTAATAAAATCAAGCGTGTATTGGGTAATTGAACGTTGATCTTTTAGATTATTTCTTTCATAAGAATTAATAAGAGCATTTAGGAATTGTACACCATTAAATTTATTTTCAGTTTTAAAATTCAAAACCACAATGTTAGAATTTCCACTCAATGGTTTAACATCAAAATGAGAAATCCACTCATTATACTTTTTACTTAAAGAACTTACCTTTATCAAGAACTTATCTTCCTTCTTGATATTATTTTTAAGACGTGTTTTATTTACAAAGACTTTAACAGAATCCCCATTAGGAAGAACACAAATTGAATTATTTGTCAATTCATATTTACGTTCATTTATAGTAAAATTGGAATAGGAATCTTGAAAGCCAAGTTTACCTACAAAATCGCCTTTTAAAGAATCATAGTTTAAAGGAATGAATTTAATAGGAAAATCATTTGTTAGTTCTAGTTTTTTTACGCTTCCTACACGGTATAATGAAATGCATGCATTTGAATGAATGATTGCATCTTCAAATACAGACTGACTTTTAATTATTTCAATTTCGTTTTCAATTTCAGGGTCATTATCGTCCGGATTTAACAATGCAGAAATTTGATCACTTTGCTTATTTCCTGATTTTATCAAAATCTTCGCTGTAATCTGATAAACATTGTTCGCATAATGTAAATAAACAAATGCAGCTGCAATAAATATAGATAACGAAATCAAATATACATGCCAACGAGGGCGTAAATGTTTTCTAATATTATCAATAATTTCCACTAAACCTTGCTCCTTAATGGTTACTTGACTCATTTCTTGAAATTATTAAGCATTAAAACAATTAAGGTTGTCGTACTAACTATTAGGGGCCAACTTTGATAAAGAGTATTGGAAGAATTTCGTTTTTGAACATTTGGCTCCACGTACAATACATCTCCATTTTGAAGCCAACAAAAATCAGTCTTAATTAAATTTGAGTCAGTTAAGTTAAGACGCTTTGTAATTGTATTATTGCCAACAGTTCTTATCAATAATACATTAGCACGATTACCAGTAATATTCAAATCCCCTGCTAATCCTAATGCTTGCAAGTAACTAATCTTATTATAAGGTACATTAAATGTACCTGGATTCTTTACATCTCCAAGTATCGTAACCTTATAATTAATTATTCTAGCGTGAACAATAGGGTCCTTTAAAAATCCCGACAAAGATTTAGCAATGATGTATTCTAATTCATCTATCGTTAAACCTGCAGCTTTTATTTTTCCAATTTTAGGAAGTGTTACACTGCTATCCTGCTCCACTAAATATCCTAGTACTGGATTTCCTTGAGTGGAACCTTGCTGCATGTTACTTGAAGCAACAGAGAAGTTAGGTAAATTATAACTTGCTGATAATTCAATATTATTGCTGCTTACAAAAATATATAATTGATCATCTACCTTAATTCTAGTTAAATAATCATTGCTTTTAACAGTCGAACTAGAATTTTGTACACCACCAAAATAAACTAACTTCTCATAAGTATTGCAAGAACTTGCAATTAAAAGTAAAAACACAAAAGAAATCGCTTGCCAATAAGGCTTGATCAGATACATCTACAACTATTTAAGCTTTTAATGTTTGCATAATTTTCAACCTCGCAATAATTAATATAATATTAAATGCGTAAAGTTAAGCCAACGCAAAAATATCAAGGTTTAGGCTATAAAATGTTAAGTAAACGCTAACAGAATAACACCTAAGTGTAAATTAAACAATGAATAAAAGAAAAGTAGCTCCTACGGGAATCGAACCTGTATCTGAGGAACCGGAATCCTCCATTTTATCCATTAAACTAAGGAGCCGTTAATTACATCAGAAATAAATCCCGAATATAATGTGGCATCAATCCAATCGTAAATAGAATAACGAGGCCAATGATAAATAGGAACACATAAGAAGGGTTCAAGACGATATGAGCACCCTCTCCTTCCTCCATATACATTGCCTTTATCACTTTGAAGTAGTAATATAAACTAACCACACTCATTAAAACAGCCACTACCGATAACACAATATGTCCGCTTTCAAGTAAACCAGAAATCATAAAATACTTACCCATGAAACCGGCAGTTGCAGGGATACCTGCCATAGAGCACATGGCTATCGTTAAGAATGCACTTAAATATGGATTACGTTTTGCAAGCCCTTTGAACGATTCTAATTCATCACTTCCTGTTGCATCTTTAACTAAGAATAACGCAGCAAAAGCCATGATATTCGCAATCACGTAACCAGTCAAATAAAGAGACATATTAGATTGCGCAATATGTGTACCATTCTCATTGACTAAATTGGTTTGCAATAAAACCATCATCAAAAATCCAGCATTAGCAATACCTGAATAAGCAAGTATTCGTTTCAAACTAGTCTGACGAGTAGCCGTTAAATTAGGAATTACTAAGGTCAATCCAACTATTACTAAAACAGTGGTATTCCATACGGTAGAATTGAAATTAAAGGCTGTATAGAATAAACGATAAAACGCTCCAAAGGCAGCAGTTTTAACAACGGTGCTCATGAAAGCAGTACTGATTGTAGGAGCTCCTTGGTAAACATCTGGTGCCCAAAAATGGAAAGGCGCAGCAGAAACCTTGAATGCGAAAGCAACCATCAATAATAAAATACCAACCAAATAAAGTGCCGGAGGATGAATATTGTATTGAATCGTATAAGCTGCGATATGTTCTAAATCGAAGCTACCAGACATTCCGTACACCAATGTAATCCCCATTAATAAAATACCAGAAGCAAAGGAACCCATTAAAAAATACTTTAACGATGCTTCGTTAGATAATAAGTTCTTTTTATTGAAACCAGCAAGAATATAAGAAGCAATAGATAGAATCTCTACCCCAATAAACAACATCAATAAGTTTTTGAAACTCACCATGATTATTCCTCCGATGAGAGCGAAAATCATTAATGCATAATATTCACCTAGGTGGTTCATATCCATAATCGACTTATGATCTGTTACCAAGAATATTAAAATCAAGGTAGCAATCATTATCGCTGTCAAAACAATAGCACCTCTATCAAAGGTAAGCATATTGAATATTGGTGTTGCTGTTAGAGAATTTTCCCAATTCAATAGGGTAATAGACCATCCGGCCAACAAACCTACTAAACCAATAGTAAGCAACCATTCCTTCATTTTAGGAAGAAGACCCATAAACATTAAGAGAATACCAAAAATAGAAAGTACCATTAATGGATTGTCGGTAAATTGCGACCAAAGATTATTTGAGATAGGCATTGCTTCGTGCATACGATTCGAAAAAGAAATTAAAATAAGAATTGATTCACCCAATTAGGAAAGATCCCGCCAATAATTACAAATAGCATTAAAGGAATAATAATCCAATTTTCTTTAATGGTTAAATCGCCATTAAAAACATTTCCATTATTGGTTCCAAGCATCGACTTTTGATAAAGTCTTAGCATGTAAACGGCGCCAAGAATAATTGAAATAGCAACTACTCCACCGATCCAATAGTTGTAATGGAAAACTGCATTCAATAATAAAAATTCACCAATAAATCCTGATGTTAATGGTAAAGCAATTGAGCCAAGTAACATTACCATAAATGCGATTGGCAAAAAGCGTTTTCCTTCTGCAAATCCACCCATTTTATTAAGATCTAAAGTATCACTACCCTTCTCAATCCATTCCGCAATCATCAGTAATCCTGCTACGATAATACCATGACTAAACAATTGGAAAACGATTCCTTTAAGCGTTTGAATACCAAATTGATCTTTGAATAAAGGATTGTTTAAATCCCCAGTGTTTAAATCCAAGCTAGCAATTGCAGCCAAAATCAATGATAAGTGAGAGATAGATGAAAATGCTAAAACGTATTTGAAGTTGTCTTGCTTTATTGCAATAAAGGCAGTGTATAAAACGCTGAATACTGCAAGTACAATGATATAAGGTTCTAACATTGTCCAACCTAAAGTAAGGAATTGTACATTGAAACGTAAGATACCATATGCACCCATTTTCGCCATAATCGCCGACATGATAATGGTAATAGAAGTAGGCGCTGTTGCATAGGTTTTTGCTTGCCATGTATGGAAAGGGAAAATAGGCATCTTAATAAAGAACGCTATTAAGAACAAGACAGAAATCCAAACTTGCTGGCTACTTGATAACAAATGAGCCGCTTGGTAAATATTATTAAAATCAGTAGGATGCGATGCGCCTGCATTAACTATGAGGTAGATAATACCCACCAACATCAACAAGCTACCAAACATAGTATAGGCGAAAAACTTGAATGATACTGCAGCTCTGTCCTCTCCGTTACCCCAGATACCAACCAATAAGTAAGCAGGTACCAAACCTAGTTCAAAGAAAATATAAAACAGAATCACGTCTTGCGCCATGAAAACACCATTCAATCCAGCTTGCATCAACAACATCAAGCCAAAGAAAAAATGAGCATTTCGAATAGTATTACATTTTTGGAATAATACTATCAACGGAAAAATAAGATTAGTTAATAATACTAAGGCTAAGCCCAAATCTCCCAAAGAAAGCAAGGTAAAATAGCCGTTGTTCTTTTCTTTCACCCAGGAAAAATCAAGTAGATTTTGTGTATGGTGAATATGAAAATACTCCCCAGTACATATCAAGCCTAACGAGAGAATTGAAGAAATAAGAGCGATCGTTTTACCCCACTTTTCCTTTACAAAAAAGGAAGTTATTCCGAAGAATAATGGGATTATAACTAGTAATAAAGAAATCATATCTCGTACAAAAAATTATAATTTAAAAAGAAGATTATAAGCCAACATCACAACAATAGCAATGCTCATCATCAAGAAGTAGAAGCCTGTTTGACCGTTTTGAATATATCGTAAGGTTGTTCCACTCCAAGTCACGAATTTTCCCGTAATAAACACCATGCCATCGACGATTTTATTATCTACAATTTTGCTCAATAATACTGAGATATGCTCAATAGGCTTTACTACCAAGAAATTGTAGATTTCATCCACATAATACTTGTTCTCCAAAACTCCTGCAAAACCAGAATACTTCTCACTCACAGATTCTTTCTTTCCAAACAAATTAGAGGTCCAAGCAAACATTGCAATTAAAACTACAATTGTGCCTCCGAACAAAGCCCATTCAAAACCTTCATGACCTTCCGTTCCATGTTCAGCAACCAAGTTTTTAACTACCGGACTTAAATATTCATTCAAGTAAGGATGACCATGAAATAATTCAGGTAACTGAATAAATCCACCTACAATACTTAATACAGCAAGAACCATTAATGGTAATGTCATATTAAGAGGCGATTCATGCATATGATCTTGTTGTTCCTTCGTTCCGCGGAAGTTGCCAAAGAATGTCAAGTACCATAGACGTAACATATAGAAGATAGTCAAGCCCGCACCGATCGCAGCGAGATAGAAATACATTGGACTAAAAGCATAGGTTGCATTTAAAATTTCATCCTTTGAAACAAATCCTGATGTAAACGGAATACCTATAATGGCGAAAACACCGATAGTGAATGTCCAGAAAGTAATAGGAATTTGCTTACGAAGTCCGCCCATTTTGGCAATATTCTGTTCACCACTCATAGCATGAATTACTGAACCAGCACCTAAGAACAACAAAGCTTTAAAAAAGGCATGTGTCATTAAATGGAACATTCCTGAAGTAAAAGCACCTACCCCTAAGCCAAGGAACATAAAACCTAACTGACTCACCGTAGAATAAGCTAATACTTTCTTAATATCATTTTGGAACAATGCGATAGTACCAGCAAACAATGCAGTAGCCAAACCAATCGTTGCAATAAAGTGCATCGTAAATGGAGACATTACAAATAATGCATTACTACGTACAATCATATAAATACCAGCAGTAACCATGGTAGCAGCGTGAATCAACGCAGAAACAGGTGTTGGACCTGCCATTGCATCTGGCAACCAAGTATATAAAGGTAACTGAGCTGATTTACCCATTGCACCTACAAATAATAGCAAGGTAATTGCAGTAGCCATACCTGAACTAATGTGCAATTGACCTTCCTTCAAAACGGAATAGTCTAATGAACCGAAGTTTTGCAAGAACAAGAACATTCCCATCAAAAAGCCTAGGTCACCGATGCGGTTCATCACAAAGGCTTTTTTAGCGGCATTCGCATATTCTCCATTTGTAAACCAAAAACCAATTAGTAAATAAGAGCAAAGACCTACCCCTTCCCATCCGAAGAACATTAAGGTATAAGAGCTTCCTGCTACCAACAATAACATAGAGAAAATAAACAAATTCAAGTAGGCAAAGAATTTGGACATTCCTTTATCATGATGCATGTACCCGGCAGAGTACAAATGAATCAAGAATCCAATCCCTGTAATGATGCTCATCATCATTAAGGATAAATGGTCAATTAAAAAGGCAGCATCTAAATTAAATGCTTCCAAACTAAGTATGTTAAAGAATTGAATTCGAGAGCCTGTTTCAGGTACCGTTTTGTAAAGTAACATGGTACAGATAAAGGAAACTAGAATTGCTGTACTACCAATAACAGCAGAAAGATTTTTTGACAATTTATGTCCATAAAGGCCATTTATCAAAAATCCTACAACTGGAGCTAATATTAAAAGGGCTAAAATCGTGTTCATAATTGCTTTCTTTAATTACCATTTCAATTTATTCGCGTCTCCGATATCGATACTACGCGTGTTACGGTAAAGCATAACTATAATGGCCAAGCCAACTGCTACTTCGGCAGCGGCAACGGTCATGATAAAAAATACAAATATCTGTCCTGCTGCATCCCCCATTCTTGAGCTAAAAGCAACCAATAATAGGTTTACAGAATTAAGCATTAACTCAATACTCATAAATAGAACAATCGCATTACGACGTATAAGAACACCCAACACACCAATACAGAATAATGTAAGGGCCAAATAGATATAATGATCGATAAAAACTTCCTTAAGCATAATTATTCATTTATTGGATTAACTTTCTTGTCTTTTCTGCCTAAAACAACGGCTCCCATGAGAGAAATTAGAATCAGAATAGAAATTACTTCAAAAGGGAAAACGTATTCGCTGAACAATACCTTACCAAGATTTTGAATCATCCCTTGCTGGTTAGGATTAGGAAACATCAAAGGAGCTGGACCTAAATCCGTTTTCTTTAACGCCAATACGAAAACTAACAATAAAGAGCCTCCACCAATGGTAGCGATAAATTTGATAAGATTTGATTTCACTGGCTCATTCTCACTGCTTAAGTTCAAAAGCATGATGGTGAACAAGAATAAAACCATGATCGCACCTGCATAAACTATCAACTGTACAACAGCTAGAAATTGAGCATTCAATAAAACGTAATTACCAGCAATGGCGAACATGGTAAGAACCAAGTACAAACACGAATGAATCGGATTTTTAGAAAAAACGACTAAAAGCGCGAAGAAAATGGCGATAAATGCCAAGAAGAAAAAAGCGTAAGTTGCTAACATGTCCTAAAATTATTGCTTAGGTTGAAGTAAACGATCCTTACCATAGATAAAATCATGGCGTTCAAAACTTGCAGGAGCGGGAGTAGTTTCTAGGTAAATTGCCTGTTTAGGGCAAGCTTCCTCACAAAAGCCGCAGAAAATGCAACGCAACATGTTGATCTCATATGTTGCCGCATATTTTTCTTCGCGATATAAATTTTCTTCTCCTTTCACACGTTCAGCGGCAACCATAGAAATCGCTTCAGCAGGACAACTTACGGCACAAAGGCCACAAGCAGTACAGCGTTCAGCACCATTTTCGTCACGTTTCAATTCGTGCAAACCACGAAAAACAGGACTAAATGGACGCTCAACCTCAGGGTATGAGTACGTTGTTTTCTTTTTAAAAAGGTGTTTGAGGGTAATCAACATCCCTCCAAAAATTGCTGGGAGATATAGACGCTCAACCCACGTCATTTCACGTTGCGAAAGTACCTTTTTTCGATTCGAAAGATTGTACATAATAATCACTTTAGGGTAGTTCGCAAATATAATTTATTCTGCGGTCTTTTTTTAAGAATTAAATGAATTTTTAAGCCCTTGTTCAAAAGAGCAAATCATTTGATTTTTAAGGCCTCCACAAATAAAAAATGCCGATTCCTCGGCATTTTTACAAAAATATGATTAAGGATTACTTACGCTCCCCCAAAATTGGTCTAAGGCGTTGTTTACTTTTGTTAAAAATCATGGCCCCTTTATCAATTCCCTTACGCAATTTAGCTTGCTCTTCTTCTGGCATAGCTAAAATAGTGGTGCATTCTTCAGAACAACAACCATTATATTTTTTAGCACATTCGTCACATTGAATGAATAACAAATGGCAAGCGGTATTCTTGCAATTGGTATGCGTGTCTGCAGGCTTTCCACATTGGTGACAATTTGCAATAATATCCTCCGTAATCCTTTCACCAAGTCGCTCGTCGAACACAAAATTCTTACCTATAAATTGATTCTCTAATCCTTGTTTTTTAGCCTGATTGGCATATTCAATAATCCCGCCTTCGACATGATAAACATCTTTGAATCCTTGATGTAACATGTATGCGGTGGCCTTTTCACAACGAATACCTCCGGTACAATACATAATAATCGGAGCATCCTTTTTATCCTTCAACATATCAGCTGCCATTGGCAATTGCTCTCTAAATGTATCACTTGGCACTTCTATGGCATTTTTAAAATGACCAACCTCGTATTCATAGTGATTACGCATATCCACAATAATCACATCTTCCCTTTTTGCCAATTCATTATACTCTTCCACTTTTAGGTATCGTCCCTTATTTTCCATACTAAAGGTAGGATCCTCAATACCGTCAGCAACAATTTTTGAACGCACTTTTACTTTAAGTACGAAGAAAGATTTACCATCATCGTCTACAGCGATATTTAAGCGTAAATTCTCTAATCCTTTTACAGAATCTAAATACGTTTTTAATGCTTCTAGATTTGAACTTGGAACCGAAATCTGTGCATTGATACCTTCATTAGCCACGTAGATTCTACCAAAAACATGAAGCGCATTCAATCCTAGATAAAATTGATTGCGAAAAACTTCTGGATCAGAAATTGGAAAATAACGGTAAAAAGAAATGGTAGTGCGAGGTTCTGTTTCCTCCATTAAGCGTTGTTTCAGCACTTCAGCAGAAACGCGATTGTGTAAAGATTTCATGGCCAATTACAAGTTAGCTTTCCACAAAGATAAGCAAACAATTCCGCCTTGCGTTATGATATTCGTCAGTGGCTTTAGAATTAATCAGCGCCGTTTTTTATCTTAGCTTCATGATTCGTTGTAAAGCACCTTTAAGAATTGGTTTAGCAGGCGGTGGAACTGATGTCAGTCCATATGCAGATGAGTATGGTGGAGCGATATTGAACGCTACCATCAATCTATACGCTTATGCTACCATAGAACCACTCAGTACCGGAGAAGTTATATTCGAAAGTATCGATCGAAAAGAGAAAGCAAGCTATAGCTCTTTAAAAGAAATAGCTATTGACGGACATTTAGACCTCCTAAAGGGCGTTTTTCAATTCATTCAAAGTAATCATGACACTCCCCTTTCTTGCCACCTAACAACCTTTGTAGATGCTCCGGCTGGTAGTGGATTAGGAACCAGTTCGACTTTGGTAGTAGCTATTCTAGGCGCTTTCAAAGAATGGCTCAACTTACCTTGGGGTGAATATGATATCGCTAAAATTGCTTTTGATATTGAACGTAAACAATTGAAAATGGCTGGTGGACGCCAAGATCAATATGCTGCAACTTTTGGTGGTTTTAATTTCATGGAATTCTATGCTGAAGAAAAGGTAATTGTAAACCCGCTTCGTATCAAGGCTAGTATCATCGATGAATTACAAAACAACTTAGTTCTTTACTATACAGGCACCTCTCGCCTATCGGCAGCAATTATTGAGGCGCAACAACAAAACGTCGTTGCTAAATCAGTGAGCTCGATAGATGCGATGCACAATTTGAAAGCACAGGCCATTCGAATGAAAGAAGCCTTATTGCAAGGCAGTTTGAAAGAAATCGGAGAAATTCTAGATTATGGCTGGCAAAACAAAAAACAAATGGCAGCATCCATCACAAATCCACTCATAGATGAAATTTATGAAGCGGCTTTAAAAGCTGGAGCGAATGGTGGAAAAATAAGTGGAGCTGGTGGTGGCGGATTTATGATATTCTATTGCCCTAATAATTCCAGATATAAGGTCATTGAAGCCTTAAAAGAATTTGGTGGCGACATCCGACGTTATGAATTTACCGAAGCTGGCGTAAGAAGCTGGACAAGCAAATAAAACAAAAAAGCCTTTCGAATGAAAGGCTTTTTTTATGTAGATAAGGAATAAATTACCCTTTTCTTCTTTCGAATTCTTGCATTGCTTCCACCAAAGCTTTTACGCTATCGATACTCAACGCATTATATAAAGAAGCACGGAAACCACCCACAGAACGGTGTCCTGCGATACCAATCATATTCAACTCTTTTGCATATTTCTTGAACTCATCTTCTAATTCAGGATTATTCATTACGAAATTAACGTTCATCCAACTACGGTCTTCAACAGCAGTTGTTCCTTTGAACATTGAATTTCTATCAATCTCATTGTAAAGCATCGTTGCTTTTTCAAGATTTGTCCTTTCAATATTTTCTAATCCTGTTTTCTTAATCCAACGCAACGTCAACATGGCTACATAAATAGAAAATACCGGAGGCGTATTAAACATAGAGCCATCTTTAATGTGCGTACGATAATCTATCATCGTTGGAATAGTACGATTTACTTTACCCAACATACTTTCCTTGATCATAACAATCGTAGAGCCTGCAGGACCAACATTCTTTTGTGCACCTGCATAAATCATATCAAACTGACTGAAGTCACGACGACGACTTAAGAAATCACTACTCATATCAGCTACCATCGGAATGGAAGCGGATGGAATATCCTGGTATTGCGTACCGTAAATAGTATTATTGGTGGTAAGGTGGAAATAGGCAGCATCATTAGGGACCTCATATCCTTTAGGAATAAAAGAATAATTAGAATCCTTGCTACTTGCAACCACATTTACATTACCGAATAATTTTGCTTCTTTGATAGCCTTGTTAGCCCAAGTTCCTGTATCTGAATAAACGGCAGTACCATCTTGAGGAAGACAGTTATAAGGCAACATCATAAATTGCGTACTAGCTCCGCCCTGTAAAAACAACACTTTATATTCGTCACTCAAACCACAAAGCTCCTTAATCAAAGCACTTGCCTCATCCATAACCGCGATGAAATCTTTACTACGGTGGCTGATTTCCAAAATCCCCATTCCGCTATTATTGAAATCTAAAACGGCTTTTGCAGCTTCTTGAACGGCTTCTTGAGGAAGGATTGCCGGACCTGCGTTGAAATTATGCACTTTCATGAGATTCAAAAATTTAATAAACAAAGTTACAATTTACATTCAGTTTACAAAAGCTTAAATCCTTTGTTCTCCACGTGCCTATTCAATTTGTATATATTCTTGTCCATTGTTCAAGAATATTTATGCAGGGTTTTCTAACTTTGAACAATGAAAAAGATTCTCCCTTCAGTTTTGCTATTACTGATCTGCGTGGTAAGTTTAGTGAGTCACTCAGCCTTCATCACTGCTTTGTCTGATCAAAAGTCATCCGACTCCTTACAGTTTTATGAAGAAAAGCACCTTAGCAATGTTAAGCAATTAACTTTCGGAGGCGACAATGCAGAAGCCTATTTCAGCTTCAACAACCAAATGCTTACCCTACAAATTACCAATCCCAAAGCAGGCTTAGACTGCGATAAGATTTTTTGGATGAATTTAAAGGACGAGCAATTGCATCCATTAAGTAGCGGTAAAGGCAGAACCACTTGTTCTTTCTTTATGCCAGGCGACACGACCATAATCTATGCAAGTACACACGATAAAATGGATACTTGTCCACCCGTTCCGGATCGTCAAAAAATAAAAAAATATGTTTGGCCGCTATACCCTTCCTACGATATCTATACTGCGGACTTGAAAGGAAATATTCGCCAAAGACTTACCAATACTCCTGGTTACGATGCTGAAGCCACTTTATCACCTGACGGCAAAACAATCATATTCACTTCTACGAGAAATGGAGATATTGATTTATATACAATGGATATTAATGGTAAGAACCTAAAGCAAATAACCAATACCTTAGGCTATGATGGTGGTGCAAATTTTTCTCCAGATGGTAAAATGATTGTATGGAGAGCCTCCCGTCCGAAATCAGAAGCTGACATAAAAGAGTATAAAGACTTGCTCGCGTCAGATATGGTCGCACCAACACAAATGGAAGTTTATATTGCTAACACAGACGGCACAAATGTTCGTCAGGTAACAAATTTAGGCCAAGCAAATTGGGCACCAGCATTCCACCCTTCTGGCAAAAAAATTATTTTCTCTTCTAATCATCAAAGTCCTCGTGGATTCCCATTCAATCTATATTTAATCAATTTAGACGGGACTGGGTTAGAAAAAATTTCACATGATGGTGGCTTCGATGCGTTCCCAATGTTTTCGCCGGATGGAAAGAAAATCGTATTTTGCTCCAATCGTCACAATGGTGGCGGTCGAGACACTAATGTTTTTATAGCTGATTGGAAAGAATAAAATTATGAATAGAAATATAACGAACAGTATACGTTTCATTTTAGATGAATGTATCCCTCCAGTAATTCGAGATGCGAGATGGTTTATGTACCCTTTCTTTTACATTTGGTATAAAGGAAAGAAAGTAAAATTGTACATGGATTTTAAATCCAAAGTATATACGATGACGGAGGCTGAATACGAACAAGCCTATCGTGAATTAGATTGTTTGGCCACAGATCGTCCGACAGACATGAATCAACAAAGTATTGATTTAATGATCAGCAAGTTGCCTACTGAAAACGGCCTTAGCCTTTTAGACGTAGGTTGTGGACGAGGACATTGGTTAGCAGAGGTAAAGAATCACCGTCCGAATTTAAATTTAATGGGTTGTGATGTACATGACGGAATCAATGTAGCCAACGTAGATTATACACGTGGCAATATTGAAAAGCTGCCATTTGCTGATAAGTCCTTCGACTACGTTACTTGTCATCATACTATTGAGCATCTTAAAAATGTTCCGTTGGCTATTTCAGAGCTTAAACGCGTAGCAAAAAAAGGACTTTTTATTGTTACTCCGTGTCAGAAGTATTACTACTATACTTTGGATATGCATATCAATTTCTACCCGATTAAGGAATATTTGCAAGAGGCTATTCAAATGCCGCATTATTCATGTAAGAATGTTTGGGGAGATTGGGTTTATTTAGGGTATTTTGAAGAGGGTAAAACTTTGTAATTGTTAAAAAATTCTTTATTTTTGGTCAAATCACTTTGGATAAGCGACCATGATTGCATATTTGAACGGAACTATCCAGCACAAATGCCCTACTTACTTTATCATTGAAGTGAATGGGGTTGGCTATCAGGTACACGTTAGTTTAAACACTTATTCAAAGCTTCAAAACAGCACTGCTTGTAAAATTTTTACCCATCTACACATTCAAGAAGATGCACATACCATGTATGGCTTCGCAGATGAACTAGAGCGCCAAATTTTCTTATATCTCATAAGTATTTCTGGTGTAGGTCCTTCGACAGCAAGAATGGTATTGTCCTCTATGGCACCTGAAGATGTTCAACAGGCCATTGCACATGAAAGAGCCGACCTTTTAGAAAAAGTAAAAGGTATCGGTCCGAAAACGGCTAAACGTATTGTCTTAGAATTAAAAGACAAGATGTTAAAAGTTACAGATGCGTCCAACTTAGCGTGGGCAGCACCTGGCGGAGTCGGAAGTCATAAGCAAGAAGCATTGTCGGCATTAGTGGCCTTAGGGTTTGCTAAACAGCAATCTGAAAATGCGATCAACAAAGTGCTTACGAAAGCACCTGATCTCGATTCAGTAGAAGCTATTATCAAAGCCGCTCTTCAAGCATTGTAGTTCCTTAAAACAATTTTGAGGTAAGAAGCAGTAATGAAACAAAACAAGATTGGTAGATTAAATTCTGTTAAACAGAATAAAACAAGCATTACACGTATCAGCGTCGTATTGGCTGTTGTCTTATTCTTTTTAGCTATCAGCGACAGCTTTGCGCGTCGCAATGGCCTTTCTATTTTATCCTATTATTCTAATTCAAATCATTCCACAGCTAGTCAAGCTGAAAACGATACACTCCCCTTTCCCATTCAAGATCAAGAAGGGAGTTTTGTTAATGGTCCGAATACGCCAGGAATCGACTTAAACACTCCTTCGAATATTACCAAGAAGGTTGAATACGATCCAAAAACAAATATGTATGTGGTAACAGAAATGATGGGTGATATTCCTTATCGTCCACCCATGTACATGAGTTTTCAAGAATTTATCAAATATCAATCCGCTGAATCGCAACGCGATTATTGGCATACGAAAAATAGTACCGGCACCTTAATTGAAAACAAGAATGCTGTACCGAAGATGTATGTAGGCGGTCAATTGTTTGATCGATTCTTTGGTGGCAGTCAGGTAGATATCCGACCTTCAGGGAATATCGAGATGACTTTTGGATTGAACAGACAACGAGTAGAAAATCCTACTTTAATTGAAGCAGCCAAAAAGCAGGGAGGATTTGATTTCGACATGAACATCAACTTAAATGTAATTGGTAAGATTGGTGATAAATTAAAATTCGTAACGAATTATAATACCCAAGCGAACTTTGATTTTGAAAATCAAGTGAAGCTTGACTATACAGGTAAGGAAGATGAAATCTTACAAAAGGTAGAGGCTGGTAACGTAAGCTTACCGTTGAACAATTCCTTAATTACTGGTAGTCAGACCCTGTGGGGATTCAAAACAGGTTGGAAATTCGGTCGACTGAATGTAACCACTATCGCTTCGCAACAAAAATCAAAATCCGAAGAAATAAATATTCAAGGAGGCGCGCAAACACAAAATTACAGCATTCAAGCTGATCAATACGAAGACAACAAACACTTCTTCTTAAGTCAGTTTTTTAGAGACCATTATAATCGATGGCTCAATAAATTGCCAATTGTTCAATCAGGTATTAATATCACAAGAGTTGAAGTTTGGGTAACCAATAAATCGGGGGTAACAGAAAATGTCCGTGATATAGTTGCGTGTATGGACTTAGGAGAAGGAGTACCTTATCAAAGCTCGTTGAAGATTCCATTAGCAGGAGATTCTTTACCAAGAAACGGTATTAATCGATTATATGGAAAATTGAAAAATAACCCACTTTGTAGAAATACAAATACTGTAGTCAGCGCTGTTACTTCTTCAGGTTTCTTCGACGCCTCAGAGAAAAAGGAATTAGTATACATGAAAACGTATGCTAAAAAACTTTCAACTACGGAATATACCTTATATCCACAATTAGGATTTATCTCCTTACAAACTACCTTAAATCCAAGTGATATCCTAGCCGTTTCTTACGAGTACACCTATAACGGTAAAACGTATAAAGTGGGTGAATTTTCTCAAGACATGCCAACGGTGAATACCAATGGTGATTCAACTTCGATTACTAGTATTTCACAAAACGTTTTATTCTTAAAACTTTTAAAAGGTCAAGCTCAAAACACTTCTATTCCAATGTGGGACTTGATGATGAAAAACATTTATTCATTAGGTGCCTATCAAATTAGTCCGACGGATTTCAAATTGGATGTAACTTACATTATTGCAGGTTCCGGTGAAAAACGGTTTTTAAATCAAGGAAGTGTCCAAGGGATTCCATTATTGCGTCTATTGAATTTAGATCGACTCAACAATAATAACGATCCCGTTCCAGATGGTATTTTCGACTTCGTGCAAAATGTGACGATTATCCCACAAACAGGGCGATTAATCTTCCCTGTGGTAGAACCATTCGGTAATGATTTACGTGCAAAATTTCAAAACACACAAGACGATCAGTACATAGCTAATCAATTTGTTTATCAAGAATTATACGATAAAACAAAAGCGGAAGCACAGCAATTCCCAGAAAAAAATCGATTTAACATAAAAGGAACTTATAAATCATCCTCAGCCTCTGAAATTTATCTCGGAGCTTTCAACTTACCAACCGGCTCTGTTAAAGTAATTTCTGGCGGACAAGAACTAAGAGAAAACGTAGACTATTCCGTAGACTATAATTTGGGTCGCGTTAAAATTATCAATGAGGGAATTTTAAACTCAGGACAGCCAATCAAAATTAAATTTGAGAATAGTGCGTTTATGGGCCTGGGTCAGGTTCGCACCCTTTTAGGTAGTCGTTTTGATTACTATATCAATCCAAACATGAGTTGGGGTGCGACTTGGTTGCATTTGAATGAAAGGCCTTTTACACAGAAAGTTTTAGTGGGTGATGATCCAATTAGTAATGGAATCATAGGAACCGATTTCCATTTCAATAAGGACAATAAACAAATAACACAATTCTTAGATAAATTGCCATTCTATAATACGAAGGCAAAATCGAATATTACCTTAACTGCAGAATTTGCAAAGCTTAATCCTGGTCACTCCCCTGCGATTGGCAAAGAAGGACAAGTATATATTGATGACTTCGAAGGTGCACAAAGTAATTATGATATTAAGTTCCCAAGCAACAGTTGGGTGCTAGCCTCTACGCCACGTGACGCAAGCCGGGGATCGACAGGTACGGAATTATTCCCTGAATCGAAATTGAACTCATTGGATTATGGGTATAATAGAGGTAAATTATCTTGGTATAATATCGATCCATATTTTACACGTAGTTCAGGTATGGCAGCGAATTTAACGAGTAATGATGAACAGTCTAATTTGTTTGTACGCGAAATTGAGCAAAAAGAAATTTTCCCTAATAAAGAATTAGAGCCAGGAACACCTCTCACCTTAACTACACTTGATTTGTATTTTAATCCGAAGCAAAGAGGTCCTTATAATTATGATATTACAGGAATGAATGCGGATGGAACATTAAAAAATCCATCAAAACGTTGGGGTGGAATTATGCGTAGCATCGACTATTCAGATTTCGAAGCTTCGAATATTGAGTTCATTCAATTTTGGGTGATGGATCCTTATTCAGAAGGAGGAACACCTAGTGCGAATTCAGGTGATTTATATTTCAACTTAGGTACAGTAAGTGAAGACATACTAAAAGACTCTAGAAAGTATTATGAAAACGGTATGCCTAGAAGTGCGGATGATAAGGCAGCGAAACAAAAAACAATCTGGGGTTATGTTCCTACGAATCAACAACCAATTACGAATACGTTTGACAATTCAGATGAAGTAAGACTCTTGCAAGACGTTGGTTATGATGGAATGAACAACGACTCCGAAAGAGTATTTTATCAATCGTATATCAATTCCTTCCCTTCAGGAAGTAAAGCGCGAGTAGCTGCCGAAGCAGACCCTTCTAATGACGATTATCATTATTATAGAGGCACGGATTATGATAATGAGAAGAAACCTATTATTGAGCGTTATAGAAAGTTTAATAATCCGCAAGGCAACTCTCCTACTGACAAACAATCTCCAGAAACCTACTCTACTGCGGCAACACCAACACCTGAAACAGAGGACATAAATCGAGATAATTCTTTAAGTGAAACAGAGGATTATTTCCAATACAGAATTCACTTAACTCCTGACATGCAAGTGGGAAGTAATTTTGTAAATGACATTAAAATTGCGAACGTCAAATTAAAGAATGGCAGCACCACTTCAGTAAAATACTATCAATTCAAAATTCCAATTACCAATTATGAAAAGAAAGTAGGTATGATTTCCGATTTCAAATCCATTCGATTCATAAGAATGTATTTGAATGGATTCTCGGATTCTCTAACCTTACGTTTCGCCAAATTAGAATTGGTACGAAATCAATGGAGACGGTATATATTCTCACTTAATTCTCCAGGTGAAATCATTTCTACCGATCATGACGGAAATACCTATTTCAACGTAACATCAGTAAACTTAGAGGAAAATGCGACGAAACAACCTGTGGGTTATGTATTACCTCCTGGAATTCAAAGAACCTTAAAATTGACTTCTCAGACCAACGTTAGAGAAAATGAACAATCGATGGCCTTGCAAGTATGCAATCTCTTGGATGGTGATGCCAGGGCAGTTTATAAGAATATAAATCTAGATATGCGTAATTTCAAACGCATCAAATTATTCGTACATGCTGAATCAAAGCCAGGTGAAAAGCCTTTAAATAACCATGATGTTTATGGATTCATTCGATTAGGTGCTGACTTTAGTGAAAACTATTACGAGCTTTCTATTCCTTTAAAAATTACAGATGCGGGCGCTACGGCTGATTTGAATGTTTGGCCTGAACAAAATGATATTTTATTAGAATTAGATTCCTTATCTTCTATTAAGCAACAAAGGAATGCCTCGGGAAAAGCCATTAATGCACCTTTCCGAATCAAATATAAGGATGGTTCTATCCTAACCATTGTAGGTAATCCTAATCTAGGATTAACAAAGACGGTGATGTTAGGGGTGCGAAATCCAAAAAGAGGATCTACGATTTATGCAGATGATGATGCTCAACCTAAATGTGCCGAAGTTTGGTTTAATGAATTAAGACTTGATGGATTTGATGAACAAGGCGGTTATGCAGCCTTAGTTCGCGCTGACGTACGTTTGGCAGACTTAGGTAATATCAACGTAACAGGTAATATGCATACGATTGGATATGGTTCCTTGGAGCAAAAATTAGCAGATCGCTTTAGAGATAATTTCTTCCAATATAATGCCTCAACTAATTTGGAACTTGGTAAATTATTGCCTGAAAATTGGGGTATCAAATTACCTTTCTATGCAAGTTATTCCGAACAGATAAGCAATCCAAAATTTGACCCGTTCCAATTAGATGTGAAGCTTAAAGATGAGTTAAACCAAGCGAAAACATTGCGCGGTAAAGCCTATGCGGACTCCATCAAAAAAACAGCACAAGACTATACAAGTATATTTAGTTACAACCTTACCAACGTAAAAATAAATAGACCTAAGAAAACAAAGCTTGGTCAGTTAAACCTCCCAACCAATATTGAGAACTTCAATGTGTCTTATAGCTTTACTGAAACCTTTAAAAGAAACCCTACTTATCAAGGAGATGATTTAAAAAAGTATAGAGCCGGAATAGGTTATAATTACGCCTTAAAACCTAAGTTCATTACACCATTCAAATGGATACCTTGGAAGACTAAATACATTAATTTAATTAAAGAATTCAATTTCAATTTACTTCCTACAAATGTCTCCCTAAAGGCAGATTTGGATCGTCAGTTTGGAGAAGCCAACTTGCGTAAGATAAGTCCAGAAGAAGTTGCCATAGCACCTACCTTTAATAAGTATTTTAGAATGACGCGCACTTATGGTGTTAAATATGATTTAGCCCGTAGCATTTCCATTGATTTTAATGCTATCAATAATTCTAGAATTGATGAACCATTTGGAAGGATTGATACCAAAGAAAAACGCGATACGATTATTACACGTATCAAGCAATTAAAAAGAACTACCGATTATCATCATGATTTAACAGTAAACTACACCTTACCATTCTCAAAATTCCCATTAACAGATTGGATCAATAGTCGTGCAACCTATTCTGCTGGGTATACTTGGTTGACCGCTCCTTTAACAATGGAAAATCTTGGAAACACCATTCAGAACAACCAGAACAAACAAATTAATGGAGATTTCAACTTCAATAATTTGTACAATAAATCGAAGTTATTAAAACGCTATAACAGCAAAACATTAATTCAACAAGCAACTGAAAAGAAAAACGGAACCCCTAATAAGAATACCTCAACTAATGGCAATACTTCAAAAAAGGAAGGAGGACCCGCCAATAACGTAAATAATGTGATGAAACAACTTCCTGCCAAGGTTGACTCTAAGTTCTATCAACAATTTTATAGCCTAGATGAGGATATCGAAATATCTGAAGAAGATGAAATTGAATATGTAGACATAACTAATTTTGATGCGAGTCAGTACCAATTAATAGACGTCTTAGACCAATACAGTTATGACGTATTAAGTAAGAAAGACACGGCGAAGACAAGTACAAAAAAGGTGGCGGTTAAAAAGAAGAAAAAGAAAAAAGCGAAGGTTTTAAA
>JAPJNH010000145.1 GCA_026461075.1 Chitinophagales bacterium
AAAAAAGGTAAATCGCATATTCTTCGTATCATCAGAGAGCTACTCGTTTTCGAGCCAAAACATAAAGGCACGTCTATTCAAACAGCTTTGAGAACGGTACATGCGCTTATTAAAAAACGTTGTATTGCGTTTTTGATCAGCGACTTTATGAGTCCGAATTTTGAAGATGAACTTAAAGTATTGAGTAAAAAACACGATTTAATCGGTATTCATGTTTTTGACGAAAAGGAAAGACAGATGCCAGACATTGGCTTATGTAAAGTAGAGGATGCGGAGACCGGCGAAACGATGTGGATTGACTTTTCAGACCCTAAAGTGCGTGCGGCGTATCAAGAGAGTTTTTTAAATCAGCTCGTTCGCATCAATGGTCAGTTCACCAAAAATCATTCTGATTTAATCAGCTTAAATACGCAAGATGATTACGTTATGAAGTTGAGACAATTTTTTCAAAAGCGATGAGACACATTGGATATTGTATATTGTTACTATGCCTTTGTTTCAAAGGAGTCGCGCAACAAGCGGAATGGAAAATTGATTCCACCCATTTCCTAATGGGATCTCCGTTAAATGCAACGCTTTTGGTAAAAGGAATTCCTGCAAATGCGCAAGTCCTTTTCCCTTATTTCGAAGAAGACAGCACTGCGAGTATCGACTTCATCAGTGCAAGTAGCATTGACTCTTCCACCTCTGGCCTGCAGCAGGAGATGATTCATTTCATGGCTTTTGATACTGGATGGTTTGCATTACCCAATGCGATGCTCTTAGTTCAACATTCAAAAGGCATTGACACTATTTTTCCGAAGCCTCTACGTATTCATGTTTTCAGTTTGCCTATCGATACGCTTAAATCATTTCGCATCAACAAACCAATTTTAGAAGTACCTTATCATTGGAGAGAGTTTCTCTGGTGGATTATTTCAGTACTCCTTTTACCGTTTATCATACTACTGATTCGTTGGGGAATCAAACGTCCGAAAACTTCGATTCCATCAGCGATTGCGTCTATCGAAGAAACATTGACCGCTTACGAACAGGCAAGACGTGCGTTGTTGCAATTAGAAAAATCAGAGCTATTATTGAAAGGCAAGGAGAAAGAGTTTCAGACAGCGCTCACGGATATTGTGCGCGTATTTTTAGCGAAGCAATTTGGTATGGCTACAATGGAAGCTACCAGCGAAGAGATTTTAGAGGGTAGTAAAAAATTTGTTCGTCAGCCGGAATTGCAACTATTAAGAGATTTATTCACGCAAGCCGATTTAGTAAAGTTTGCCAAACAATCTTTGCCAATAGAAACACATTGGGAAAGTCTTCGTCAGGCCTTTCAATTCATAGAAGTATTCAAACCAAATGAGAATTAGAAGCTAATGCAAATTGGAGAATACATATGGTTATACCCTTGGTTGTTTTTAGCAATCCTACCAATCATTGGTTTTGTTTGGTGGAATCTTCGCTTCAAACGTCGCAGGAAAGCTTCCTTACAGCTCTCTAGCTTTAGTGGCCTGACTTATATCGGTCGTGGTTGGAAGCAATACGGTCGACGTGTTTTGTTTGTGATGCGTATCCTAGCGTTAACCGCATTAGTATTTGCTTTCGCACGTCCACAAAATCATTTATCTCATGATGAAATTGCTACGGAAGGAATTGATATCGTTTTAAGTCTGGATGTATCGAGCAGTATGTTGGCTGAAGATTTTCGTCCGAATCGATTAGAGGCAGCTAAAAATCTAGCAAAAGAATTTATAAAAAGTAGGGCCAATGATCGGATAGGTTTGGTGGTATTTAGCAGTGAGAGCTTCACCCAATGTCCGATTACGATTGATCACAGTATCCTGAACGATTTATTTGAAGGTGTTCATTCAGGCATGGTGGAGGATGGAACGGCTATTGGTATGGGACTTGCGACAGCTGTGGATCGTTTAAAAGATTCAAAGGCAAAGAGTAAAGTAATTATTTTAATGACAGATGGTGTGAACAATACCGGTCTGATAGATCCACAAACAGGAGCTGAGCTAGCCAAGACTTATGGCATTCGTATTTATACGATTGGTATTGGTTCGTATGGCATGGCTCCAATGCCTGTGCAAACACCTTTTGGCAAGAAATATGTGAACCAGGAAGTGATGATTGACGAAGCGATGATGCGAAAAATTGCTACCCAAACAGGTGGCCAATATTTCAGAGCGACCGGTAACAGTCGCTTGAAGGATATTTATGCGCAAATTGACAAGTTAGAAAAAACAAAAATAGAAGTAAGTAGCTACCGACAATACAAGGAGGAATATTTGATTTTTGCCTTAATTGCTGCTCTCTTATTATTGCTAGAATTTGTTTTACGACATACTATTTTAAGGACTTTCCCATAATGCTACGTTTCGAACATCCATATTATCTATATGCGTTAGGGCTTTTACCTTTCTTCCTACTATTGCTTTGGTGGGTTAGAGCAAACCGTGCTAAAAAGATTCGTCGTATTGGCGATCGCGAATTGGTATTGAAACTTTTACCTTCTTTCGATGAGAGTAAATTGACGTGGAAATCAACTTTATGGCTCTTGGCTTATACTTCGCTTATTATCGGCATTGCGAATCCACAGATGGGGAGTAGAATTGAAAAGGTGAAGCACAAGGGATCGGATATTGTGGTAGCGATAGACGTGAGTCGAAGTATGAATGCAACGGATATTGCGCCGAGCAGAATGGAAAGAACGAAGCAGGTGGTTAAAAATCTAATGGAAGCCTTACCAGAAGAACGATATGGCATTGTGATTTTCGCTGGGCAGGCTTATATCCAAATGCCGATTACAACTGATATTGCCGGAGCGAAATTGTATATCGACAATTTGAGTACAGACATGTTAAGTGCGCAAGGAACTTCTATTGGCAATGCGATTGATGTTTCAATGAGTGCTTTCCCTGAAAAGGCACCGAAAAACAATAGAGCTATTGTCATCATTAGTGATGGTGAAGAGCAAGATGAGACCGCTTTAGAGGCGGCACAGCAAGCGCATGATAACGGAGTAATTATGCACAGTGTCGGTATAGGATCCAGTAACGGAGCTCCAATACCTAATGAAAAAGGAAATCAAGCGGCAGGGTTCAAACAAGATGGCGAAGGACATACGGTTATTTCGCGATTGAATGAAAAAGTCTTAGGTGAGGTGGCTCGTATCGGAGGGGGCAAATATGTTCACCTGGAAAACAGCAAAGAAGGTTTAAAGCCTATTGTGGAGCAATTAAGCAAAATGGAAGACAGAGTATTGGATGAGAAGCAGTTTACCGCCTATGAGTCGTATTTCATGCACTTTTTAATCATTTCTTTTGTGTTGCTATTACTAGAAGGCTTGTTTTTTGAGACACCGAGTAAGTGGTGGACTCATTCGAAGCGTTGGTTGAGTTGGTCGATTGTCTTGATTGCTTGCTGTACAAATAAAAGTGAAGCACAATTGCTCGACACGAAGCCTGCACTTAAACAATTAAGACAGGCGAATGAATGGGTAAAGGCGAAGCAATTCACGCGAGCGGATAGCTTGTACAAGAAGATTTTAAAACGCGACTCTTCGAACGTAATTGCCCATTATAATTTAGCGTGGTCTTTATACGAGCAACAACAATTTGACAATGCTCTATTCCATTTCGAAAGTGCCGCACATTACTCAATGGATAGTTTGGTCAAGGCTAAGGCTTTCTTTAATGCGGGTAATTGCAAGATGGAAAAAAGAGAATACCAGCGCGCGATTCAATATTTCAGAAAAGCATTGAAGTTGAATCCTGCAGACGCAGACTTCAGATACAATCTTAGTTATGCTAAAGCGATGTTGGAAGCAGAGAAAAAAAGAAAGGGGAATAATTCGAGCAATAAGCCAAAGCAAGAGCAGAAAAAAACAGCCCCGAATATCGCTAGTTTGAAACAGCAGTTAGAAGCGCTCCTTAAAGAAGATAAATTCGAAGAGGCTTTACAATTATTAGAGGCTGCTGAACAAAAACAAGGTGATATTGGAGAGTTGAAAGAATACAAGCAACGTTTAAAAGATATTATTGAAATAGAACAATGAGAAAGCTATTCCTATATATCATTTTATGTGTACTCCCCTTTCTTTCGATAGCGGCGAATAAAAGTGCCAAAGCTTATTTCAATGAAGCGGCACGGTTCTATGTTGCGAAAGACTTTGGTAAAGCTAAAGCGGCAGTCAGAGAAGGTTTGTGGCAGTACCCAGAGGACAAAAAACTGTTGGCTTTGAAAAAGAAATTAGAAAAT
>JAPJNH010000146.1 GCA_026461075.1 Chitinophagales bacterium
ATTGTTGCATGAACAAATGCTTCGATTCTTATCTTTAAATTTTCCATACTAGCAAAAATAAAAAAAGTCCCACAGCAAAGGCTATAGGACTTTCAATTATTTAATAACTGTATTACTCGTGGTGAGAAGCTCCTTCTTTTTGAGCAGCTTCAACGGCAGCAGGAACTTTTTTGTTCATCATATGCTTCCAGCTGTTTGATTCCATCATATAAGACAAAACCACCCACAATAACAATGTTAAAGGTAAACCTACTGTACGAATCAAGTTCTTAGTTTCATACTTCATGTGCATGAATTCTGAAATGATATAACCTGCTTTCATAATAGAAAGAACCGTGTACAAAATATTAGAAGTTGTCTTACCAAAGAGATGAGACAAGGTCAAGGCGTAAATAATTTCACCAATGGTAATCGCTAAAAGGATCCAAAACGTTTTCCAAATTGTCTTTGGAGTTGATCCTGTATGTTCGTGAGAATGTGCTGACATATTAAAAATCTTTTATTGATTGAAATTAAATTGAATTAGAACAAATAGAAACACAAGAATACAAACACCCAAACCAAATCCACAAAGTGCCAGTATAAACCTACTTTCTCTACCATTTCATAATCATCCTTACGATCGTAAACGCCACGAGCCACAGCCAATGTCAATAAAACATTGATGATAACTCCTGAGAATACGTGGAATCCGTGGAAACCAGTGATAACGAAGAACAATTGACCAAATTGCACTGGACCAGCTGTTTCATGCGGTCCGAACAAATTACTTGTTAAACGAGTATGTTCATCCACAATCAAGTGCGTCCACTCCCAAGCTTGACAGCTTAAGAAAGCGATACCACCCAAAATGGTATAGATCATCCATTTTACAACCGCTTTACGATTCTTTTGATGTCCTTCATAAACCGCTAATACCATGGTTACAGACGACATGATCAAAATGAAAGTCATCAAACTCACGAACATTAATGGCAAATGACGATGTCCCATGAAAGGAAAACTCTTGAAAACTTCTTGCGGATCAGGCCACCAAGTGTTCATGTTACGAATTGCTCCGTAAGTAATCAATAATGCAGAGAAAGTGAAAGCGTCACTCACGAGGAAGTACCACATCATCAATTTTCCCCAACGTACATTAAACGGAGACTTCCCTCCACTAAAGGCGCTAGTTGAACTTGCTACAGTTGCATTTGACATATTAATCGTAAATTTTAATAAATTAAAAGAATGAATAAATAAATCCAAAGTATATCTACAAAATGCCAGTAGGTACCGATCATGTCTATAGTTGTACTTTTGAAAGAACTTAAAGGTTTAATAAATGCTTTTATAGTTGCAATATACAAGAAAGCCAAGCCTCCCAATATATGTGCCGCATGTGCTCCGGAAATTACATAGAAGAAGGAACCGCTTGCAGTACTCTGCGCACCTCCCAAGTAAATCCCGATCTCCACTAAACGACCCCATCCTAAATATTGCATAACAAGGAATAAAGTGCCCAGTAAACTTGTAATCAAAAGCATCATTTTAAACTGCGATTGATTATTTGCTTTGAAAGCTCGCGCCGCCATCCAATAAGTCAAGCTACTTAATACTATCACGCCTGTACTGAAATAAAACCAAGTTGGAATCGCAAATTCTTTCCAGCTTCCAGCAGCCTGCGCAGCCACTTTCTTAACGATAAAAGCGCTAGTGATGCCGATAAAGAACATTACTATACTTGCCAACCCAGCCCATAATGCGAATTTCTTGGCATCAACACCAGATGTGCTTTCTTGATTTTGTATATCGATTGTGTATCCTTTCTGCATAGTTCTACAATTTATCAATCATTAATACAATCATTACTAGCGGATGATACACAAAGGAAGCAAACATCAACTGACGAGCCGCTTTTGTGTCAACACGCACATATAATTTGAAGGCATAGAATAACATCAATAAGCCGGCGAATGTGTTCACCCACAAAGCAATATTACCACACCATCCAAAGTAAGTAGGAAGCATTCCAACAGGAACCAACAGTAATGAATAACAGATACTAAACATAGCCGTTACACGATCACGTCCTTCCTTGCTTGGAAGCATTCTAAATCCAGCCTTAGAATAATCTTCATCCACTACCCAAGCAATCGCCCAATAATGCGGGAATTGCCAAAAGAATTGAATGGCGAAGATTACCCAAGCCAACATATCTAATTTACCAGAAGCTGCAACTGCACCAATCATCGGAGGTAAAGCACCAGGTACGGCACCCACCCAAACACTGATTGGTGAAACACGCTTCATTGGTGTGTAAATGAAAGCATAACTCAATAAAGCTAATGCGCCAATTACACCACTGATAGGATTACAATAAAACCAAAGAACTAATACACCAACCACACCCGACAAACCCGCAACAATCATCGCTTCTAATAGCGACATACGCTCCGCTGGTAAAGGACGGTTGGCGGTACGATCCATCATCGCATCCAAGTTGCGTTCGATAATTTGGTTAATCGCGTTACTAGAACTTGTTACCAAAAAACCACCTAACAACAATGCGATAAAGGTTAAAGTATCAAAATGACCATTATAAGCCAATCCATAACCAGCTGCTGCACTCATAAGAATGTAGCTAGTCAGCTTGAACTTCCCTAGAACACCGTAGTCATAGACCTTAGCGAAAAAAGGATGGTTTAATATGGCAATTTTTGTATTCACTTTATTCTCTTCACTAATTAATTACTATACTACATGCTCGCCTTCACGAGCCGGTTCTGTTTGTGGAATAAACTCACGATCATCTTTGCTGTAGTCATAAGGCCAACGGTGAACAGTTGGGATATCTCCAGCCCAGTTACCATGGATAGGAAGAATTTCATCAGTAGTCCACTCCAATGTATTCGCTTCCCAAGGGTTAGCTTCAGTCACCTTACGACCTTTATACATACTCCAGAAGAAGTTGATGATAAAGAATACTTGGCAAATGAAAACGATAACGGCAACAGTAGAAATGAATTTACTCAAATCACCTAGGTGGCTGAAAGACTCATAAGAATTGTGGTTATAATACCAACGAGGTAAACCAGCCATACCTTGGTAGTGCATTGGCCAGAAAATCAAATAGCTACCAATGAACGTTACAAAGAAGTGTACATATGCTAAGGTACTATTCATGTGACGACCAAACATCTTAGGGAACCAGTGGTATACACCAGCGAACAATCCGAAGAATGCAGCAACACCCATTACAATGTGGAAGTGAGCAACGACGAAATATGTTTTCGTTAATTCTATATCGATAGTAGAGTTTCCTAAGAATAATCCAGTTAAACCACCAGAGATGAACAATGATACAAAGCCTATAGAGAACAACATTGCTGGAGTAAAGCGGATATTACCACGCCATAAAGTAGCCAACCAGTTAAATACTTTAACTGCAGACGGTACGGCAATAATTAATGTCAATACAACGAAGATTGAACCTACGAATGGATTCATACCTGAAACGAACATGTGGTGTGCCCATACGATGAAAGATAAACCGCCAATCGCCAACATAGAACCAATCATCGCTTTATAACCGAAAATAGGTTTACGAGCATTGATTGAAAGAACCTCAGAAACGATACCCATTGCTGGAAGAATAACGATATAAACCTCAGGGTGACCTAAGAACCAGAACAAGTGTTGATACAAGATGGAAGAACCACCCGTTTGATCTAAGATAGCACGACCTCCGATATAAATTTCATTCAAGTAGAACGAGGTACCAATACTACGATCGAAAATCAATAATAAAGCAGCTGACAATAATACAGGGAAAGATAATAATCCCAAAATTGCGGTAATAAAGAATGCCCAAATCGTTAATGGCATACGCGCCATGGACATACCTTTAGTACGTAGGTTCAATATTGTTGTGATATAGTTGATACCACCTAACAATGAAGAAACAATGAAGAAAGCAATTGAAATCAACCATAAAGATTGACCAGCGCCAGAACCTTTAACGGCTTCAGGCAAAGCTGATAACGGAGGATAAACAGTCCAACCTGCTGATGCTGGTCCTGAAGCAACGAAGAATGATGACAACATAACCATGCTCGATAAGAAGAAGAACCAGTATGATAACATATTCAACAGAGGAGACGCCATATCGCGCGCACCAATTTGAAGAGGAATCAAGAAGTTAGAGAAGGTTCCACTCAAGCCCCCTGTCAATACGAAGAATACCATGATGGTACCGTGCATTGTTACTAAGGCTAGATAGAACTGAGGATCAATTTTGCCATCAGGAGCCCAATGTCCTAATAAAGTTTGCAAGAATGCAAAATGCTCATCCGGATAACCTAATTGAATACGGAATAATGCACTTAATAAACCGCCGATAACAGCCCAAACAATACCTGATACCAAGAATTGCTTAGCAATCATCTTGTGATCCATACTGAAGATATACTTCGAGAAGAAGGTATCGTGATGGTCGTGTTGATTCGCAGGCTCGTGGCTATTATGCTCGTGCCATACTGCATCGTGATAAATCGATTCTTGATCGACGTGACCGTGGTGGTGTGTAGAAGCTGACATATTTCTCTTCCTTTATTTTTTCTTTCGTTACAAAATTAGATTCCTGCTTTTTTTGATTCTGCCTTAGCAGTTGTATCAACAGCAACTGGAGCAGGCGCCGCAGCTGGCATTACAGTAGTATAATAAGATTGTTGACCACCGATCCAAGCATTAAACTCTTCTTGTGTTTCAACTTTAACTGCCATTTTCATAGCATAGTGACTTTGACCACAGATTTGCGCACATGCTAATTCATAATTGAATTTAGGATTGCCAGTGATTTGACGCATTTCTTCTGTTGTGTATTTAGGTGTGAACCAGAAAGTGGTAGGAATACCAGGAACCGCATCCATTTTAACACGGAAGTGTGGTAAGTCGAAGTTGTGCATTACGTCGCGAGAACGAATAATAATTTTAGTTGGCTTACCTTTTACAAAGTGCAATTCAGTAGGGATGATATCATCTTTACCTGCGTTATCTGTCCAATCCATACCAATAACATTATTGTCATTGATTAATGAATAATCACGCTTTCCCATTACGCCATCTCTACCAGGATAACGAGCAATCCAGTTGAACTGCTTACCAGTTACTTCAATCACCATAGCATCTTCAGGTGCAGGACCAGTGATTTTATACCAGTAGAACAAACCTGTTACGACCAAGACAGTCATAAAGATTGCAGGGATGATCGTCCACCACATTTCTAATTTATGATTCTCAGGATAGTAAAACGCCTTCGCATCTTTACGTTGACGGTATTTGTAAAGAAAATAGAACAAAGCTGCTTGCGTTAATACAAACACAATACCTGTAACTAACAATGTCAAATTGAAGATATTGTCAATCCAAACACCATGTACAGAAGCAGATTCAGGTAAGAATGAAGATTTGTATTTCATTAGTGACCATGCGATCCCTCCAAAGAATACAAACATCAATCCTAAAAAGATGTATGCAAATGTTTTGCTATTCTCCTCTAATGTCTCTTTCGTACCTTTTACAATAGAGACCATTTCGCTAGTCTTTGCGATACGAACAATAATCGCAATTAGCAAAACTACTATACCTACTATCAAAAACGTTGTCATATGATGATATAATTAATCGTCTAAAAATTTAATTCGTCTATTTCCCTATTATGTAAAGTGTTGAATACTTTCTGGCAAATAAGGGTGATTCTTCGGAACCAATGGCGCTTTCTCTAAGTGAGTGAAAGTACGATTGATGATTAGTCCAATGTAGAACAATGGTAAACCAATTTCCATCAAACCAATATTCCAATTGTTTCCAATTGTACCAGGCATTACCATTTGGTAGAAATCAACCCAGTGACCCACGATGATTAAAGTACCAATGAAGATAACCGTTTTAGCATTACGCTTAGCACCACGTGTCATCAAGATTAATAATGGAGAAATGAAGTTGATAATCAAGTTAGCGAAGAATAATACTTCGTAATGATCCATACGTTGACGGAAATAAACTGTTTCCTCCGGATTGTTTGAATATGAAATCAACATATACTGAGAATACCACAAGTACGTCCAGAAGATAGAGAATGCGAACATGAATTTACCAATATCATGCACGTGCTCATCTGTAACATTTTTCAAGTTGCCTTGCGTACGCAAATATTGAATAACCAACATAATTAAAGAGATACCACTTACCAAAGCACTCACAAAGGTATACCAACCGAACATAGTAGAATACCACTTAGCATCAATCGACATTAACCAATCCCAGCTAGAAGTAGAAATTGTTACTGCGAAGAATACCAAGAAGAAACCTGATAACCAAGTGCTCTTTTTCCAATATTTCAAAGAACCTTCATTTTGCTGATCTTCGATTAAAGAGTATTTACGAAGTGTGATGGCGCAGAACGACCAAACACCTGTATAAACTAAAATACGTGCGATAAAGAAAGGTACATTTAAGTAACCTGATTTTGCTTCTAACAATTCACGAACTTCTTCATTTTTGATTGCATCGATATTCAACCAAACGAAGATATCGTTACGCTTTCCTAAAACGATATAAATCATTAGTAATGCAAGCATACCTGCCATGTAAGGAAGCGCTTGACTGATTGCTTCTGGTACACGTTTTACCAAAACACTCCAACCTGCATTCGCCATATAGTTGAAAGCAAGGAAGAATACAGAGATCAAACAGATCAATGTAAAGAAGATGGTATTATGCAAAAGGTCTGCAAGGATACGAGTTCCATTTCCTGAAATTGCTGCACCTGCGATGAAAGCAAGCAATCCACCAACCATCAATCCTAAGCTTAATTTCTTAAGTCCCGGAGAGAAGGTGTAATTGTCGTTTAGGTCTACTTCTTTATGATGATGTCCCATTGCGGTCGTATTTTCTCGTTAATTAATGATTCGAAAAATTATTATTTAGTTTCTTCAGCTTTAGGAGCGCTAGCAGTAGCGTTTTCAGCTTTGAATTTTGCTTGCATGCTTTTCACATACATAATTACCTTCCAACGCTCTTCGCGGTTCAATTGTGTAGCATAGCTACCCATTGAATTCTTACCGTATTGAGTAATGTAAAACATTTCACCTTCTGAAATATTAATATTTGCATCAGTAAAGTAAGAGAATGCTTCACTCATTGGGAAAGCGTGGTTATTCGCTAAGGTAACAGGACCATTTGCTTTACCTTCTTCACCATGACAAGGTGCGCAATATACATTGAACAAGCGCTTACCTTCTGCCATATTCACTTCATTCACCTCCATTGGATTAACGTCTGCTTTAGCAGCTTCTAATCCTTCTGGTGTATTTGGGTGGTGATAAGGCATATAAGCACTATGACGAGTTTCGCCGAACAAAGCACCTTGTGCGAAAGGAATCGTGCCATGAATTGGTGTACGAGCACTCAAGCCATCAGCGTAGATGTCTGTGTTTTTTGATTCATCATATGTTTCAACTGCAACAGAGTGCGCCATATCCGGCATGTATTCTAAGCCAGGATGTTTAGGGTCGCGGAAGCATGACGTGATGGTCATCATTCCCAATGCTGCTAACGTGAAAAGCGTTGTCTTCTTCATTTTATATTCCGAATTAATCGTCAATCAATTTTTGATTACATTATTTTATAGCGGTACCAGTTGTCGATGTGCTTCTCGTTTACTTCTTCAGCACCTGCAGTTTTCAATGCAACAGTGATAGCAGCAACGTCAGAGTGTTCATCGATCTCGATAGCAACCACCATTTTATCGTCGGTTTGACGAGGATCCATGATAATTTTTTCAACACCAGGCGCCAAACGACACAAGTACAAGAAAGTAGCTACCATACCAGCAGCTGCCATCAATACCGTCAATTCGAAGGTGATTGGAATATAACCAGGGACATACCAGAATGGCTTACCACCGAAGTTAGTGCGCCAGTTGAAAGTATTAGCCCAAGTCATGAAACCAAAAGCGATACTTGTACCAGTGATACCAAAGATAAAACCAGCAGTATGTAATTTCGACTCACGCAAGCCCATAGCCGTATCCAATCCGTGGATTGGAAATGGCGTGAACACGTCGTGAATTTTAACTCCCTTCTCTTGGATCGCAGGTACTGCTTCCAACAAAATATCTTCATCGCCGAAGATGCCGAGTATGAATTTCTTAGATGCCATATTAATGTGCGCTATTTTCTGTTAATAATTAAGCGACAGCAACGCCGTCTACTTGGTTAGCTTTATCTTGAATTGCTTTCAATTCAGCAGTACGAGCTGGATTTTCACCTGCAGTTTTCAATACACTCTTAATCTCAGCAACTGCGATTACAGGGAAGAACTTAGCGAATAACAAGTAAAGTGTGAAGAACAAACCGAAAGTTCCTAAGTAGAAACCAACCTCTACCCAAGTTGGAGAATACATCGTCCAGCTTGATGGTAAATAGTCGCGGTGCAATGAAGTAACGATGATTACGAAACGCTCGAACCACATACCGATGTTCACAACTACTGACAAGAAGAATGTCCAGAAGATAGAACGACGGATTTTACCAGACCAGAACAACTGCGGAGAAACTACGTTACAGAACATCATTCCCCAACAGCTCCACCAATAAGGTCCTAAGGCACGGTTTGCGAAAGCATATTGCTCATACAAGTTACCAGAGTACCATGCAGTGAACAACTCCGTTAAGTAAGCTACACCCACAATCGAACCTGTTAATGTGATGATACGGTTCATTGAATCGATGTGACTCATCGTGATGTATTCTTCTAGGTGAAGGATACGACGTGTCATGATCATCAAAGTCAATACCATGGCAAAACCAGAGAAGATCGCACCTGCTACGAAGTAAGGAGGGAAGATCGTTGTATGCCAACCTGGAATTACTGAAGTTGCGAAGTCAAAAGATACGATAGTGTGTACAGACAATACAAGTGGTGTAGAAAGACCTGCCAAAACTAATGACAAGGCTTCATGACGTTGCCAGTGCTTTGCAGAACCTGTCCATCCGAAAGAAAGAACGCCGTAGAATTTTTTACGGAATGCAGATTTCGCACGATCACGTAAGGTAGCGATATCAGGAATCAAACCTGTATACCAGAACATCAATGATACAGAGAAGTAAGTAGAGATCGCGAATACGTCCCACAACAATGGAGAAACGAAGTTAGGCCAAAGAGGACCACGTGTATTCGGGTAAGGCAAGATAAAGAAGCCCATCCAAACACGGCCCATGTGTAATACCGGGAACATACCCGCACACATTACGGCGAAGATGGTCATCGCTTCTGCAGCACGGTTTACACCGGTACGCCATTTTTGACGGAACAATAACAAGATCGCTGAGATAAGGGTACCTGCGTGACCGATACCGATCCACCAAACGAAGTTGGTGATATCCCAAGCCCAACCTACAGTTTTGTTAGAACCCCAAGTTCCGATACCGAAGTATACAAACCAGGTTACACAAAATGCACCATACATTAAAAGTGCAACAGAAATTACGAATAGTATCCACCATTCTTTGCCGGGCGCACCATCTGTAGGGCCACAAATGTCTTCGGTAACATCCTTGTAGGTTTTGTTACCTTCGATCAATGGTTCGCGGAGTGCTGATTCTTTGAATGACATATCTATGTATTAGAGAACGATTAGAAATTTGATTTAATTATGCATTATACTTTTTCAGCGTGTGCTTCGTGACTTTCATGACCTTCATGCGCGCCTTTACTTTCTTTCCAGCTAGCAATCTTGTCCGTGTTACGCACTTTCGCCAAATAACCAACGGAAGGTTGGATATTCAATTCTTCGATTACGAAATACAAACGTTTTGTATCTTCTTCATCGTAGATTGAACGAACTGCACTTTGCGCATCATTGATATCACCGAATACGATCGCATCAGCAGGACAGCTAGATTGACAAGCTGTTTTCACCATACCATCCATTAAGCGCATATCATTTTTCTTAGCTTCCAACTTACCTTCTTGGATACGTTGTACGCAGAAAGAACATTTTTCAATAACACCACGAGCACGTACTGTAACGTCAGGGTTCAATACCATACGCGTTAAGCTGTTAGCCATGTCAGCATCATCATGCAAGTTGCCTTCAAAGCTATCCGCACCGTTCCAGTCTAACCAGTTAAAGCGACGAACTTTATAAGGACAGTTATTTGCGCAATAACGTGTACCGATACAACGGTTGTAAGCCATTTGGTTCAAACCTTCGCTGCTATGGTTCGTTGCATTAACCGGACAAACGTTTTCACATGGAGCGTTTGCACAGTGTTGACATAACATTGGTTGGAACGTAACTTGAACGTTTTCGAAGTTTGGATCAGCATTGATGTTTTTCTCCATCGTGTTGAAACCACCTTCTTTGTTACCGATGCTATAGTAGCGATCGATACGAATCCAATGCATTTCGTGTGCACGAACTACGTGTTCTTTACCTACTACTGAAACGTTGTTTTCAGATTGACAAGCAACTGTACAGTTACCGCAACCGATACAAGAGTTAAGATCGATAGCCATATGCCATTTGTGACCTTTGTACTCATGATCACCGAAGCGACGGTTATCACCATATAGTGTAGTTGTTGCTTCAACGATTTCCTTACGATCAGCGTTTACTGCGTGAGGATCATGCTTGTGATCAGCTAAAGTCGTTTCTTTTACGATACGACGGCCTTCATAGCTATGGTGTGTTTGCGTTTGAGCAACAGTATATTTATCATTCGTTGTAGTAATTGCAGCATTGAATGCAACAGGTAACCAAGCGTTATTCGCCCAAGTCATTAATGGGTAAGCATTCTGTCCTACTCCATTTCCTACTTTACCAGCAGCAGTACGTCCGTAACCTAAAGCGATAGCGATTGTGTTATCCGCCATACCAGGTTGAACGATAGCAGGTAATTTAACTTTAGCGCCATTCACAGAAACTTCGATCATACGAACTTCTTTAGCATCCCAAAGAGGTTTGTGATCTGAGAACATACTAGCGTTGTTTTCTAGTAAGTTCAATTTCATCGCGTAGTTATAAGAGATACATGCGTAGTTATCCCAAGTTGCTTTGGTGATTGGATCTGGCATTTCTTGCAACCAAGGGTTGTTCGCATATTTACCATTTCCTAAACCAACTTTTTCATAAAGAACAACAGCTACGCTGTCAGACTTTCCAGTATAAGTAGCAGCGATAGCCGAAAGTGCAGCATTTACATCTCCTTTAGGAGACATTGCTGTAGCTTCAGCAGCACCTGTTGAGAACACACCATTTTTCACAGCGTTATCCCAAGCAGCTTGCTTATCACCTTCGTTAGTGATTACGTTCGCTGTCCAATAGTTTTGTAAGTAAGCCAAGAAATCAACGTTAGCACCTGACCATTTCAACAAGCTGTCTTGCATTTGACGCGTCTTAAATAATGGAGCGATTACTGGTTGGATCAAGCTATATTCACCTTTCATTGGAGCGGCATCAGACCAGCTTTCCAAGAAATGATTATCCGGTGTATGATATTTACAAGCGGCAGTTGTTTCGTCGATACGATCGTTGAAAGAAATAGTGCAAGCAACACCTTTTAATGCAGCTGCCCAATCTCCTTTCGGATAGTCGTAAACAGGGTTACAACCAGCGATTAATACAGACTTATATTTACCAGCTTTGATATCGTTTAATAAAGTTGCAGCAGCAGCGTCATCACCTTTACGTTGATTAGACACGTTTGACATATCTACGGTAGTACCGTAGTTTTCCAACATTGCGTTAATTTGGTTAACTACTTGTTGGATGTTTTTGTCATTGCTACCTGAAACTACTAAGGACTTTCCTTTAGCAGCCATTAAAGCGTCAGCTACTTGTTTCAATTGCGCTTTGCAAGCCAAGTTGCAAGATCCACCTTTTAGCAAGTTATAAAGACCGCTAACAGCCAAACCTTCTTCAGAAGGATGGATTACAATACGATTGTCCGCATTCGCACCAGCCAAAGAGAGCATAGACTCGATTTGGAAGTGTTTGCTCATTTTCATATCGGCATTGTTCAATTTACGACCCGCAACGTATTGCTTAGTGTATTGAACAGGAGCGATCCAAGTGCCTAAGAAATCAGCTCCGAAAGAAACGATTACTTCAGCTTTGTCGAAACGGTAGTTAGGAATTGCACGTGTACCGAAGTCAGCTTCGTTCGCAGCTAAAATACCACTTGAAGAATGAGCATCATAAGTAACGTGTGTTCCGTTGAATTTAGTAACGAAGTCGTTGATTACACCTTGTGTTGAAGGCGAAAGAACGGTAGAGGTTAAAACGGCAACAGGACCAGCAGCAAGAGCGCTAGTGATTGCTGTGTCGATGGCATCCCATTTAGCTTCATTACCGCTGATAGAAGGACCTTTTGCACGTCCAGTATCATAAAGGCTAAGTACGCTAGCTTGGACGCGAGCGGAAGTGCCTCCTTTTGTTAATGGGCTATTCGGGTTACCTTCAACTTTGATTGGACGACCTTCACGGCTCTTCACCATGATAGAGCAGTATTCACCACCATCGCTGTAAGAAGAAGCGTACCAGTTAGCAACACCGGGAACGATTTCTTCAGGTTTGATTACATAAGGGATCGCTTTACGAACAGGAATTTCGCAACTAGCAGCGATTGTTGCAGCAGCTACAGAGAATCCCATCATTTTTAAGAAGTCACGACGTCCGGTATTTTTTTCACCGATACCTTCGTTGAATACATCTTCTAAAGGTAATTCTTCTTGGAACTCACTTTTCTGAGCCTTTTTGAATTCTTTATTAGCTTGTAATTCTTCTAAACCTTTCCAGTATTTCTTTTCCATATGTTTGAGGTTTGTCTCTACGTGAGTAGGTCGACCGATTTTTAAATTAGATTGAATGAAAACTGATTAGTAGTGACATTTTTGACATTCCAAACCGCCCATCATTGCTTCGGTAACGCTGGTTACTTTACCATCTTTAATTTGTTGGTGCAATTCTTCATACATACCGTAGTATTTGTTGTTGTTGAATTGAACTTTCGTTTCACGATGGCAATTGATACACCAGCCCATAGATAATGGTTGGTTTTGAGCAACTACTTCCATTTCTTGAATTTGACCATGACATGTTTGACAAGCGATTTGACCTGCTTTTACGTGTTGTGCATGGCTGAAATATACGTGATCAGGTAAGTTGTGAATACGTACCCATTTAACTGGCGTATTATTTTCGTAAGCAGAGCGAATTTTTGCAATTTCTTCTTTACCTGTTCCGTTTACTGTTTGATCAACTGCTTTGTGACAGTTCATACAGATATTAACGGTAGGGATACCAGCTTGCTTACCTTTCTCAACACCAACGTGACAGTATTTACAATCAATTTTCATTTCACCAGCGTGCAACTTGTGAGAATATTTGATTGGTTGATCAGGTGCATAACCTTGAGAGCGACCCATATCGATAGCAGAGTCTGCAGCGCGATATCCAACGAAGATGGTAGCAATGATGATTAAGAAACCGATAAAGCGACGATTTTTCAATAATGGTAATGGCTTATCTAAAGCATCAGGTGCTTTTTCTTGAACCATTTCATTTAGATTTTTATTTACACGACCTAACAAAAGATAAACTACCAAGAATATCAAGAACAATAATCCTACGAAATAAATCATAGTACCATTGTCTTCTGCACCAGCAGCAGGAGCACCAGCCACAGGAGTTTTATCTTTTGGTGGAGCTTTAACGTAATCCAAGATTGCGTTAATTTCATCATCCTTCAAGTTAGGGAAGGCAGTCATTTGAGTTTTGTTATACTCGTTAAATAATTTAACGGCATACTCATCACCACTTGCGATGACAGCTGAGGAGTTGCGAATCCACTTAGCTAGCCAAGCGCGATCGCGGCGTTTTTCTACGTCCTTAAGAGCAGGACCTACCAACTTTTCATCTAATTTGTGACAAGAAGAACAATTGTTTTTGAAGATTGCTTCGCCATCAGGAGCTGCGTATGCGGCACTAGCGGAAGCCAAAACAAGAAGAGCAATCAGTCCTAAAACGTGCTTTGACAGAAGGTTGTACAGTGTATTCATATAGTTGTGTATATGCTTTCTTAGCCTATTATTCGAGATAGGCAAAAATAGAAAAGGAGAATGATTTTACCAACGGAATTTTGACAAATTTTTAACTTTATTTTACTGATAAAAATCAGGTTTTGAAATTAGTGTTAAAAAAGGGGGGAAATAAATTTATCAAATCGGAGGAAAAGCAACAAAGCTATATACCAAGGGCCTTACAGGCTAATTCAGCTGCTTGTTGTTCTGCCTGTTTTTTATTAAAACTCTCTGCTTCGCCATGTACTTCTTCATCGATAAGGGCGGCAATTTTGTAGAGAATGCGATGATCGGCTCTTTTTTCATCGATCACTTTGAAGGAACAGATCTTTTTATTCGACTGGGCCCAGTTAATTAGCTTCGATTTAAAATTGTAATTGATTTTTTCTAGCTCTGCAATATTTAGGTGCGGGGCGATCATTTTATCTAGTACGAATCGACGGGCGCCATCATAATCAGTATCGAGATAAACGGCTCCTATAAGGGCTTCTAGGGCATTTCCTAACAAATCATTTTCTCTAAGATTACGAATGCTATGACTACGACGGATGAAATTTGGCAAGGCCATTTGAAAAGCGATTTCATTCATTTGTGAGCGGCTCACAATTTTGCTTCGCATTTCAGTCATGAAGCCTTCTCTTCTGTTCGGGAATTTGCGAAAGAGAAGATCGGCGATCACCATATTGAGTACGCTATCACCCAAGAGTTCGAGGCGTTCGTTATTGATCGCTCCCTCTTGCGTGACGGAGGCATGGTGAAAGGCCTGATGATAAAGGGATAGGTTACGAGGAGTGAATCCTAGTATTAAGCGCAAGGAGCGGGTAAAGTCTTTTTCAGGAGATAGGAGGAGATTATAAATGCGCCGCAAGATCACAATCTTCGGGATTTATTATTCCGCGTATTTTTTGAAAATCACAGAGGCGTTATGCCCACCGAAGCCGAAGGTATTGCTAAGAGCTGCATTTATCGTACGTTTTTGAGGCGTATTAAATGTCAGATTCAATTTAGCATCCAATTGAGGGTCGTCGGTAAAGTGATTTATCGTAGGCGGGCAAATATCATTTTGCACCGACAATAAAGTAGCAATTGCTTCAATTGCACCGGCAGCACCAAGAAGGTGACCTGTCATTGATTTCGTACTAGAGATATTCAAGCGGTATGCATCTTCACCAAATACTTGTTGAATTGCTTTTACTTCACTGATATCACCTAGCGGCGTTGAAGTACCGTGAACATTGATATAATCGATGTCAGCGGTTGTTAATCCTGCATCTTCCAAAGCCATACGCATTACGTTTTGCGCACCGAGACCTTCTGGATGAGGGGCAGTGATGTGGTGAGCATCTGCGGTCATACCGCCACCAACCATTTCACCATAAATTTTAGCACCACGTGCTTTTGCGTGTTCTAGTTCTTCCAAAACCAATCCGCCAGCTCCTTCACCCATAACGAAACCATCACGATCCACATCAAAAGGACGTGAAGCGGTTTTAGGGTCGTCGTTACGTGTTGAGAGTGCGTGCATAGCATTGAAGCCACCTACTCCACTTTCATTGATTACAGATTCACTTCCACCGGCAATAATAACTTTATTTTTACCGAGGCGAATCCAATTGAAAGCGTCGATGAGGGCGTGTGTAGAGGAAGCGCAAGCACTTACTGTTGCATAATTAACACCACGGAAGCCATAACGCATAGAGATATGACCAGCAGCGATGTCCAAAATCATTTTTGGAATAAAGAAAGGGTTATAGCGCGGCGTTCCATCACCTTTGGCGAAATTGATAACCTCCTCTTGGAAGGTTGTCAAACCACCGATTCCAGAAGCCCAGATAACACCTGTTTTATCTTTATCGATTGTTTCGAGATTTAAACCACTGTCTTTAACAGCTTGATCAGCGCAAATAAGCGCGTATTGGGCAAAAATGTCCAACTTACGCGCTTCTTTACGGTCCATGAATTGGGTTACATCCAAACCTTTAACTTCACAGGCGAACTGTGTTTTAAATTTAGATGCGTCGAAGCGTGTGATATTATCAGCGCCACTAACGCCGGCCAATAAAGCATTCCAATAATCGGAAGCAGTATTTCCAATTGGGGTAATAGCCCCTATACCGGTAACAACAACTCGTTTAAACTCCATGATTTTAAAAGCCTTGGGCTTTAATTATTTTACGTGTTCAGACAAATAAGCTACAGCTTCACCTACTTTAGTGATTTTTTCAGCTTGCTCATCAGGGATAGAGATATTGAATTCTTTTTCGAATTCCATGATCAATTCCACAGTATCCAAAGAATCAGCACCTAAGTCAGCTGTGAAACTTGCTTCAGAAGTAACTTCTGTTTCTTCTACGCCTAATTTGTCAACGATAATTTTCGTAACTCGAGTTGCGATGTCAGACATTTTTATTGAGTTTAGATTTTAAAATTGTTGGGCAAAATAAAGGAAATCTTTACGGATTAACAAATATTAAGGAAATTTTCAGCAAACTGAAATTTTCGCCCTAGTTATAAATAACAGCTGTGAAATCGATATCTAAGCTTGCATGAACCACAAAACTGCTTGAAATGGGCTTGTTTGATTTAGCTATCCAGATAACTTTCAGCTGATCTTGCGTGATTAGAGGGGTAATATTTTCTAGAGTAATATCCAGATCGAGGGTTTTGGAACTGTTACTTAGGTTACTAACCTGACCAATTTTCTTCACAACGGTACCTTTTAAATCTTGCAAAAAGAACTCCATATCAGAAAAAGCGTCAAAGGAAGCATTAGCAGTTTGGTCGATTGTAAGATGAATACCCTTAACGGCAGCGTAAGAAATTTGGCTTTCATTAATTCCTTCTTTCACGCAGGTATTTTTCACTTCGGTAGTAGCGATTCCAATTTCAAGCGAATCCATCATTGCCTGCGTAGATTGAGGTACGAGGTAATCGCAATTCATCCCAACAGAGTAGGTCGTATCAATTTGTTTGTGGCAGGCGACCAACAAAACAAACGCAGCCAGCATTGCGGCAGGGGTGAATCTTTTGAGGGTACTTAACAGGTGTTTCATAAGAACAAAAATAGAGGAAAATTGGAATTCTACAAGCTTATTGAGGGTTAGTCCAATGCTCCAGCACCTTCATTAGTCCGGGCACCAAATATATATTCTTGGAATTCAGCTCAATGCATTGATAATTTTTTCTTCTTTTTTCACCTTTTTGAAAAACTCTTTCTTTGTCTACCTTAAAAATGGTGCCAATTGGAAGTTGTTCCACAAAGGTATCCGGAACAGCATTGTATTGATTCATGGCACGAAGAAGGTGAGGATCGGCACAAGAAGCTGCTTTTGGATTACGCAGGTAGTTGAGTAAGACTTTTTCTAAAGGTTCGGGATAGACCTTCATGGCAATCAATGGATGCATTAATTGTTTGAATTCGGATTTCCATTCTTCGCCATGGGGTGCTACTCTATGCCCATATTTATCAAATGTTAGTAGGTGTGCTAATTCATGCACGAGGGTCAATAAAAAAGCATAGGGGTTTAGATTATGATTAATCGAGATAGCGTGTTTTTCGCCTTTTCGTGGAGATCTGTAATCGCCGAGCTTAGTACTTCTCGCCCACTTTATTGTGAGTTGTACCTGATATTTATCGAGGTATTGAGCCACAGTTGGAGCTGCGGCGGGAGGGATATGACGTGAGAGTATATTCGCGAGTTGCTCGATGTTCATAATCAGAAATAAAGGCTATGGAACTTCCACTGCCTTGTGGTATTGTATTCCAGTGCCGGAGCCGGGAATTTTATCACATTTACTGTTTTACAAAGTGTGTTCAGCCAATTGTATTTGGTATGAACTTTAGAGAGATCTAGGTCTAAAGAGAGATAGAATTGTCTGTATCGAGCTTGATTAAATAAGTAATCATTTGGCGAGGGAGTACCGTAGACTCTTTTTCCTTCCGGGCTATACCAAATACCTTTCGGAGCGTATTTTAAGGAGTCTGCGCCATTGAACATATTAGCGGCCCCGTAGCCAATGGCGATATTGAGCCACTTTGGAACCTTATTATTCATGGGAAGAAAATCATGAATATTAGCAGAGAGCCAGAATGTCATGCCGTTATAATCTTTCACCATTCGATATAAGACCCCTTTACCGAATAAATCATCTGCTCTTTTTTCGAGCGCCATTGGAGTATAATGGGTGTTGTGCGATGAATATTTCAATAATACTCTCTGTTGCTTCCAGGCAAGCTCTTGAGCGAGATAGAGTCCTGCGCCGCCAATATCTGCGATTAAGTCGCCATTCGAGAAGCCCCATTTATTGGAGAAGCCATCCAAGACCTCTACGATTAAAGTCATTCCAAGACCTACACCAGCACCATAGATTGCTGCCTTTTTGTAGGGCATCCCTGTCCATTTATACGCTTGACCGGCAACATAAGCTCCATAATAGGACCATGCAAAATGCCCCACCTTATCACATTGTAACCACTCATTATTATCATTAAAAAAATGAAATTTAGAACGATCGTAATTAGCATACCAAGCGGATTTTAAGCCGAACATAGTTGCTGTAAAACCACTTGCCATGGTGGTATGCACAAGTGCTGCACGTTTTTTATTGTATTTCTCTTCGGGCAATAATAACTGATTCAGCAAATGGTATTGAGCCTTTGCTTGAAAGAACAGTGAAAATAAAATTACTACAAAGAAAATTCGACGCATAATGCTTAAGCTAAGAGGATAGAACGTACAGTTTCCAACAAATGATTTACCTCTTCAGAAGAGCGTGCTTCGCCATATACGCGAAGTAAAGGTTCTGTTCCACTTGGACGTATCATAATCCAACGTTCATGTCCTAAATGATATTTATAGCCATCAATCGTTTCGATGCGTTCTACTTTATACTCACCAAATTCGCTAAAGCTTCCAGCTTCACAACGTGCAATAATTTCTTGCTTTTTTTCTTCTGTCAAATGCAAGTCGAGACGTTCGAAGACGAAGGCTCCAACGATATCATAGACTTCTTGAATAAGTTGACTCATTGATTTTCCTGTTAGGCGCATCAAGTCGAGTAATAGTAATCCATCCCAAATTCCGTCGCGTTCAGGAATATGTCCTTTTACAGAAATTCCACCGCTCTCCTCACCGCCAACCAAGATATCTTCAACCAACATTTTCTCTGCGATATACTTGAAACCAATTTTCGTAATCTCGACTGGGATATTATAATGTTGACAGATTTTTCTGATCTTGTCAGAGGTAGAAAAGGCCACAACAACTTTGCCATTCATCTGACGATATTTCACGGTATAATGAATCAGTAGCAGAATAATATGATGTGCGTCGATGAATTTACCATTTTCATCATACATTGCAATTCGATCAGCATCTCCATCAGTAATTAAGCCTGCGCTCACAGATTTTTTTTCGCGGATAAACTGTTGGAACTCTTTTGTATTGCGCTCTAGCGGTTCCGGTGCTTGACCGTTAAAACCTGGATTGTAGTCCGCATGCAACATCACAGCGCTTGGCAATAAGCGAGGCAGAATACGTTGACCTGCGCCATACATGGCATCGTAGCCTAATTTTACTGCCTTATCGATAGCTTGTAGGTCGAAGGATTCTCGAACATGATTTTCATAAAGCGTTTCCATGTCGATATAGCTAAGCATTCCATTCTCAACAAGAGACTGAAGGCTTGTTGCAGGAATTTCAGTGGCAGCAGGGATATGAGATTCTACTAATGTAATTTCTGCAGGCGCTGCTGGTCCGCCGAAAGCATCTTTAATTTTGAATCCGTTATAAGAGGGAGGGTTATGACTTGCGGTGATTACGATACCGGCGTTCGCTTTTAGTTTTACTGTGGCTAAAGAGACCATTGGTGTTGAGACGAAACCCTTGTGTGTGAGCACTTTCACCCCCATGTTTGTTAAAACCTTAATCGCTGTTTCAACGAAGAGTTCGCCAGCGAAACGACAATCGTGGCCGATAACTACTACTGGATTTGGTGTTCTATTTAAGAGCCACTTAGCGGTGGCATAACTCACGCGAGCGACGTTTTCACATGTAAAATCTTGCGCGATTATTGCGCGCCAACCATCAGTTCCGAATTTTATATTTTGCATAATTAGAATATGATAAAACAGAGGAGTAAAAATAATCGAAAATAATTAAGAACCCTATTTGTCATGACTTTTTACAAAGAAATAGCATGCATTCAGAAAATCTCATTTGTTAAGGAAATTATGAGCGTTTTTTCTTATTTTAGCCAATTACTCAAAGTCCGTCCTTAAACGAAAAACTATGTTGAGAAAACTGACCCTAATTTTCATCATTTTAGGTTTTGTACATGTAGGCTTGCAAGCACAACCATGTAACGTAAATATTTCACCGAATCCTGCCAGTGTTTGTCTTGGCCAGAGTGTCAATTTAACTGCTAGCGGTGGCGGTGGTACTTGGACTTGGAGTCCTGCTACTGGATTGAATACAACTAACGGAGCGAATGTTGTTGCTAGTCCGATTGTTAATACAACCTATACGGTAATTCGTGTTTGTCAGAATGGTAATTCGGATACCGCCACGGTTGTAGTAACGATTAAAACCCCTCCCACAGCTAGTTTCACGTATAGTCCGAGTGGAACGCTTTGTGCGAAAACTCCGATTCATTTTACAGGAAGTGGTACAGGAACGGGATTGACCTATAGTTGGAATTTTGGTGATGGAGGAAATTCCAATCAACAGAACCCAACACATAGTTATAGTCCGACGGCTGGTAATGGAACGCAGAATTATACCGTTACTCTAACTGTAACAGCATCGAATGGATGTACGGCTACGGCAACACAAACGGTTACCGTTAAGCAATTACCGAGTACCACAATGGGTGGATCAGGAGCCACCACGATCAATGGTGTTCCTTATTTTAAGGTTTGTAGTTCAAACCCTACAGCACTCTTTACCTTCACGAATACTTCTAGCACGAGTGCAACGAATACGAATTATTCTGTTGATTGGGGTGATGCAAGCACACCATTCACAGGAGCGAGTTGGGGACCTACTATGACGCATACCTATGCGATAGGATTATATACGATGACCTATATCGTAACTGGTGGAAATGGTTGTAGTGACACTGCGCATTATAATGTTTTCGTAGGATCGAATCCAGCGGTTGCCTTGGGAAGTCCTGGTAATACAGATATTTGTGGTGGCGGCACGCTCACGTTTCCAATAACAAATACCTCCTCTAATCCTCCAGGAACGACCTACTCTGTTACTTTTGGTGATGGAACTGCGCCAGTAACCTTTACGCATCCGCCTCCTGCGAGTGTTTCTCACACTTTCAATATAACTTCATGTTCGGCTGGTAATGGTGGCTTGACTGCCTTTGCAAGTCCGTTCCCTAATTCATTCACAGCGACCATTACCGTTAACAATCCATGTGGAAGTACTGCAGCGAGCGTTACACCAATTTATGTTTCCACTCCTCCGAATGCATCTTTTAGCATGAGTGCATCTACGATATGTGTGAATTCAAGTGCGACATTTACGAATACATCCGTTGGCTATAATGCTGCGAGTGGAGTTTGCACGAATAATGATCCTGTAATGTGGAGTATTAGTCCGAGTACTGGATGGACAAGTGGTTCGAATTTTGGGAATACTTTCGGCTTAACAGATCCAAATCTTTGGAGTGGAGGTTCTAATTCCCTTGGTGTCAATTTTAATACCATTGGTACTTATACTATCACGCTTATAACAGGTTCGACACACTTGTGTGGCTTAGACACGATTACGCAAACGATATGTGTGGTACCTCCTGCACAGCCTGCATTCAATATGACTCCGCCTAATGGCTGTGCACCTTCCACCGTAACTGTTTCTAATACTTCTTTAGGTTCGGCAGGTTGTAGTTCTCTAGGCTATTCATGGGTAGTAAGTTATAGTAGTGGTTGTATCTATTATTCTTCGGGTTCTTATACTTATTCTTCTGGTTCGAACTCTGCACAAAACCCTGTATTCACTTTCTCTACACCGGGTAACTATAATATCACTTTGAATGTTACCAATGCATGTGGAACGGTATCTGCTTCTCAAGCTACAGTCGTTAAAGATTTACCCTATATCACTACAAGTTCTGTTTCTGGTGCATGTGGCTCTAATACAGTTAATCCAGCATCCTATTTTGGGTTTAATGGATGTGGTGGTACTATTTCCAATTACGCATGGACCTTTAACAACGGCACTCCATCAACAGGCACTGGTGCAAGTCCAGGTAACGTAACTTTTACGAATGCTGGTAGTAATGCAATGACAGTTGTTGCGACCAATGAATGTGGTTCGAAGACAGCTACGGTATATGTGCCGGTATGGCCGATTCCAGTTGTAAGTGCGGGGCCAAGTTTGACTATTTGTAGTGGAAATCCAGCGTTCTTACAAGGTTCTGCAAGTAATGGAACACCTGGTTATAATTATAGTTGGTCACCTTCAGGTTCCTGGTCTTGTTGTCCAAATGTATATCCATCCAGCACTACGACTTATTATTTGAATGTTAGTGATTGGCATGGTTGCAGTAGTTCAGACAGTATGATTGTTACGGTGAATCCGACGCCTTCAGTAAGTTTAACAGCCTCTCCGAATCCGGTTTGTTATGGACAAATAGTTTCATTTAATGCTTCCTCAACGGTACCGGGTAGTACCTTTAACTGGAGCGGTCAAGGGTTACAATCTAATAGCGGAAGCGCTGTTACCGCCATTCCTTCCTCATCCAATACCTACTCGGTTACTGGTACAACGGCAGCAGGATGCACAAACAGTAATAGTGTTTATGTTACTGTAAGACCATTGCCGAATCTTGGGATTATCCCATCCAACAGTACTATCTGTTTAGGTCAAAGTATTAATTTGTTTGCAAGCGGTGCAAGTACTTATAGTTGGCATCCCGGAACGGGCTTAAACACAACAACAGGCAGTAATGTTATTGCAACACCAACTGTAACCACCACCTACACATTAGTAGGAACCAATACTTATGGATGTATTGATTCCATCACAAAGGTTGTTACCGTTAATTCCTTGCCGAATGTATATGCAATAGGACCAAGTGGAACTTCTTGTCCTGGTGCTCCTGTAACCTTGAATGCATTCGGTGCAAACACGTATACATGGACGCCTTCTAGCAATGTAAATCCAACAACAGGATCTACAGTTACTGCGACACCGACGGTAACGACCACGTATATTGTTACAGGCTCTAGCGGATTGAATTGTCAAGACACCGGAATAGTGGTTGTGACTGTATTACCAATTCAGCCATTGACCGTTACACACTTTGATTCCACCATTTGTAAAGGGCAAAGCTTAGATACGATGTGGGTGACTGGAGGAGCGAATTATATTTGGACGCCTAGCGCTGGATTGAACACAACTGTTGGTCCAGTAGTAATCGCTACGCCAAGCGTTTCTACGAAGTATTATGTAACGGCGATGAATGGAGTTGGCTGTAATGTAACGGATAGTACTTGGGTGACGGTGAAACCTTTACCAGTTGCTGTTGCAGGAGCAGATAGAAATTTATGTATAGGAGCGAGCACCACCCTTGGAGCTCCAAGGGTATGGGGTTATAGTTATTCTTGGACGCCGTCATTAGGATTGAACGATACAAGCAAATCAAATCCAATTGCAAATCCGATTGTCACCACGACTTATTACTTAACGAAGACAGATAGTATTACCGGATGTTATAAACATGATACTGTAGTCATCACATCGGTTCCATTACCTCCAGCACCTGTTGCGACAAGCAACAGTCCGGTTTGTTGGTATACCAATATTAATTTATTTGCGAATGGATTGGTGGGTGCTACTTATAATTGGACAGGACCTAACGGATTTGTTTCTAGCTTAAAAAATCCAGTTAATCCATTAGCTCTTTATCAGGACAGTGGAGATTACTATTGCACGCAAACTTTTGCGGGATGTACCTCATTTGCAGATACGGTTCATGTATCTATGTTCCCTGCACCAGCGGCCTTATCAGGTGTTAATGCCACGATTTGTGCAGGTCAATCTGCACCAATTGGAGGAGCGCAAGTTCCGGGAAGTACCTATACCTGGGTGAGTGTTCCTGGTGGATATAGCAATACTGCTCCGAATGATACGGTTACCCCGAGTGTTACAACTACTTATACTATATCGGAGACGGATATTCATGGTTGTCAGGATTCAAACAACGTCGTAATTACTGTGAAGCCGCTTCCTGTAATGGCGTTCACCTACCCTAATCCTGCTTGTGCTACGATAGGTGTATTGTTCACGAACAATTCAACGGGATTAATTATTTCAAGAAACTGGCGTTTCGGAGACGGAGGTATTTCTGGTATCAACAGTCCGAATCACGCTTATGCAAATACGGGAACGTTTAATGTAACCCTTACTGCGACGACCGTTTATGGCTGTATTGATTCTATCACTCATCCGATTACAATTGTCACCGTACCTCATGATAGCTTTGCTTTAAGTCCGCACGTTTCTTGTGGACCGGTAGTGGTGAATTTCACCAATTACAGTTCTGGTTATAACCCAAGCTATCAATGGAATCTAGGATTAGGTGGGCCATTTTATAATGGTGTAACGCCGCCGCCGACAACCTACCCTACTCCATATCGCTTTGACACAACGTTTATCATCGACTTACAAGTGAGTAATGTTTGTGGTACCGTAACGATGCAAGATTCAGTAAAGGTTCATCCAGGGCCGCACGCGAGCTTCGGTACGAATGTGAGCGTTGGTTGCAGTCCTTTACCGATTTACTTCTCGAACACCTCACAAGGTTTACCAACGGCTTATTTGTGGAACTTTGGAGATGGATCTGCAACGGATACTGCCAAGAATCCTGGCCCGCATACGTTCTATACAGGTGCGAATGATACTACTTTTACGATTATGTTAATTGCCACGAATGCATGTGGTGTGGATACAACTTATCAAACGATTCTCGTTCATCCTAATACGGTGAATGCGTTTATGAATATCACAGCGACTGCTGGTTGTGCACCATTCACGACTATCGTGAGCAATTACTCAACTGGGCATACAACGTTCTCTTGGAATTTTGGCAATGGAACCTACTCGACACAAAATGTGGATACCGTAACCTATACCGCACCAGGAACCTATACGATTCGCTTAAGTGCAAACAATGGATGTAGCTTCGATACTACTTCAAGTGTGGTAACCGTATACCCTGTTCCGAACGTAATTGCCACCCCGTCCCCACAAACTGTTTGTTCTGGTAATATGGCCAATATTAGTTTAAGCAGTTTAGTAGCTGGAACGACGTTTAATTGGACCGCTCAAGCAACAGGTGTTACCGGTGCTTCAGCAGGTGGAGGAACTTTCATTAATCAAATTTTAAGTGTTCCTGGAGCGAGCAGTGGTACGGTAATTTATACCATTACCCCTTCGCCAAGTGTGTATGGTTGTCAGGGAGCTGCAGTTAAAGATACTGTAACTGTTACACCGACTCCGAGTGCAACTGCCACGCCGAATACACAAACCATTTGTTCAGGAAGTTCGACAGCAATAAGCTTAAGCTCCTCTTTACCAGGAACTACCTTCTCTTGGTCGGTAATTCAAAATAATATCAGCGGTGCCACGGCAGGTGTTGGTTCTACGATTGCTCAAAATTTAGTAACGAATACACCTACGCAAGGAACGGCTGCTTATACAGTCACTCCGAATTTAAATGGTTGTTTGGGAAGTAGTATTCCTGTGAATATTACTATCAACCCGGTTCCAGTAGTTACTGCAACGCCGAATACCCAAACATTATGTACCGGAGCGAGTACCAATATCTCATTAACGAGTACAGTTACCGGAACGAGCTTTGCATGGACGGTTAGTCAAACAGGCGTAAGCGGTGCGAGTGCTGGTACTGGTGCTGTTATCGCGCAAACACTTACTACTACGGGCTTAGCACCAGGCAACGTTACTTATACTATTACTCCAACGGCTAACGGTTGTAGTGGTTTGCCGATCACTGTTACTGTTATTGTAAATCCTTATCCGACAGTAACCGCAACGCCTGCTACGCAAACTTTATGTAGTGGATCTGCCACAAATATTTCATTAAGTTCTAATGTTGTTGGAACAGCATTCAACTGGACGATTACACCAAGCTTGGTTGCAGGCGCCGCAAATGGCACTGGTTCATTGATTGCACAAACCCTTACCACAACGGGTACGCAGCCTGGTTACGTAACCTATACTATTGTACCAAGTGTTGGATTGTGCGCAGGTAGCTCTATTCAAGTAACCGTAAATGTAAATCCGGTTCCAGTAGTTGGTGCGACTCCGCCGAATCAATCCTTCTGTTCTGGAGGAACGACAAATATTGCATTAAATTCAAATGTAAGCGGAACTACCTTTGCTTGGACTGCGGCCAATAACGGAGTTAGTGGCGGTAGCAATGCTAATGGATTGAATATTATTCAAACACTTACGACAACGGGAACAGCAACAGGAATAACAACCTATACTGTGACTCCAACTGCGAATGGCTGTAACGGAGCTCCTTTAAACGTTCCTATCACTGTATATCCTATTCCTGCTTTAACCGTAACTCCTAGCACTCAGACCATCTGTTCTGGTAGCGCTAGCAATATTGCCTTATCTAGTAGTGTTACAGGTACAACGTATAGCTGGATTGTAACGAATGCAACTTGCGGAGGCGCGAATGCTGGTACTGGTAGTAGCATTGCTCAAACGCTTACTGCTTTGAGTTTAGGCTTGGATAGTGCGACGTATTTAATTACACCAAGTGCGAACGGTTGCCCAGGCGCCCCTAAATATGCAACTTTATTTGTTCGTCCTATTCCTGTTGTGAGTGCTTCACCAAGTGCACAAACTATTTGTAATGGCAATTCAGATTATATCACTTTGAGTTCGAATTTACCAAATACATCCTATAGCTGGACGGTTGTTCAAAGTAATACGGTTGGTGCTGCTAATGGCTCAGGATCGATTATTAATCAGGTATTACACACGACTACTGCTTTCCCAGGATCAGTGAACTATACGGTAACACCGGTAAGCAATGGTTGTAGCGGTGCTCCGTTAACTATTCCTGTGACAGTCAATCCTAGTCCTTCGTTAAATATTATTGCTTCGCAAACGAGTGTTTGTGTGGGACAAGATATCACCTTCTCGTTTGTGAATCCAGGCTTGAGTAGTTATTACTGGAACTTTGGTGACGGTAGTTATGGAAGTACCAATCCTGTTCACCACGTTTATTCAAGTAACAGTACAACCTATACGGCGACATTGGTAGGAACTTCTATCGCATACGGTTGTACGGATTCAACAAAAAAGACCATTACAATTCTTGCTTCTCCAATTGCAAATATCAGCGCTACGCCGCTAATCGGTTGTGCGCCATTGAATGTAAGTTTTGTAAACAATACGCCATTCTCTTCCTTTAATAATTGGGATTTTGGTGATGGTAACTCATCTTCGAACTTTGCGCCTAATCACGTTTATAGCACAGGTGGTACTTTCAATGTAACCTTCATTGCAGGTAATCCTAGTGGTTGTAAAGACACTGCGTATACGTCGATATATGTGTATCCTAAACCACAAGCTGCTTTCTTATTGAATGATACGTTCTCGTGTATTAGTCCGGCGACCGTACTTGCGATGAATACTTCAACAGGTGCGAATGGTTTCTTATGGAACGATGGCATGGGCAATACGAATGCGAATACGAGTCCTAGTTTCACGTATACAACTCCAAATACTTATAACATCTCATTGACTGCTTCAAACACTTATGGTTGTACTTCTATTGCGACCCATAAATATGTTTTATACCCTACGCCGAGAGCAGGCTTTGTAGGCATTCCAAATCCAATCTGCGAGAACGATTATGTACAGTTCCAAGACACTTCTAGAAATAGTGTTTATGCGCATTGGTTCTTCGGTGATGGCAGCAGCTTATACAATGATCCTAGTCCGGCACATACTTACAAGAAGGCAGGATTATACAGTGTTACTTTAGTCATTGAGGGAATTAATAAAGTATGTGTAGACAGTACCACTAAGCAAGCGTACATTCAAGTATTACCGAAGCCAAAAGCAGACTTCAGTGCAGATGCCTTGAATACGCCAGCTCCGGAAGTTGATTTTAACTTCCTCAACAACTCGACTAACGCAAGCAGTTATGTTTGGGATTTTGGTGATGGTAGTGCGCCTTTAGCGACAACAGAAGCAAATACCTCGCATAGTTTCCCTAGTTACGGGCCTTACAGAGTGATGTTGGTAGCGATTCGTGATAATGGCTGTACCGATACGATTTATCAAGTAGTGGAAACGAATTATTTGAGTAGCTTATATGTTCCGAATGCGTTGTCACCGAATGCAGGCGGCAACCAAGAGGTTCGTGTCTTCCGTCCGAAAGGAATTGGTATCAAGACCTATCATTTACAGATCTTCTCTACATGGGGAGAGAAAGTATTTGAATCGACTGCCTTAGACGAACATGGTACACCTACAGAAGCTTGGGATGGCACGTTTAAAGGCGAATTATTGCCGCAAGACGTGTATGTATGGAAAGTGGATGCTGTGTTCTTAGACGGTCGTGTATGGAAAGGTAATAGCACGGATGGTAAGAACTTCAGCAAGACAGGTAGTGTAACTCTTCTTAGATAATACATCTTAATACATCTTAATACATCTTTTTAATAAAAAAGGCTCCGTGAAAAACGGGGCCTTTTTTATTTAGGATAGGCAACAAAAAGCCCCGAAGAGATCTTCGAGGCTTAAGCGTTATTTAGAAAGTTTATTACGCAGGATTCTTTGCAATAAACTCTTTAATCCATTCTGTAGTCATTGACTTAGGACGCTCTAATGGGAATCCTAATGCACGGCTCCAACATAATTGTGCTAATACACCTAATGCACGGCTAACACCGAACAATACAGTATAGAAATCACTTTCAACTAAGTTGTAATGTACTAACAAAGCGCCACTGTGTGCGTCTACGTTAGGCCATGGATTTTTGATTTTACCTTTGGTACCTAAAATCTCTGGAACTACTTCGTACAATGTCCAAACGATATTGTTTAATTCATCTGTCGGCATATATTTCTTGGCAAACTCCATCTGCGCTGTGAAGCGAGGATCTGTTTTTCTAAGAACAGCGTGACCATAACCAGGAATTACCTGGCCATTTTCCATTGTCTTGTTAACGTAATCAATGATTTGTTGTTTGCTAGGAATACCGCCACCCAATTCTTCTTGCATTGCTTGAATCCAACGAATTACTTCTTGGTTTGCTAATCCGTGTAAAGGACCCGCTAATGCGTTCATACCTGCAGCAAATGACAAGTAAGGATCTGCCAATCCGCTACCTACGCAATGTACGGTATGTGCAGAAAGGTTACCACCTTCGTGATCTGCGTGGATAGTCAAGTAAAGGTGCATCAAATAATGAAACTCCTTCTCTTCATAACCCAACATGTGAGCGAAGTTAGAACCCCAATCTAAGTAATGATCTGGTTCGATATGTACGTTATCCTTATAGGTACGACGATAGATATACGCTGCAACGCGAGGTAAGCGAGCGATCAAGTTCATCGAATCTTCGAAGGTATAATCCCAATAGTCTTTTTTGCTCATTCCCTTACGATAAGCTTTAGCAAACAAAGATTCTGTTTGCATTGCCATAATCGCCGTAGTGAACTGCGTCATCGGGTGAGTAGAGATTGGCAATTTATCCAACACTTCGAAAACGTGCTTCGGCACATGACTACGTTTAGCAAAAACAGTAGAAAGGTGTTTTACGATTTCTGGTGTTGGTAATTCTCCTGTTAACATCAAATAGAAGATACCTTCCGGTAATGGTTCTGAGCTACCTTCAGCGTGTGGTAATTTCTCACGTAGTTCAGGGATTGAATATCCGCGGAAACGGATACCTTCTTGCGAATCTAACAATGATGTTTCATACACCATTGCAGGAATGTCGCGCATCCCACCATAAGCTTGAGAGATGGTAATTTTACCAAGCTCTTTGTCGCCATGCTCTTTCAACAATTCTTTTACCTCCTCGCCTACTTTCAAGGAGACTTCACGAAATTTATCTTTTACTATGCCCATAACAGGGGTGATTTGAGGGTGATTAAATTAAAGGAACAAGTTAGTATTTTTCAGCCATATTTTTAAACTGATTTACATCAATTAAACAATTTCATCACAATAGAGTTCTCGCAATGATTTTTTAGTGGATTCCATATTTTTCCTTTACTTTTAAGGACTGAAAATCGGTCGTATGCGTTACATTGCTATCATTTTATTTTGCGCAAGCTTATCGTTGGTTGCATGCCAACCTAAAGGAACTCCGCACAAGTCGAAAAAGTGTAATACTTGTCCGACCTTTTCTGCCTTAGCCATTTCGAAACAAAACATTGTTTAATCATGAAGAACACAATTAAATTAGCTGCAGTACTGTTTGCGCTTGTTATTTTAGGAAGTTCTTGTCATAGTTACTATTGGGGACATAATTCTCAAGATTCACGTGCTAAGTTTAACGTAGACAACCGCAGTATTCGCAAATAATTAGGAAAGAGATGTTGCCATTAAGCAAGTTGAAAATTGGTCAGTTAGGTGTCGTAAGCAGCTTCACAGATGAAGGTGTATCTACGAAGCTTATGGAAATGGGATGTCTTCCTGGCGAAGTGGTAAAAGTTATTAATATTGCACCCTTAGGAGATCCAATCGCTATCAGTGTTGCAGGCTATGAATTATCGCTTCGTTTAGAAGAAGCGGCTAGTGTGATGGTTATAGAAAACCCACCACTAGAGTATATCCACCTGAATTAATTTATTTTAATAATTGGAATACAATTCCACTACAGAGATAGGCCAAACCTGTCATGGTAAAGACCTGCGCTATTGCCAGCATCCAGCTACCAGATTCTCTCTTAACCACTGCAATGGTGCTCATACACTGTAAAGCGAAGGCATAGAATATCAAAAGTGACAAGATCATAGCCATCGTAAAAATAGGCTTCCCCTCTTCGTCACGCGCTTCGTTTAGTTTCGCTTTTAAAGAGCGTTCATCTGCATCCGAACCAACCGAGTAGAGCGTGCTCATAGTGCCTACGAATACTTCACGTGCAGCGAAGGAAGTCACTAAAGCAATCCCTAATTTCCAATCAAATCCAAGCGGTTTAATAACTGGTTCTATCACTTTACCTAAGGTACCAGCATACGATGTCTCTAATTTGGCGGCCTGATATTCATTTTCAGCCAATGTACGAAGCGAATCGGTATTCGCCTTAGCAAGAGCTATTTGATAGCTTTTCTCGGCTTTTTCACGAGGAGAAGACGGACCAAAGGTAGCTAATACCCAAAGGACTAAACTGATACTTAAGATTACTTTACCCGCTTCGAAAGTGAAGATTTTCGCCTTCTCATACATGGTGATGAAAATATTCC
>JAPJNH010000016.1 GCA_026461075.1 Chitinophagales bacterium
GTTCCATCATTGGTTTGAAACAAAGTCTCCAAGCCCCCTATCTGACCCGCTTTGATTAGCTTTGGCGTAAGCACATTGCTTATCGCAAAAGAAGCGGTACGAGCAAAACGGCTCGCGATATTTGGTACGCCGTAGTGAATCACATCATACTTCTTAAACGTGGGCTTGTTATGCGATGTCAATTCGGAAGTCTCAAAACATCCACCTTGATCTATACTCACGTCGATAATCACAGAACCTGCCTTCATATTTTGCACCATCTCATCGGTTACAATCAACTTAGATCTTCCTGCTTCAGAATGTATCGAACCGATAGCCACATCTGCCGTACTTAATTCTTGTTTTAAAATTTCGGGATGAATAATCGAAGTATAAATACGCATACCGATATTATTCTGTAAGCGCATTAACTTATAAGTAGAGTTGTCAAACACCTTCACTTCTGCACCCAATCCTAAAGCTGTTCTTGTAGCATATTCACCAACCACCCCTGCACCTAATACAACCACTTTAGCTGGAGGAACACCAGTAATTCCACCTAATAAAGTACCTCCTCCTCCGTGTTGTGCATTGCCTAAAAGCTCAGAAGCGATCAAGATGGCAGCATTCCCTGCAATTTCACTCATACTTCTTACAATAGGGAAAGTACCACTACCATCTTTAATATATTCAAAAGCCAATGCTGTCACCTTCTTCTGCATCAACTTCTCTAGAAAACTTGCTTGTAAAGTCGGTAAATGAATAGCTGAAATAATAATTTGATTAGGCTTCAACCACTCTGCTTCCTCCTCCATCAAAGGAGCTACTTTCAAAATCACATCGGATTTGAATACTTCCTCTGGAGAGTAGACAATTTGCGCACCTGCTTCAGAAAAATCATTATCGTAAAAATGAGCACCCTCACCCGCTTTCGTTTCCACGAAAACCTGATGTCCATTATTAACAAGTATCGAAACAGCTTCTGGTGTCAATGCTACACGATTTTCCTGAAAAGACTTTTCCTTCGGAACACCAATAGACATGGACATACGTTGTTGTTGCATCGGCAAAAGTTGCTCTTGCGTTAACCATTGCGCAGAACCTAAAGATGAAGTAGCGTTACTCATAAAATGTGTTTGTTTAGGGTCAATTTTCTACCGGTAGCTGAAGTAGTAGTAATTTGTATCGAAGCGTAGTTTAAAGGTAACAAATTTTCAATCACCCCTGGCCACTCGATAAAACAATAAGCCCCACTATCTAAATAATCCGGAATACCGATTTGCTCCGCTTCTTCCTCAGATTTTAAACGATAACAATCCATATGTACCAACTCCTTTCCATCAGCTAAAGCATAAGCCGCTATTACAGGATAGGTCGGACTAGTCACATTACCGCCATAGCCTAAAGACTTACAAATCTCCTTTACTAGACTTGTTTTGCCAGCACCTAAATCGCCAGTAAAAGTAAAGACACGAAGCGCAGAACAAGCCTCTAATAAGGCCTCTGCAACGTTTGGTAATTCGTCAATTGATTCCCACTCTATATGAATCGTATTTTCCATCCATACAAAGATACGGTCTTTCTTACTTAGTGAGCAAGCGAGCAAAAGGAACTATCATTTCTTCGATAGATAATCCACCATGCTGAAATGAGTTCCGATAAAAATTAGCGTATTGATTGAAGTTGTTTCCATAAACCAAGAACTTATCCTCCTTGGCAAAAATGAACTCCGAACTAACAAATGCGCTCGGCAATTTAATATCCTCCGGCTTGCGTACACCGAAAGCATCCTTGTCGGCATATTGCAAACTCTTACCAGTTTTGTAACGAAGATTATGAGAAGTTTGTCGATCACCCACAACTTTCGTAGCATCATTCACTCGTATAGAGCCATGATCTGTCGTAATAATGATTTGGGCAGTCTTTCCTTGCAATTTTTTTAAGGCTTCATATAAAGGACTATGTTCAAACCAACTCGCTGTGATACTCCGGTAGGCACGTTCATCTGGCGCAAGCTCTTTTAGCACCTCTATTTCAGTGCGGGCATGACTCAACATATCCATAAAATTATAGACAATCACATTTAAGGAATTGCCCATCAAATTCAGAACATTGTTCACCAACTCACTGCCATGTTGCGTAGTCGTGATCTTCTGGAAAGACATTTTTCCATTCTTACCAGAGCGTTTCAATAACTCTTGCAAGAAAAACTCTTCATGCAAATTCTTCCCTTCTTCTTCATTATCGTTCACCCACTTATCTGGAAATTTTTTAGAGATATCTAACGGAGTCAATCCTGCAAACATCGCATTACGCGCATATTGCGTAGCTGTAGGCAGAATAGCAAAGTAATGGCTTTCCTCCATTGTACGAGTGAAATTATTCAGCATCGGCTGAATAATTTTCCACTGATCATAACGCAAATTATCTATCAACACAAAATAGGTCGGAATCGTATCATCCAAATAAGGCAACACTTTTTTGGTCATTAAAGAATGACTTAGAACAGGTGTTTTATCATCCGGTTTACTCATCCAATCCGTATAACGCTTAGACACAAACTTACAAAAGCCACTACCCGCCTCCTGTTTCTGCATAGCCACAATTTCCTGCATTTCACGACTGTCAGAACGATCTAGCTCCAACTCCCAATACACCATTTTCTTGTACAATTCAGCCCACTCATCTGCACTTAAGCTATTGTTCAATTCAGCCAACATAGTCTGAAACTCCTGACGATAGTTGCTCGTAGTTTTCTCACTCACTAAGCGTTTATTGTCGATCAACCGCTTCAAACAAAGCAAAATCTGATTCGCCTTCACGGGCTTAATCAAATAATCTGCAATCTGCGACCCAATCGCTTCCTCCATGATATTTTCTTCCTCACTCTTCGTAATCATCACCACGGGAATAAACGGATGCTTCTCTCTGATCTTCGGTATCAATTCCAAACCTGTCAAACCTGGCATATGTTCATCCAAAAACACGACATCAAACTGCTCTCGCTGTAAAGCATCTAAAGCATCATAGCCGTTACTCACGCCTATCACTTCATAGCCTTTCTCTTCTAAGAACAACAAATGCGCTTTCAGAAGCTCCATCTCGTCGTCAGCCCATAAAATTCGAATCTTGTTATGCATAATTTCAACTTGTTACTATAATAACGCGCAAACTTCACAAAATATTGTGTCTAGCGACGAATTTTTCTTCCCTTCCAATCAAAACTCACCAAAGTACCTAAAGTACCTACCCCAACAATATACACTATATGAAGAATTCCGATTGGTATAATCGAGCGCATTAAACGGCGCATGCTAAAAAAGCCACTCACTAGATTCAAAAAGCGTAAATCCACAAACCATTTAATCCCTAAAATACCTAGCAACGGCATTCGCGCCGGTTCGTAGCACAAACCGAGCACCAATAATACCGGCGTCAATAAATTCACAAGATATACTAAGCCTAAAATTAAAGTCATCTGCTTCTCTTGATAGGCAGTCGACTTACTACTCCATCTTAATCGCTGCTGTAGAAATGCCGACCATGTTTCTTGCGGCTTCGTTACCACTTGCGCCTGCAAGTTTTTTACGAATCGAACCTGACCAGGATAACGCGCTGCAATTTTGTGCATTAAAAACAGATCATCGCCGCTCGCGTAAGTGGCATTATCCTTATAACCACCCACTTCGTCAAAGGCTGCACGTTCGTAACACAAATTCGCGCCATTGCCCATATGATGCAAACCTGTCTGAATAGCTCCAGCAGTAATTCCCATCATACATACAAAATCTAAAGCCTGAAACTCTTCCACCAAACGTCCTGGAGTATACTCAAACTTAACAGGTCCTGTCATCAATTTACAATGCTCCTGCTCATAATAATTCGCAAAACTACGCAACCAATGAGAGGGCACTCGACAATCGCCATCTGTCGTTAGAATCAAAGTCCCATTCGCATTTGCCAATGCCATTTCTATAGCCGCCTTCTTGAAAGCCTGTTCCACTTTGGCATTCCGCAACTCTAGAATTTGAATAGCCAACTCAGGATGTGCTTCTTGGAACTGATATAAAAGTGAAAGCGTTTGATCGATAGAATGATCATCGACTATAATGATTTCAAAAAGTTCTTTCGCATAGGCTTGCTCACTGATATCCTGCAATAAATCTAAAATATTTGCAGCTTCGTTACGAACAGGAATTACAATGGAAATACTAGTTTGTCCCGCACCTGAATTATCAATAATAGGTGTTCGCTCAAATCCTTGATGATACACCAATATCAAAAGGATATAAGCTAAAAAAAGAAAAACAAGCAGACTAATCCACCACATAGCTGCAAGTTACAATAAATATTTTCTTATTTAACGCCGGTCTTCATTCGATATGAAGTGCGTACCGCACCCTTATTGATATCCTCCAACTTCTTTTTCAAAAGGGTTCGCTTCAATGGCTTCAAATGATCAGTAAAAAGAATTCCTTCAATATGATCATATTCATGTTGAATAATACGAGCATTAATAGCAGAAAAGGTATCAATATGCTCTTTGAAATTTTCATCCAAATACTTAATGCGAATCGTTTCATGACGTTCTACATCTTCACGTACATTCGGAATACTTAAGCATCCTTCGTTATACGAAAACACCTCTCCGGTACATTCTAAAATCTCGGCATTGATAAAGACTTTTTTACAGCCATCCTTCAATAAAGGCGCATCTTCATCCTCCTCATCAATATCCTCCATCAATTGAGCGCTGTCAATGATAAATAAACGAATCGCTTTACCAATTTGTGGCGCCGCCAATCCAACGCCCGAAGCGTTATACATGGTCTCCCACATATTCTCTATCAATTGCTTTAATTCAGGATAATCCTTACTGATATCCGTTGCTTTCTTCTTTAAAACAGGTGAACCGTAGGCTACAATAGGTAAAATCATAATGCAAAAATAAACAATTAAGAAGGATTACGCGACATATAGTCTTGCAAAATTATTACCGCACTCACTTGATCTATCTGTCCCTTATCTTGTCTTTGTTTTTTCGACTTACCACTCATAAACATAGCTTGAGACGCCATTTTAGAAGTAAATCGTTCGTCAATCATAGTAATTGGAATAGCAGGAAACTCCTTTTCCAATAAAGCCACAAAATTGGCAACAGGAATCGTAGAATGCGTGGTACCACCTTGCAAATCCTTCGGCTCCCCAATTACAAAACGAATTACTTGCTCGCTTTTCAGGTAATCCTTTAAGAATGCTAGCAATTCACTCGCAGGAACAGTAGTGAGTGCCGTAGCAATAATTTGTTCATTATCGGTAACAGCAATTCCACATCTTTTCTTTCCATAATCAATAGCAAGTATTCTAGGCATGTTTCAAAGATACAAATGTTTCATTCACCGTTAAAAACTGCGTATATTACTTAAATGAATAGGTAGTTTTTCGAACGCAACAAACACTTTACTTAGTTGATTTTAGAGGAATCGACAAAAACTAAACACATGCAAGACAAACGCATAAAAATTAAATATTATACAGATCCGGTTTGTTCCACTTGTTGGATTATGGAACCCTATTTTATTCACTTTCTTGAAAAATACAAAAACAGTATTGAGCTTGAATATAAGATGGGCGGACTTTTACGCTCTTGGGAACAATTCCCTACTCCAGAAGGGTTTGAATCAAAGGAAGCTTATCTATCGGAACTTTGGAATGAACAAAGTAAAAAATATGGAGTAGTTATGAATGGGGACATTTGGTGGGAACATCCCATCAATTCCTCCTTTCCAGCCTCTATAGGATTCTATGCGGCAAAACTACAAGACGAAGTAAAGGCTGCAGAATACTTACGCCTCATCCGTGAAAAACTATTTCTGCAGGAAAAGGACATTTCGCAAGCAGAGGTTATTATTAATGCGGCTATTGAAATTGGATTAGAAATTGAAAAATTCAAATCTGATTA
>JAPJNH010000147.1 GCA_026461075.1 Chitinophagales bacterium
CTTACCAATCCCTCTAGATCCTCCTGAAACAACCGCAAACTGACGCATAATGATTAATTTAAGTCCAAATTTAACTATAAATGTATTCTAAAATAAAAAAACAAAAATCAGTATCTTTAGTTTAGATAAATCTATATGCGTCGTGCTATCATTTTTATTGGGATCTTGCTTTGCACGCTTTCAAGCAAAGCGCAAAATGTGGTAGAGCTTTCTGTCAACAACGACACCACTATTTGTGCAGGCTCCTCCATCCCTTTACAAGCGCATTTGATGAACGCGCCGAGTGCCACCCAAACCTATACGGTACAAGGCATTGGCTTCAATCCCGACCCTTTCCTTTCTCCGAATAGTGTGACCCTCGGTGACGACGACCAAACTAGAGCCTTGAATATCGGATTCGACTTCTGCTTTTTTGGCAACAGCTACCAACAGTTTATTATCGGCTCTAACGGATGGATCAGTTTCTCGGCCAACCAACCAAATAGCTGGGCGGGATTCACCTTACCTAATTCATCTGGACTAGTTCCACAGAATGTAATCATGGGTCCATGGCAGGATCTCGATCCTCGTTGGGGAGGAAGCATCAGTTATGCCATTTATGGGAATGCCCCTTATCGCCGCCTAGTAGTGAGCTATCATCAAGTACCACATTATGCCTCTGGTGCTAACGGTTGTGGCGTAACAACTACGGCACAAATTAAATTATTTGAGACAAGCAACGTTATCGAAATTCATTTGCTTAATAAACAAATTTGCAGCGCATGGAATAACGGAATTGCAGCAGAAGGAATTCACAATAGCACCGGAACTATGGCATATGTCGTGCCGGGGAGAAATAATAGTACTTGGGCCGCTAATGGCGATGCCTACGCCTTTCTACCGAACGGCTTTCAATCGCAGAATATCAATTGGTACGCAAATGGCCAATGGATAGGAACAGGTGCTAATTTAAATTATACGCCTACACAATCCCAAACGATTAGCGCCATTGCACAATTTGGATGTAATAATACCTTGTATGATACCGCGCGTTTTAACGTAAGTATTAATCAAGCTTTGGTATCCGTTCAACAAGTAAAGAACATCAGTTGTAATGGCTTAAAAGACGCCCTTTTACAAGCGAATGTAAATGGAGGCATTCCGCCATATAATTTTAATTGGAATACCATTCCAGCACAAACGACCGCTTCCATTACCGTTGGTACAGGTGCCTATACCGTTCATTTAAGCGATTCACTAGGCTGCACCGCTACTGCTTCGATAAACGTGTCACAACCTGCTAAATTAAGTGCTAGTCCTATCGTTACCATCCCACCCACTTGTTCCTATTCTAAAGATGGCATGATCACCTTAAGTTGTGCAGGCGGAACGGCTCCCTACCAATACATTTGGAATACAGGCCTGAATGCGCAACATATCGACAAACTAGAAAACGGCGACTACCACGTGCTTGTAGAAGATGCCAATCATTGTAAAGATTCGCTCGACTTCCATTTTAATACCCCAGTGCTTCAAGTATATGCTGGTCTTGACTACGCCATATTTGCCGGAGAAAGCGTACATCCCGAGCCTCTATTGAATACTAACACGCCACTTACCTATAGTTGGACACCAGAGATTGATATTTTGGGTGAACACAGCTTACATCCAATTTTAACACCACATAAAAGCACGAATTATACGCTCACCATTCAAGATATGAAAGGCTGTAAAGCGAGTGATGAATTGACAGTTACCGTTAAAGTATTGACGGATCTTCCAATTTATAATGCGTTCACGCCTAATAAGGATGGTAATAATGATGTCTTCAGTTTGAAAATGTTCAACGACAAAATTCAATTAGAAGACTTCTCTATTTATAATCGTTACGGTCAAAAAATATTTGCCACTCGTTCTTTGCAAGAAGGATGGGATGGCACTTTCAAAGGAGAGGAGCAAGAAATAGGCACTTATATCTACGAGATTCGTTTCTTAGATGCGAATGGCGACGAACACATCAAGAAGGGGGATATCATCCTCATGCGATAAAAAAGCTTATGAAAAAATTACAACTACTCGTCATGGCTCTGCTGAGCTTTGCAATCGCTAATGCACAAAATGCGCCTATTTTAGATAGCTCCGATTTAGTATTCGCTGGCGAATATCTTCCTTATGTGAAATGCAATAACACCGCAGGGGTCGACTTTGCGACAACAGGTCCGAATGCTTTTTGGGATTATAGTCAGCTCAGCAGAAGCAGCGAGTTTACAGATTCTTTCACCACATTATTTGGCTCTCCTACCACCTATGCATTTGCTTTCTTTACGAGCAGTAATATGGCGGCTGCAGAGAAGAACAATTTGAGTGTAGCGGGCTTTGCCTTGAGTAATGTTTGGAACTATTATCGCAAGTCTTCTACTAAATTTACGCAAGCGGGTTTTGCAGGTAATATACAAGGGATTCCCTTTCCATTACGTTACTCTAGTGCCGATTTATTATATCGCTTCCCTTGTACAATGGGCGATTTGGATAGCAGCAATTATAAGTATACCCTCACGATTCCAATCGTAGGATTCACCATTAAGGAACAACGTATCCGTCATAATTTCGTCGATGGCTACGGTACCTTAATCACGCCTAGCGACACCTTTTATAATGTAAATAGAATTCATTCTCGACTAGATATTTTAGACAGCGTTGCCTTAGATACCCTCGGTCTTAATATCAGTAATATCGCCTCGATTCGTCATGAATATAAATTTTTGGCAAAAGGCTACGATTGGCCTGTAGTCGAGATTATAACGAATGAGATTGCTGGCAACGAAGCGATTACTTCCATTGTTTTTAGAGACAGTTTACATCCCTATGTATCGCCTGTTGTAAACGCAGTTACGACCATCAACGAAAGCAATGATAATTCAATCATTTATCCAAACCCGAGTACTGATTATATTATGATAGCACTACCGGAAGGCGCTGATGAATACAGTATTTCAAATTGTCTTGGTCAAACAATGCTACACCGCAACGTAAAGATCGGAGGGCA
>JAPJNH010000148.1 GCA_026461075.1 Chitinophagales bacterium
CCAAACGCGCGCCCAATCAATGATACTATTAGCGATTGGCTCACGATTTCATTAGTGGTGATGGTTGTTTTTTTTACCTGGTTTCGATTGTTTTATTATAAAATATTCCGACAGTTGCTTACATCTTTTTTCAATATGACAGCAAGTAATCAGATAGTCCGTGATGAAAGTTATTTACTACAAAGAGCGTCTCTGGTTATTAGTATTATCTCCTACTTGTTAGGAGGCTTGTTTTTATACCAAATAAGCATTCTTTATGATTGGCAAATTTACTGGTTACAAAAGGGCCTTATTCGGTTTGTTTTGTTTTCGCTGATTATTGCAATTTCTTACTCTATAAAAATGATTTTGCTGCGAGCCTTAAGCGTTGTTTTCAATCAGGAAAAGGCGGCTGGGACCTATATTTTTAACTTGTTTCTTATGATAATGATGGCAGGTCTAGTGCTCTTCCCTGCAAATATCTTTTTGGCATATTCAGCTGGCATTGTAAAGCACTTTGTTGCCACTGTTGCAATATTGCTTATTGGACTGATGTTTCTTTTTAGATTATCTCGTGCAATAAGAATTTGGTTCTCTATCCCCCAATTCTCTTTTTTCTATTTGTTTTTGTACCTTTGCGCCTTCGAAGTTGCACCCCTCTTGGTTGTGTGGAAGTTAAGCACATTGTAAAAGACTTACGAAAAACAAACATAGGGAAGACCCGATTGTGTACCATTAATTTATTTAATTAAGTTGAAAGTAAAATCTATATTAGTTACACAACCTAAGCCGGAGACCGATAAATCGCCTTATTTCGACTTGGCAAAGAAGCACTCTTTGAAAATCGATTTTCGCGAGTTTATTCATGTAGAAGGAATCGAAGCGAAAGAGTTTCGTAAGGATAAAATCAATATCACAGAGCATACAGCTGTTATTCTTACCAGTCGTCATGCGGCAGACCATTTCTTTCGTATCTGCCAAGAGATGCGCATAACGAATATGGAGGAATTAAAATACTTCTGTGTTTCTGAATCTACCGCTCATTATTTACAGAAATATATTACCTACCGTAAGCGTAAAATTTTCTTCGGAAAACAAAACATCAACGACTTACTAGAAGTATTGAAGAAGCATAAGAAAGAAAAATTTTTAGTTCCTTGCTCAGACATCGCAAAGCAAGAAATAGCAGATACCTTAGCAGCTAACAATTTCGATTTTACAAAGGCCACCATTTATAAAACGGTTTGTAGCGACTTAAGTGATCTGGCAGATGTGAAATATGATATGTTGGTGTTTTTTAGTCCTGCTGGAATCACGTCTCTTTTCAAAAACTTCCCGGATTTTAAACAAAACACTACGCTTATTGCGGCATTCGGACAAACAACATCACAAGCAGTATTAGATGCAGGCCTTCGATTAGATATTCAGGCGCCAATTCCTGAGGCTCCCTCTATGACTATGAGTATCGAAAATTATATCAAGAAAAATAAATAATCTTGTTGATTAAACAAGCTAAGAATAAAAACATAGCCTTAACTAAATTGTTGAGGCTTTTGTATTTTTAACCCATCAATGGAATCTCATAATTCATCTGTTTACGGTTTTGCCTTCCCTACTTCTATGCGGCTGAAAAGTGCAAAATCGATTGATTTATTGTTTGGAAAAGGTAAGCGTCATTGGGTGTCGCCATTTGAGGCCATCGCTCTTGAAGTTCCTTTTGATGAAGAAGCCCCGTTGAAAGTGGCCTTTGCAGCCCCTAAAAGAAAACTTAAAAAAGCCATCGATCGTAATAGAATGAAGCGCCTCATGCGCGAAAGCTTTAGGCTTAATAAAACGGATCTGCTGAACTCTTGCTTAGAACAAAAAAAGGGGTTGTTAATATTGTTCATTTCTCAGTGTAATTCCACTGTTGATTATTCAAAAACACAAGAGAAAATAAAGTTACTTTTACAGCGTTTAACAATTGAACATGCGCAAAGTGCCCGCTAAATTGATGATAATGCTTATCCAGTTCTACAAAGGAGCAATATCACCACATTTAGGTAAGGCCTGCCGTTATACTCCTACTTGCTCGCAATATGGAGTTGAAGCAATCACCAAACATGGTGCAATGAAAGGTGGCTGGCTAACGTTCAAAAGAATTTTATCCTGTAACCCATGGGGCGGACATGGTTATGATCCTGTACCAGAAAAATAAGTATATTTATCTATGAAGAAATTTATTCAAATTATAAAGCTTCCTGTTTTTGTTATCACCACGGTAATTATTTTTTTATCGTTCAAGGTTGCCAACGATAATTACTTCGAGCTAAATAAAAACCTAGATGTTTTTACTACCATATTTCGTGAACTCTCCGTTTTTTATGTTGATCCTATCAATGCAGAAGAGATGGTAACCGCAGGTATTGATGAAATGCTAGAAGGCCTCGATCCTTATACAACATTTATTCCCGAAGAATCGGCGGATGACTATCGATTTATGACAACTGGACAATACGGAGGTATTGGTGCGCTTATCGGACAAAGAAATAACCAGGTTATAATTACTGATCCTTACGAAGGTTTTCCTGCACAAAAATTCGGAGTGATGGCAGGTGATATTATTCGCACAATAGATGGTAAAACAACTAAGGGTTTAGAATATGATGATGTCAGTAAGATGTTAAAGGGGACTCCAAATACTAATCTTACAATCGTAGTTGATCGCCCTTCATCAAACGGATTTGAAACTGTAAACAAAACGATTACCCGTGCAGAAATACAAATTAAAAATGTTCCTTATTACGGAGTCATTGAAGGTAACGTTGGGTATATCCGTTTAAGTGGTTTCACCGATAATGCAGGACAAGAGGTGGAGAATGCTGTGAAGGATTTAATTCAGAAAAAGAAAGTATCGGGATTAATTCTGGATTTAAGAGGTAACCCTGGCGGATTGTTAAATGAAGCGATTAATATCGTAAACGTGTTTATCGATAAAGGTCAAGAGGTGGTTAGTACAAGAGGTAAAGTAAAAGACTGGGATAAAATTTATCGCACAACTAGCGGTCCAATAGATACAAAAACACCATTAGCAATTTTAGTGAATAGTGGTTCTGCTTCTGCTGCTGAAATTGTTAGTGGATCATTGCAGGATTTCGACAGAGGTGTTGTTATTGGTCAAAGAACATTTGGTAAAGGTCTTGTGCAAACAACTCGTCCGTTAGTTTATAATACACAGCTAAAAGTAACTACCGCTAAATATTATATTCCGAGCGGAAGATGTATTCAGGCGCTCGACTATACACATCGCAACGCAGATGGTAGTGTAGGAAAGGTTCCTGATTCCTTAATGTCTGAGTTTAAAACAAAAGGCGGTAGAAAGGTTTATGATGGCGGTGGTATTAATCCCGACTATATTACAAATGCCTTAACCTATAGCAGTATTGCCCAAACATTATCTGCAAAATATTTATTGTTTGATTATGCCACGCAATATAAAATTAAACATCCAACTATTACTGATGCTAAGAATTTTCATTTGAGCGATAATGAATACGCAGATTTTATTTCGTGGTTAAGCAATAAAGAATACGATTATGAAACTGAGAGTGAGGCAAAACTAATCGCACTAAAAGAAAAAGCAGAAAAAGAAAATTATTTTCAAAATATACAATCAGAGTACAACGCTGTTAAAGCAAAATTAAAAGGAGATAAGTCTTCCGATTTAAAACTTCATGAGCAAGAAGTAAAATGGTTGATTGAAAATGAAATTGTTTCCAGATACTATTATCAGAATGGAAGAATAGAAAACAGTTTCTCTAGTGACCCTGAAATTAAAATGGCGCTGAAAGCATTGAGTAGTTCAAGTGTATATTCTGCTTTTTTAAATCGAACTTTTAAAGAGTAATTTCTTTTGAATAATAAAATCATTTCCTTCGGAAACAAAGCTTATGTCGTGGGTCTTTTTATGGTGGCCTCCTCCATGGCATTATCGAAATTTGGAATGAGCCTCGGACAGTTTTTTATTCTCGGAGGATGGTTGCTAAGTGCAAATTTTTCAGATAAATGGCAACAACTAAAATCGAATAAAACAGTTGTTATTTTGTTGATGTCTTTATTTACGATTCATATTATTGGACTAATACACACCAGCGATTTTCATTATGCCTTTAATGATATCAGAATTAAATTACCATTGCTTATAATGCCGATTTTGATTTTATCAATGTCTCCATTAACAATTCAAACAAGAAATTACTTATTTCATTTTTTTACGGTATCCGTTTTAATCTCTACGCTTATAAGTCTTGCTATTTACCTCGGATGGAGTCCTATTGTGGTGCACGACATCAGAGATATTAGTCCGTTTATTTCTCATATCCGCTTAGCATTGCTTGTTTGCGTTGCGATGAGTTTGTTGTACGATGATTTTAAAAACGATCGTCGTTGGATGAACGTAATAATTTTTATTTGGTTTTTCTTTTTCTTGATTTTATTACAATCACTAACAGGTATTATTGTTATCGGTGTGTTTGTTTTAATTTCATTCTTGATTATCCTTGTTAATAAAAACAAGCGGTTTTTACTTATAGGAATTAGTGGGGCTGGAATTATTTCTATACTTTTTATTGGTGGTTATTTTTACAAATTAGTTTTTATTAATTCCATTATTCCTATTCATGTCGATGAGTCGAAACTTCTGAAATATACTCCTAGAGGGAACACCTATTACTCATTGCCCGAACGGCAAGACGTAGAAAATGGACATCCTGTTTGGATAAACATCTGTGATAAAGAACTGGATGAAGCTTGGAAAGAGCGAACTGGATTTTCGGTATATAATAACAATCGTTTTGGTTATTGGTATTATTACTCTGTAATTCGTTTTCTTTCATCAAAAGGATGGAACAAAGATCGAGAAGCGGTGATGGGTTTATCACAATATGAAATCGATGCTATTAAGAATGGTTTTTCGAGTGTGGAACAAATCAATCATAACGGTATGGGTATGCGCATCAAAAATCTTGCTTGGGAATATCGGCAATATTATTATAGCGGTGAGGTCTCTGGGCAATCTTTCACACAGCGACTCGTGTATTGGTCAACGGGACTAAAGATTTTTAAGCACAATTGGTTGATTGGTGTTGGCACCGGAGATGTGGATATAGCTTTTAAGGAGCAGTATATAAAAGACAAATCGAAGCTTGAAGAAAAATGGCGATTGCGAACGCATAACCAATACATCACTTTGGGTATAGCCTTTGGCGTTAGTGGTGTTTTATTGTTGATTGCGGTATTGTTTTATCCGTTAATAACTAACTATAAATCGGCAGGATTTCTTTTTTCTTCTTTCATTCTGATTGCTGCTATATCGATGTTATCGGAAGATACGCTTGAAACACAAGCAGGCATTACCTTTTTTGCCTTCTTGTATTGTCTGTTCTGGAGAGAGCGTTCCGTTGGATAATCTTGAGGGTTTACCCTAAATTAAAGACCATTCGCCACCTATTTGAAAAATTCATTTACCACTATCGTAAATTGCAGATTGCAAAATTGTACACCAACGCTAAATGATTAACGCATCTGACAAGCAACTTTATCTAGCCACCCGCTTATTAAAAGACGGTCAGGTAGAAGAGTGCATCAACGAATTATCGTTGCTGTTGATTCGTTATCCAGACCATGGTCGTGGTAACGCACTACTCGGGCATCTGTACATGCGTCACTTATCAAACTTTACACTTGCCGAAGAGTTTTTTACAAAAGCGCTTCGCTTTGATCCGTTATATCCCGAGCTGTATTACGACTTTGCAGAATTGTTGATTCATCTTGAAAAATACACGGAGGCCATTGCTGTGTTAAATAAGGGCTTTGAAATTCCGGGTATAGAAAAAGAAAAGCTATTTCGCTTGTTTGGTTTGGTTTACGAAAAACAAAAAAACTACGACCAAGCTATTTCCTATTACACCGACGCAATTATTCAATGCATGTCGGAAGCCGCTATCAAAAAACTCCAAAGCGATATACAAAGGTGTATGTTGAAGAAGAAGTTTTGATTTTTTACTATCGAAAACAATATTTCCATTCTGCTCACTCGAAATTTAAAAGATTTTAAAAAAGCCACCATTCCGGTGATGACGCCACAACAATATCTTAAATCGAGCGATTAGTTTTTAAAAAACAAATTTTGTCTTTAAGTGTTTGTTTTTTATTAATTGACCGATTTTTTTGAATGAATAAATTGTTGTTAATCTTATGCTTAATTTCGTGAATCAAAATCTATAAAAACATTAATTCTAAAAATATGGAATCAACAGGAAAATGTCCTTTTAATCATGGTACTGGTCATGTAGGATCGGCAGGGACAACAAACAACGATTGGTGGCCTAATGGTTTAAAGCTTAACACGCTTCGCCAAAAATCATCATTATCGAATCCAATGGATAAAGACTTTAACTACGCAGAAGCGTTTAAGTCGTTGGATTTAGAGGCAGTAAAAAAAGATATTACAGCTGTAATGACCAACTCACAAGAGTGGTGGCCAGCAGACTTTGGACATTATGGTCCTTTCTTTATTCGTATGGCTTGGCATAGCGCAGGTACTTATCGTACAGGCGATGGTCGCGGTGGGGCAGGTGCTGGTCAATTGCGTTTTGCCCCATTAAACAGCTGGCCTGATAACGGAAACTTAGATAAGGCTCGCCGTTTATTATGGCCTATCAAACAAAAATATGGTAACAAACTTTCGTGGGCCGATTTAATGGTGCTAACAGGTAATGTTGCGTTAGAGTCAATGGGATTCAAAACATTTGGATTTGCAGGTGGTAGAGAAGATGTGTGGGAGCCAGAGCAAGATGTTTATTGGGGAATCGAGCACGAATGGAAAGGAGATAAGCGATATACTGCGGATAGAAATTTAGAGAAACCATTAGCAGCAGTTCAAATGGGATTAATTTATGTAAACCCAGAAGGCCCTAACGGTAACCCAGATCCGTTAGCGGCGGCCATCGATATTCGTGAAACATTTGCTCGTATGGCAATGAATGATGAAGAGACTGTTGCACTTATCGCAGGTGGACATACATTCGGTAAAACGCATGGCGCTGGTGATGCAGCATTAGTAGGTGTTGAACCAGAAGCTGCAAGTATCGAACATCAAGGTTTTGGTTGGATAAGCTCCCACAAAAGTGGTAAGGGTCCTGATGCAATTACAAGCGGATTAGAAGTAACATGGACAAACGAGCCAACCAAATGGACAAATAATTATTTTGAGAATCTATTCTCTTACGAATGGGAATTAACAAAAAGTCCTGCAGGTGCTCACCAATGGGTTGCTAAAAACGCAGAAGCGATTATTCCAGATGCGTTTGATGCTAACAAAAAGCAATTGCCAACAATGTTAACTACAGACTTGTCATTGCGTTTTGATCCTGCTTACGAAAAAATTTCTCGTCGTTTTTATGAAAACCCAGATCAGTTTGCTGACGCATTCGCTCGTGCTTGGTTTAAGTTAACACATCGTGATATGGGTCCTCGTACTTTATACGTTGGTAAAGAAGTTCCTGCTGAAGAATTAATCTGGCAAGATCCTATTCCTGCTATTAATCATCCGTTAGTAGATAGCAACGATATCAAAGAATTAAAAGCTGCAATCACGGCTTCTGGATTATCAGTAAGTGAAATGGTTTCTAGTGCTTGGGCTTCGGCTTCTACGTTCCGCGGTACTGACAAGCGTGGTGGTGCTAACGGTTCGCGTATCCGTTTAATGCCAATGCGTAACTGGGAAGTAAACAACCCTGTACAATTAAACAAAGTATTAGCTGCATTAGAAACTGTTCAGAATAATTTCAATGCAAAAGGCGATAAGAAAATTTCATTAGCTGACTTAATCGTATTAGCAGGTTCTGTAGGAATTGAAACGGCTGCGAAAGCTGCAGGCCATTCGGTAGAAGTTCCTTTCACAGCAGGAAGAATGGATGCAACACAAGAGCATACAGATGTTGATTCAATAGCGGTATTAGAGCCTATGGCTGACGGATTCAGAAATTATTTGAAAACGAAATTCACCATGTCGACAGAAGAATTATTAGTTGACAAAGCACAATTATTAAACCTTACTGCACCTGAAATGACAGTGCTTGTTGGTGGTATGCGTGTTTTAAATACCAACTATAACAATTCTAACGTTGGTGTATTTACGAATACTCCTGGACAATTAACAAACGATTTCTTCGTGAACTTATTAAGCATGGATTCTGCTTGGTTTGCTTCAGATGATACAAAAGAAATCTTCGATGGTCGTGATCGTAAAACAGGAGCGATTAAGTGGAAAGCAAGTCGTGCAGATTTAATTTTCGGTTCTAATTCAGAGCTTCGTGTATTAGCAGAAGTATATGCTTGCAATGATGCGAAAGAAAAGTTCGTAAAAGACTTTATCGCTGCATGGACAAAAATAATGAACTCAGATAGATTCGATTTAATCTAGTTACATTAGTGTGTATTTAAAAAGTCCGGATGATTTTCATTCGGACTTTTTGTTTTTTTACTCAGTTGGCTTCGACTACGCTCAGCCAACTGAGTCAACACATAAATAAAACCGGAAAATTAATTATATCCCAACATCATACAGACAAGGGACGCACAGAAAGCTAATATAGAATAGGTGCTTTAATACGTTTACTGAGCGTAGTCGAAGTAAACCAGACCAATTATCAAATTAGCACATTACTTATGTTTCCCAATATCAATCCCCTTTATCTTCCTATACAACTCGGTAGCATATAAATCCGTCATGCCTGATACAACATCTAATATGCGCATCACCTTTGAATACGGAGAATCGCTTTCTTCAAAAGGACCAAATTGTTCTGGTATTAATTGCATCACCTTACTTTCAGGAGCCGTTCTTTCTGATTTGGTTTTTATCGCGGCCGGTATCCATGTGCTTAATAATTCTTTCATCACATTGTATCCTGCGAGTTCTATTTCAACTACTGTTGGATGATTGTAAATCTTTTGAATGGATATTTTTTCAATCTCTTTTAATGAATCACTGCGAAGTTGAATTTCATCGATAAGTGTGCTTTGATATTTTCCTTCTAAAATTACTTGTATGTTTTGCATGAAAACATCTGCCGCAGAAAAAGTAAGTGTATTGATTGCTCTGCTTCGTAAATAAGATAGCTTCTCGTTTTCGTCGCCAATCATATTCAAGGTTTCTTCTACTTCACTAATATCATCTCGTCTTAATTCCATTAGCAACTTCAATACTTTTTCGCGCATCAAATCAACAGTAATTATTCCTAATCGTGCAGCATCTTCAAAATCAATAATGCGATAAGCTATATCATCCGCCGCTTCTAGTAAATACACAAATGGATGTCGGCAGTACTGCAACGGATTTTCATTCTCTTGCAACAAGCCAAATTCATTCACGATTTTTAAAAACAATTCTTTTTCTGTTTGAAAGAATCCGTATTTCTTTAAATGTACTTTCGACTTATCACTACCCAAGGCCTCACAAGGATATTTTAGTATAGTCGCTAACGTTGTAAGTGTTAATCGGTATCCTCCAGGTAATCGACCATTAAACTGATGCGTCAATAATCGCAATGCATTCGCATTTCCTTCGAAGTTGGTTAGGTCTTTCCATTCTGCTTCAGAAAATAAATTTTTATCTACCCCTCCATTCAAGAAAAAATGAGAGATCGCCTTCTCTCCTGAATGTCCGAATGCGGGATTGCCAATATCATGCGCTAAACACGCAGCCGCAATAACTTCCGATAAATGATGTCCATAAAATTCTTTCGCCTCTTCTGTTAGCACTCCTTCGAATTGTTGAACTAACATTCTACCGGTTATCTTTCCTAATGATCTTCCAATAGATGCAACCTCCAACGAATGCGTCAAACGGTTATGCACTAACGTCGATCCTGGCAAGGGAAAGACCTGCGTTTTATTTTGCAAACGACGAAAGGGACCCGAGAAAATCAATCGGTCAAAATCACGTTGGTATTCTGTTCTTATATCTGAATTCAAGCTTGGCTTTCCTGGCCGTTGCGTAGAGTATAATTGATTTAAGTTCATTGCTGTTTTCGAATTCTCAAAGTTATTGCTTATTACGGAAATGTGTGAAAATTCTAATAACAAGAGTACAATATGAATAGAAGATTACGAATGATCAATACGAAGACTAACTATCTTCTTCTTTTCCCCTTCTTAGTAGCTGGCTTTGCAAATCCTCGTGGCTTATCTTTCTTGTTGCTGATTCGTCTTTCCTTTAATTCAGGTGCTTCGTTGCCCGAAAAATCCCACATAATAAAGTCAATCTGCTTTTTCAATAAATCGGCAGATTTTAATTTGACTCTAACGGGATCGCCTAGCTGAAAACGACGATTTGATCTTCTTCCAACTAAACAATAATTAGCTTCATCTAAATCGTAGTAATCATCTTTCAAATCACGAACACGTATTAACCCTTCACATTTACTGTCTACTAATTCTACATAAAGGCCCCACTCGGTAACACCTGAAATCATTCCGTCGAACACCTCTCCCTCACGACCCATTAAATATTGCGCTTGCTTAAACTTCACAGAAGATCGTTCTGCCTCCGATGCTTTAATTTCCATATCGGTGCTATGCTTGCATCGTTCTTCTAATCCTTCTCTCTCCACCGACTTTCCATTGTTCAAATAATGCGTTAATAATCGATGTACCATCACATCTGGATATCGTCGGATAGGTGATGTGAAGTGCGTATAAAAATCAAATGCTAATCCGTAGTGACCAATATTCTGCGTTGTATAAACCGCTTTAGCCATTGTGCGAATTGCCAATTGCTCTAACACATTTTCTTCGCGTTTACCCTTAATGTCCTTCATCAATTGATTCAACGATTGCGCAATGGCTTTCTCTGAATTGATTTTTATTTTATGTCCAAATTTCGCTGCGAAGAATGAAAAGTTTTCTAATTTTTCTGGAACGGGCTTGTCGTGTATACGATAGACAAATGTTTGTTCGTGTCCTTTTTCTTCGGATAATTTTTGTCCTACAAATGCCGCTACTTTTTTATTCGCAAGCAACATAAACTCTTCAATTAATTTATTGCTGTCTTTGTTTTCTTTCAGATAAACATCAACAGGCATTTCTTTTTCGTCGAGTTTAAATTTAACCTCTACTTTATCAAACGTAATAGCACCATGGCTAAATCTTTCTTGTCGCATTTTTTGCGCAAGCGTATGCATCAACTTGATTTCTTCTTCTAAATCTCCTTCTCCTGTTTCAATTACTTGTTGTGCTTCTTCATAAGTAAATCGTCTGTCGGAATGAATAATCGTTCTTCCAAACCACTCCGAAATCACTTTCGCATCCTTATCAATTTCAAATATTGCTGCGTAACATAATTTGTCTTCTCCTGGTCGTAGCGAACAAACCTTGTTACTTAGTTTTTCTGGCAACATTGGTATTACTCTATCAACAAGGTAAACAGATGTAGCTCTGAAATAAGCCTCTTCTTCGAGCGCGCTTCCTTCTTTCACATAATGCGATACATCGGCAATGTGAATTCCTATTTCATAATTTCCATTCGGTAAAAACTGAATCGACAATGCATCATCAAAATCTTTTGCATCAACAGGGTCGATGGTAAAGGTTGTGATGCCTCGATAATCTTTTCGTTTTTTGATTTCACTCGCGGTAATCTCTTCTTTAATCTGATCAGCTTCCGCTTCTACTTCCGCAGGAAAAAATAATGGAAATCCATACTCGACTAAAAGCGAATTCATTTCAGTATTATTCTCACCTGCGTTGCCTAATACTTTTGTGATTTCTCCTATCGGATTTTTATCTTCTATTTCCCAGCGCGTAATTTTCGCTACTGCTTTTTGTCCGTTTTTTGCGCCGTTCAATTTATTCAACGGAATAAAAATATCAATGCCGTACTTATTGTTATCGCTACTTAAAAACGCAAACTTCTCGCTTATTTGAATCCTTCCTGAAAATTCTTTCTTATTTCTTTCTATCACTTCTATTAACTCTCCTTCTGATTTGTCTGGTGAGTAAGACGGATAAGCAGAGACTTTTATTGTATCTCCCCTAAGC
>JAPJNH010000149.1 GCA_026461075.1 Chitinophagales bacterium
TTAGGCGTTCTAACAATACTCGTTCCATTAGGATCTTCTGTTACCACAGGTAGTACATGCATTCCTGCACCGGCCACAAAGCGATTATTCGCTGTCACCGGCAAATGTCCGGTAACTTCTAAAGCCGATTGCCAAAGCTTAAAAGCGGTATTCGCTGTAAAAATATTGTCTTGATATAATACAGTCAGATTCAGCAAATCAGTGAAGGGGCCCACAAAATAAGGAGAGCCAAATACAAAGAGATGAATTTGATTTTTTGAAGCCTGTAAATCCGTCAATTGTTCAATGAAGGCGTTTGAAAAGCCAAAGTTTTTAGCGGCGAATCGATTGATCAAATGCGCATCAATAATTAACTGATTTTTTCTTGGAAGCAGATAATTGAAAACAGAGTCGGGCATTTGATTCTTGTAGCAGAAATATCGAATTGGACGGTTTGTTTCCTTAGCTGCTAATTGAAAAAATGTACTCATAGTGTCCATTCCAGCCACATACCAGAATAAAGTGTCCGTTGTTTGAAAGTTCCAGTGCTGTAAATTATGAGACTGAAAACTAGTCGCAGCGTGGTCGTACAGATTTTGAATTAAGTTATCATATTGGTTTAGGTCTTGCGTTATATTACGCGGATCAATAGGTTGCCAATGATTGAGTCCTAATTTGTATTTGTAGTAAAGCACTTTCCGAACGCGGTTATCTATCTCCGCTTGCGTTATCAGACCTCTATCGCGGGCATTTAAAATCGTATCTATACTTGCGGGTACATCAGAGACAAACAACAAAATATCATTACCAGCTAATAGAGATTTTAACGCAACTTGTGCGCCGTTTAGTCCTTGCGCAGCACCTTTCATATTTAATGCATCGGTAAAGGATAATCCATTAAATCGAAGTTCTTTTTTTAGTAAATCGGTTACCACATTTGCCGAGAGCGATGCAGGTGTATTACTTGAATCCAGAACAGGAACAGATAGATGAGCCACCATTACGGATTGCACACCCGCATTGAACATTTCCTTGAAAGGACGCAATTCTAAAGAGTCTAAGCGACTTTTAGTAAAATTCAATTTTGGCAAGCCATAGTGTGAATCTGTTTCGGTGTCGCCATGACCCGGAAAATGTTTAGCGCAAGCCATTACATTATTAGACTGTAATCCTTTCATATAGGCTATTCCCTTACGCGAGACTAATTTCCAATCATCTCCAAATGAACGATCATAGATTACAGGATTCATTTTATTATTATTCACATCCACAACCGGAGCGAAATCGATATTTATACCAACGCGACGACACTGCATGGCTACAGCAGCCCCCATCTTTTCGATTGCGTATTCATGCAAGTTACCAAATTGCCCATCAGTATCAGGAGGGATTGCTCCTAAGGTCATTTGACGAGGAAAAGCATGTACAGAATCCAAACGCATGGCTAGACCCCATTCTCCATCTACACTCACGAAGAGTGGCGTTTTAGCATTTTGATTCATCCGATTGATGAGCATAACATGGCGATAAGGTGAGCCTTGCATCATAATTACGCCACCGAGATTATACTGTTTTACCCAATTGATAATTTGACGAGAAAGAACAGAGTCTTTATTCGTATAAACGGGCATCATAATTAACTGCGCTATTCGTTCGGTATCGTTCATTGCGGCTAATTGTTGATCAATCCATAAAGCGGTGTCTCCGAAAGTTTTAAAGTTCGTACTGAGTCGATTCGGCGTCCATTGTATGGCCTGTTCCTTCTTTGCTTTTATCTTTTTGTGTTTGGCCTTACGACGTGTTTTAGCATTCACTTGTAAGATGCTAAAAATGACTAATCCGCAAAGCAGGATAAAACTAAATCGGGAAATACTATTTTTCATACTTAAATTTACCTCGTTAAGTTCCGTTCAAAGCCTTTAAAATAAAAGAAAGGGGCTCAGAGCTTTTCAACTAATCAATGTTTAATCAGGACAGGCGGCATGTTACATCAGACAGAGGGGATTGTTATCAGAAATATACCGTATCGCGAGACGAGTGTAATCTGCACCATTTTTACTGAGAAATTTGGCAAGCAAAGTTATATCGTCAACGGGGTAAGAAGTGCGAAGAGTACAACCAAAACGCTTTTACAGCCGCTGAGTTTATTAGATTTAATCGTCTACAAGCGTGCCAATGTAAACCTCGAACGTATCAAGGAGTTAAAGGCTTTGCAATTATATACCCGCATTCCATTTGAGCCCATTCGACAGACGATTACATTTTTTATTTGCGAGTTATTGCAGAAATCATTGACGGAAGATTTAGAAGATCAGACTTTGTATCAATATATCAAACAGGCTTTATTGCATTTGGATAAGGAGGATTGCGAAACGGGCACCTACCCTATTCAATTTATGTTTGAATTAAGTCAATATTTAGGCTTTGGTCCTCAAGGAGAGCAGATTGACAACTGCGTCTGTTTCGACCTTAGACAAGGGATTTTCAGTCTTGAATTACCTCCATATGCAGAGTTTTTGGTGGGCGATGATTTGCTTGCCTTCAAAAAATTATGGTTAGACAGTCCGGGCAAATGGAATATGCACGAACGTCGTAAGATTTTAGCACTCTTGGAACGCTATTATCAATTGCACATCGCAGGATTTGGGAGTTTGAAGACGCCACAGGTTTTGCAAGGCCTTTTTTAGCTGTTAATCACGTGTTAAGTACTTGTGATATTTGAGAATACTATTAAATTTGCCGAATAACCTTTTTATAGCTTTTGAAATGAAAACGAAATTTTTACAACTACTGACCTTTTTCGCGTTCGCAAGTACGATTGTATATGCGGGTGACAAGAATAAGGTGACCGCCAAAAAGGAAGACACAAAAACTGGTTATCATATCAGTGTAAAGCTTAACAATTTCAAGGATACCGTATTGTATTTAGGAAACTATTATGGTGATAAAAAATACATCAAGGATACGTGTAAAGTTCGCCGTGGTGAGACTTTTGTATTCAACGGAAAGGAGCACCTGCCAGAAGGTATTTATATCGTGGTTACACCAACGATGAAGTACTTTGAGATGATGATAGGCAAGAACCAAGATTTCAGTATCGAAACGGATACCAGTGATTTTGTTGGTCACATGAAAGTGACGAACTCGACGGACAATTCCTTGTTTTTAGATTATTTAAAATTTTCAACGCGCATGGGTACGGAGATGGAGATGTTGAACAGACAGTTTCCTGGTGTACGTAAAATGCCTGCGGACAGTGCTCGAGTAGTGAAGCGTATGACTGAAGTGGATAGTCTGCTTAGAAACTATCGTGTTCAGTTTACGAAAGAACATCCAGAAGTTCTTTTAGCTTCGATCTTTAAGGCTATGCCGGAGCCGGTGGTTCCTGATTTTCCACGTTTAGCGAATGGTCGTAGAGATTCTATGAATGAATTTTACTATTTCCGTAATCACTTTTTTGATGCATTTGATTTCAGTGATGAACGTTTATTGTATACTCCTATTTATCATGCTAAGACAGAAAAATACTTGGAGCAATTGACGGTTCAGCATCCTGATTCTTTAATCCATAGCTGCGATTATTTAGTTGGCAAATCGAAGGCGAATAAGGAGATGTATAAATGGATGGTTTGGTATTTGACCAACAAGTATGAAAACTCAAAAATAATGGGCTTTGATGCGGTGTTTGCGCACATGGGTAGAGAGTATTATTGTAACGGAGGAGCTTACTGGGTAGATTCTACCAAGTTGAAAAAGATTTGCGATCGCGTAACAATCGTAGAAAATACAATTATTGGGCATCCGGTAATTAATATGATTTTACAAGATAGCAGCGCGAACAATCACTATTTCCATCAAGAAATGAAGCGTAAATACACTATCGTTTGGGTATGGAATAGTACTTGTGGGCACTGTCAGAAGGAGACTCCAGAATTATTAGAGGTGTATGAAAAGATTCATAAGAAGTACGATTTTGACGTAATTACTATTACGGAAGAGCGTATGACGAACAAAGACGATCCAACCATGAAAAGCTGGAGAAAATATTTGCGCGAACATCCAAATCCTTGGTTGAACTTGCGTGACATGAACAATTACTACGATTTCAGAACGGTATTCGACGCCTATGCAACACCTAAGTTATTTGTGATAGAATCAGCAACGCACAAAATTGTTGCCAAGCAATTAGGAGTTAACCAGGTAGAAGATTGGTTTGAGAAGAAAACAAAAATGGAAGCTCAACAAAAGAAATAAGATTAAATCCCTCCAATTCGGAGGGATTTTTTTTGGTTTTCCACAGGCGACCGAAATTGTTAAGAATAAAAGTAAAGAAGGGCCTTTTAAATCCTTCGGATATGGTATCTTTGCCGTGCGATTTTTTTTGAAAACATTTCAATTTTCAGACCTTGTCAGATCCGATTAAGCATGAATGCGGTATAGCCTTCATTCGTTTGTTAAAGCCACTTTCTTATTACCAAGAAAAATATGGAACAGCCTTGTATGGCTTGAACAAATTGTATCTCCTGATGGAGAAACAACATAATCGCGGTCAGGATGGTGCTGGGATGGCGACTGTAAAATTAAATTTACGCAGTGGTCAGCCTTTTTACAATATCAATAAAAGCAATAGCAAACAAGCCATTGCAGAATTGTTTGAGCGTGTGCATCAAGATGTGGCCAAGGTGGAGCAATCAAACCCTGCTCTAGCGAAAGATGCTGAATGGATGAAAAACCATGTGCCTTTCTTAGGCGAGGTTTTAATGGGCCATTTACGCTACGGCACACACGGCGGTAACGGATTAGACCGTTGTCACCCTTTTGTAAAAACGAATGGCTGGTTAAGCAAGAATTTAATCACGGCGGGCAATTTCAATTTAACGAATACAGATGAGGTTTTCAGTAACCTAGAGCAAAGTTCAACCTACTTCAAGGACCGCTTCGATACGACAGCCGTTTTGGAAACATTAGGAAATTTCTTAGAAGAAGAGGTTGATAAATCATACGATCAATTAGTTTTAAAGGGGATAGAACCGCATCAAGCTGCCAAGGAAGTGGGGGATCATATTCAGATGATGAATATCTTGAAACAAAGCGCGCAGTGGTTTGATGGAGGTTATGCTATTATGGGTATTTTAGGACATGGCGATGCTTTTGTCATGCGTGATGCTGCGGGTATTCGTCCGGCGTTCTTCTATCAAGATGAGGAGATTGTTGTTGCCGCGAGCGAACGTCCTGCGATTCAAACAGTGTTTAATTTAAAAGAAGGACAGATTCAAGAATTAAAACCTGGACATGCCTTGTTAGTGAGCAAGAACGGAACTGTTACAGAGTCTGCCTATTGTGAACCGAAGGAGAAAAAATCTTGTTCTTTTGAGCGTATTTATTTTTCGCGCGGCAGTGATATTGAAATTTATGATGAGCGCAAAAAATTAGGGAATCATCTAGCGGAGTCGGTGTTACGTGAAGTAGAATTTGATTTCAAGAATACGGTATTTAGTTATATTCCGAATACCGCAGAAGTTTCGTTTTATGGCTTAATCAAAGGCATTGAAGATTATATCAATACTTGGAAAAGGGAGCACATCAAAAAGCACCAATATCATTTAGATGAGTCTAAATTGGATCATTTGCTGAGTATGCGTCCGAGAGTGGAGAAAATTGCGATTAAGGATGCGAAGTTGCGCACGTTTATCACGCAAGACAATGCGCGTAATGAAATGGTGCAACACGTTTATGACATCACTTACGGTAGTATTCGTTCTGGAGAAGACACGATGGTTGTGATTGATGATTCAATTGTAAGAGGAACTACCTTGAAGGAAAGTATCATCAAAATGTTGGATCGTTTAGGTCCACGTAAAATTGTGATTGTTTCCTCTGCGCCACAAATTCGCTATCCGGATTGTTATGGTATTGACATGAGCAAATTAGGCGATTTCGTTGCTTTTAGAGCTATGTTAAGTTTGTTAGAAAAGAGCGGACAGAATCATTTGCAAGAGGAGGTTTATAAAGATTGTAAAGCACAGGAACAGCTTCCTAAAGAGGAGGTACGCAATGAGGTAAAGCGTCTGTATGAGCTATTTAGTGCAGAAGAAATCAGTGAAGAGATTTCAAGAATTTTAACGCCAGTAGATTGTAAAGCGAGCGTTAAAATTATTTATCAAACAGTAGAAGACTTACACAGAGCTTGTCCGAATCATTTAGGTGATTGGTATTTCACTGGCGACTACCCTACTCCGGGTGGTAATAAAGTCGTAAATAAAGCCTTCATTAATTTTATGGAAGGCAAAAACGAAAGAGCATATTAATGAATAAAACTATATTAATCACAGGCGCTACGGCAGGTATTGGTGAGGCTACTGCTAAGAAATTTGCAGCGAATGGTTATCGCTTGATTATCACCGGTCGCCGTAAGGAACGCTTAGCACAATTGGCTGAACAATTGAAAGCCGCACACGCTATAGATATTCATTGGGCAGCCTTCGATATTCGTCAACGTGAAGAAGTAAAAGCATTTGTGGATGGCTTACCTGAAGAATGGAGAAGCATTGATATTCTAGTTAATAATGCAGGTTTGGCAGCAGGTTTATCTGCAATCCAAGATGGCAATATTGATGATTGGGAAACGATGATTGATACGAACATCAAAGGACTGCTTTACATGACAAGATCGATTGCACCATTGATGATAACAAGAAACAGTGGTCATATTTTTAATATCGGTTCTATTGCAGGAAAGTACGTCTATGCGAACGGGAATGTATATTGTGGCACCAAACACGCAGTGAATGCTTTGAGTGAGTCGATGCGTATCGATATGCTTCAACATGGTATCAAGGTTACGGCTATACATCCTGGTGCTGCAGAAACAGAATTTTCATTAGTTAGATTTAAAGGAGACGAAGAGCGTGCAAAGAAAGTGTATGAAGGATTCCAACCATTAACAGGAGCGGATGTTGCAGACACCATTTTCTATTGCGCGAATTTACCTGCACATTATTGCATTAATGATTTGGTTATCACACCAATCACACAAGCGGGTTCGCACTATTCTGTAAAAAAGTAAATGCGGGTTGGAAAATAGCAGAAAAGGCTTATCTTTGTTAAGTCTAAAGGGCTTATTCTAGCTCAAACTATTTCCAAAACATTTTTTATCGACTGACAATTTTTGAAATTGTTATTTAACTTTTATGTACGACATTTTACAATTAAACGAACTCCTATTACCGGAGTTGAAAGACGTTGCCACGAAGATGGGAATGAAGAATTTCAATCGTCTTAGTAAAGAGCAATTGATATATCAAATCTTAGATCAGCAAGCAATCATAGGCAGCAAGGCTGCTATTGCAAAAGGAGAAGAACCTGCACCAGTGGTACGTCCGAAAGGCCGTCCAACTACAGATGCAAAGGATGATAAGCCAAAGCCTCGCGCTAAAAAGGCGGCTCCGAAGGAAGGTGAATTACCACTTGCTATAGAATTGAACAAAGAAATGCAGATTACGCCAGTTCCTACTGAGTTGCCGAATTTGCCTGCTGAATCCAGCATTGCTCCTCCTTCAACGAATGAGCGTGCTCCACGTCAACACGACAACAGAAATCGTCCGCAGCAAGATGGTCGTGGCCGCATGCCACATCCTCGTGAGCGCGAAAACCGTCCGCAACACACACATCCTAGACCTGAACATACGCAAGCACCTGTTGCTTCGCAAACAGACGCTCCTGCACCAGAAGGTGTAGTTGCTGCAGAAAATCAAAACGGACCACGTCCTGAATTTCGCAGAACCCCTCCTCCACCGCCGGCTCCATCGAAATATAATATGATGATTGAGTTGGAAGGTATTATTAACGGAGAAGGTGTTTTAGAGATTGTGCAAGAAGGTTTTGGTTTCTTAAGAAGTGCCGACTACAATTACTTAAATTCTCCAGATGATATTTATGTTTCACCAGGACAGATTAAGATGTATGGTCTTAAAACTGGTGATACGGTAATCGGAACGATTCGTCCGCCGAAGGAAGGAGAAAAATATTATGCATTAACGAAAGTAGAATCGGTGAATGGCCGTACAACGGATGCTGTACGTGATCGCGTACCATTCGACTTTTTAACACCATTGTTCCCAAATGAGAAATTGAATTTGGTATACAAATCAGATTCATATTCTACTCGTTTGATGGATTTGTTTACGCCAATTGGTAAGGGACAACGTGGACTCATTGTTGCACAGCCTAAAGTTGGTAAAACAATGTTATTGAAAGAAGTAGCAAACGCAATTGCAGCTAATCATCCTGAAGTTTATTTAATAGTATTATTGATTGACGAACGTCCGGAAGAGGTAACAGATATGGAGCGTAGTGTAAACGCAGAAGTAATTGCCTCTACATTTGATGAGCCAGCTGACAAGCACGTTAAGGTATCTACCATGGTTTTAAATAAAGCAAAACGTATGGTTGAATGTGGTCATGATGTAGTTATCCTTTTGGATAGTATCACTCGTTTGGCTCGTGCGCACAATACGGTTGCTCCGGCATCTGGTAAGGTATTGAGTGGTGGTGTTGAGGCTACTGCTTTATTGAAACCTAAGCAGTTCTTTGGTGCTGCACGTAAGATTGAAAATGGCGGCTCCCTTACTATTATTGCAACAGCTTTGATTGAGACGGGCTCGAAGATGGATGAGGTTATCTTTGAAGAATTCAAAGGAACAGGTAATATGGAGTTGCAATTGGATCGTAAATTAGCGAATCGTCGTTTATTCCCTGCCATGGATGCGGTGGCAAGTAGCACACGTAGAGAAGACTTGTTACTTGACAGAGAGACTTTACAGAAGATGTGGATCTTGAGAAATCACTTAGCAGAGATGCGTCCAGAAGAGAGCATGGAAATGTTACTTCGTCATATGAAAGGAACGAAGAGCAACGAAGAGTTCTTAACTACGATGAATGGCTAATCGGACTTAATTAAACGAAATAAAAAAATCCCCATTTTGCAAAGCAGAATGGGGATTTTTCTTTAGCGAATAATTAGACTTACTTAAAGCCCAATTGTTTGTTATCGCTAGATGAAATCTTGTTCATTGTATCTTTGAACGCAAGATATTCAGCAGGGGTAATGACATCCTTTTTATAACGTAGTTTACGCACTACTTCCATTTTAGCACCTACCATTTTATAAGTAACAGAGTAACTAACGAAGTCGTTTTCAATACTAGTATTTTTAGGAACTTCTGCGAATTTCAATCCTGCAGGCACTTCTACCAACATCTTTTCATAATATTGCTCACTACCTGCATACTTCCATAACAAGAAATCATAGCTTCGCTTTTCTAATGAAACGAAATCGAGAGAGGTGATACAATCACTCCAAGGCATTTTTAAAATGTGTAAACCTGCCACTTCATTCACTTCGTTCTTCACGGTGAAATTATACGTGTAGGTAACGGTATCCAACAATTCTTTCAAGTCACTAAATTCTAATTTGTTCAACTTCAAAACATTTTTAAAGTCGCTACTTAGTGTTTGCGTCATATCCTTGTCTTGTTGTTCTTTACCACTTGCACCATAAGCAGAACGTGCGGCCGAAGCGAAATCACCTGAACGATAGGTGGTACGATTAACGATCAAATCATTTTCCTTAAAAGAAACATTCGAAACGCGTGTAATGGTATTAAGCGGACGATTTACGGAAGACATTTGCTCAAGATTCACTTGAACAGAATCATTCGTAATAACTTCACGTGGGATACGCAAAACCAAAGATTTACGTTCATTATCAGGAATAGTAGAGAAGGACAATTTATTGTCGGTCAATTCAACAATATACTCTTTGCCTTCACAAATAACGGTAGCAATACAGTGGTTGAATGCAGTCGAAGGAAGAATCATATCATGATCTCCGTTATCACGCGTATCAACAAGCATTAAACTAGCCTTAATATTTACTTCGTTACACATTGCTACAAACAAGGTAGCAAGGTCTTTACAGTCGCCTAATTTTGTATTTAAGGTACGGCTAGCGCGTTGCGGAATTTGCGCGGAGTGTAAGAAAGAAACATTGCTATAGTTCATGTTCTTTTCAATATAGTCGTAGATAACTTTTACCTTCTGCAATTCGCTCAAGTTGCTGGCTTTGTCTTTAAATATTTCAGCAACTGCTTCTTTAATTTCAAAGTCGCCTTTTGCTTTGCTAGAAGACAAATCAGAATACCAGTTGGCAACATATTTCCAATCAGGCATTGAAGAGTATTCAAGGGTGATACCACAATCAGCAGCAGGAGGCATATAAGGCTCTGCTTTCATTCCCGGTTGATCACGCATTTCCCAAACGTAGCGCTTATAATTATCGATATCGGTAACTACAGGTTGCATATTAGAGTTATTGACGCGCCAATTGAAATCTTTCTTGTTAGGGACTAACATAGAATAGCGAGAAAGTTTGCAAGGGTAACGATAGTTGAAACCAAATTTATCAAAGAAGTGTTGTGACAATTTTGTGCTTTGATAATTCTGCACTTTATAAGAGATATGAATTACATCTCCTACTTCAAGGCCTGTGAATACGCAGTAGCTATCGTTACGTTCCGCTTCAGTTTTGTCGCCATTTTCTTTGATTACTTCAGCTTTATCAAAGGTTAAGTTTTGACCGTAGGAATTGTAACTAACGGAGTATTCTTTCCAATCCTCCACACCGGCAGGCTTAAGAATTTTGATTAAAATTTCATTACGCTCTTCGGAAGCGCCTTCTGGGTAGAAGATAAACTGCGTTTCATTTAACAAAACAACTGAATTATCTTCTGGATAATCTTCAGCTTTCGGAGCAGCTTTAATTAAGTCATCAATGTTTGTTGAATCGAAGTTGGCAAACATTTCCTTTTTCTCTTGTAGCTCACGGAGTTTTTTACGCGCATCATAGTCGGTTGGATCGAAGTAGATGGCTTTTTTATAGGCTTTAATCGCTTCTTCCTTTTCATTTTGAGCTTCATAAATACGACCCATAGAATTCCACAATCCGCTTGCGTAAGGTGCTTGCTCAATAGTCTTTTGTTGCCATTCCAAAGCTGTTTTGTAATCTTGACGATTATAGTACAATGTAGCTAGGTCATCATAGAAATCAACCTTATATGGTTCATTTTGTGCACGCAACTGATACAATTGTAAGCCATCTGCAAATTTACCCATATCAAAGTAATTGCCGGCGATGGTGGTCAACACGTCGTCATCGTAATTCGTCTTAAAATATTTTACAAGTACTGCGTTTGCTTTTTTATTGCTCTTACTTACATTTTGAACGACCTTATATTTGAAGGCTACAAAATCTGAATTTTCAGGATACTTCGAATATGCGCTGTTAATCATTTTGATCGCGTCATCAATTTTCTTTTGAGAAAGTAATAAGTTGATACGCTTTAACGTTGTAGCTTCAGAAACGCCGTATAGTTCTTCCATACGATCGATCAATTTTTCTACTTCAACAAAATCTTCTTTGCTGTTAGCCTCACTGTAACGAAGTTTTAGACTTTGCATATTATCTGGCGTCTTCGTCTTTAACTTCTCTTCCAACTTAGAATAATCGGTTTGGTTACCATCGCGATTATAGGCATTCATCATACGCATAATAACGTGAGCGTTGTTAGGGGCCAATTCCATAGCGTGTTTCAAGGCTTTACGCACTTCGAACATACGTTCATCACGTAGGTAGATGCGCGCTTGCATTAATACATTCATGATATTATTGGGATCCTTTTCAACTAATTTATCAAAATACTCTTCGGCAAAGAAAGACAGATGCTTTCCTTTCGAAGTTCCTTTAGCATAGGTCTGATAAGTTGTTGAGCTTTTTAAGTTTAACGGATTCGCGTTTTCATCTGTTAGACGAATCATAAAGTTGGCGTTATCATTTTCACTTTCACCAATTTGAACAAGGATACGATTTGCACCTTCATTCAACTTAATTTTATAGTTAAACACGTCCACATCACAATCACGCTCTTCCGCTTCAGAAATTACAAGTTTATCATTTACCCACACACGGAAAGTTCCGCCACAACCAGCGCGAAGCCAAACATCTTGTGCTGTTGGACTTTCGACAAAAGTTTGCGCATACATGATTGAGTTGCTCACTCCTAAATAGAAGGAAAAATCGAACCATTTATCTTTACGAATATTTTTCGCATCGAACCATTTGATGGTTGCCCCTACTTTATTTTTAAACTTAGTTTCGCTTTGATTTCCGGCATTTAACACGCCAAAGTCTTTATTAAAGCCATTTCCGGAAGTGTTATCGAAAGTACCTAGGACTTGCCAATTTTCAAGCGCTCCAATTTTACCAAACTCAGTATATGATTGTTTAAAGTTGCCCAATTTCGCATAATGATAACCTAGTTGACTTTGGCATAAGGCTTTGATGGTACCATTTGCACGAGGATCTTTCATGATTTTTTGCAAGAAAGCCATGTGAGGTGCATCCAATTTCTTAGCTCCATCCATTACAAGACCAGTCCACCAAAGCGCATAGAGGTAAGGGAAAGGATTTTCAGAAGCATCGTAAAAACGAGTGAAATGCTGGAAAGCGAGATCTTCATGATCATCATCATCTTCTAGAAATGCTAAGGCTAATTCCGCTTCCGCCTTTGTAGAAGGATCTTTAGCACAAGCTTCGAAGGCTAATTTCGCTTCCTGATTTTTATTTTTGTTGTAAAGAGTCCAAGCTTCTTTGAGCGTTTGAGCATTTAATGAGAAAGCCGACAAAAACAGAAAAGAAAAAATTGCCAGCAAAGATTTGAAGGTGGTTTTCATAGTAAAAATAATTGGATACAAATTACAGAAGATTATGCTTCTTTTAAACTAGATGCAGAGATAAATTTTTAATTTTATTGAAATTTCAAAAAAGCGTGATTAAGTCGACTTCCTTAACGGCATTTCTTTTAGCCACCTTAGGTGCTGGACTTTTATTTATTGGTTGGCCTACCTCGCCTGCTGTTTGCTTCCTTTTCGTAGGGTGGATTCCTTTTTTACTATTAGAAGAGCTTCCATTAAATGGTTTGGGTCGTTTTATATGGCGTTATTGGGGATTGGTACTTTGGAACGCTGCATGCACCTGGTGGGTTTGTAATGCTAGTTTGGCAGGCGGTATTGCAGCCATTCTCTTGAACAGCCTATTAATGAGCATTCCTTTCGGTTTGGCACGCGTCGTCAGGAGATATTGGGGCCAAGTAACTTCGTGGATTAGTTGGATAATTTTTTGGTTGGCCTTTGAAAAAATCCACTTGACATGGGAACTAACATGGCCATGGCTCACGTTGGGAAATGGAATGGCCATGTATCCGCAAATGGTACAGTGGTATTCGATTACAGGACATCTAGGCGGATCCTTATGGATTTTACTTTCGAACTTATTGCTTTTGCAAATCTTTTTCAGCAAAGGCTCAACACAACGGATTTGGTTCTTTTCATTCTTAGCAGTACTGGCCTTTCCCCTGACTATCTCTTGGCATTTATTGCAGAAGAAAAATTTGAACGATAGCACGGCTGAAAAGATAAGAGTGACGGTGATTCAACCTAATATCGACCCGTATAACGAAAAGTTTGATGCAAATAGCGGAGATAAAATATTAAGCAAATTCATTCGCCTGAGTACTGAACATACGGATGAAAGAACGAGCCTATGTATTTGGCCTGAAACTGCGCTTCCGAGTGTTGTAGAATGGGGACATTCCGAAGGCACACAACAAATGAATGCCTTATACAATTTTGTTGCACAACGACCGAATATGGGGCTGTTGACAGGCGCTAATGTGATGGAAATATATCACTATCCAAAAACAGTAACGAGCACACATTACGGAAACGGAAACAATTACTACGACTTTTTCAATAGCGCAATTTATCTAAAATCCTTTGCGCCATTACAGCGTTATGATAAATCAAAATTAGTACCTGGCGTTGAACGCATCCCTTATCCTGGCATTGTAGTACCTATACTAGGCAAGACCATGATTGATATGGGAGGTAGTGTGCAGAATATTGCCACACAAGAGGAACGCACGGTAATCTGGAAGGATAATATTGGCGTCGCTCCAGCCATTTGCTATGAATCTGTTTTTGGTTCTTACCTAACACCGTTTGTACGTAACGGAGCGAATTTAATTGCCATTATGACTAACGATGGATGGTGGGGTAATACGGAAGGACACCGTCAGCATCTTCACTATGCTTCGCTTAGAGCCATTGAATGTCATCGTAGTATTGCACGAAGCGCGAACACGGGCATAAGTGCAACTATTCTGCCTACCGGAGAAATCACCGAGCAATTAGGATGGTGGAAAGAAGGTGCCATTGAAAGCGAATTACCAATTTTTAAAGATGAGACCTTATTTGTTAAATATGGAAATGTTTTTGAATGGGAATTTGTAGCCTTAGCGGCTATTTTATTACTAGTGTTAATTTCTGAACAAATTATCAAAATAATTATATGATTATCGATCCAAAAGAAGTAGCCACCGCAAAATTGCATGGTTATATGTTGAGTGCAATTGCGCCTCGTCCAATTGCTTTTGCGAGTACTATAGATGCAGAAGGCAATGCCAACCTTGCCCCCTACTCCTTCTTCAACGCCTTTGGCAGTAACCCAGCCACTTTGGTATTTAGTCCTGCACGCAGAGTGCGTGATAATACGATTAAACATACCTTAGAAAATGTTCGTCAATGTGGGGAGGTTGTGATTAATGTTGTGGACTATAAAATGGTCCAGCAAATGAGTTTAGCAAGTTGTGAATATCCGGCAGGGACGAGCGAGTTCGTGAAGGCAGGATTTACACCGATTGCTAGTGAGAAGATCAAACCGTTTCGTGTAGCGGAGTCACCGGTTCAATTTGAATGTAAGGTGAAGGATATCATTGAAACAGGTATGGAAGGCGGTGCAGGCAATTTGATTGTATGCGAAATAGTATTAATGCATATCAATGATCAAGTACTTGGTGAAGATGGAAGAATCGATGCGAATAAAATCGACTTAGTCGCTCGTATGGGAGGAGATTGGTATTGCAGAGCGAGTGGGGATGCTTTATTTACGATACCTAAGCCAAATGAAAAATGTGGGATTGGATTCGATCAATTACCTATCGAAGTTCGGACTAGTAGATATTTAACAGGAAATGATTTAGGACAATTAGCTAACGTAGAACGTATTCCAGAAGCTGATTCCGCTAAAATCGAAAGTTTGGTTTTAAGTCTATCGAATCAGTATCCGAAAGAAAGTCTAGGATCACACTTACATCAATTGGCGCATGAGTTATTAGAAAACAACCGTGTGGAAGATGCTTGGCAAGTTTTACAATTCAAATTCTAAACATGAAAAAAATATTCTTATTTACTCTTTCAGGATTACTGAGTGTTAGTAGTTGGGTGAGTGCGCAAAATATCAAGTACCCTAAAACGGACACGATTAAACAGGTGGACGATTATTTTGGAACGAAGATCAGCGATCCATATCGTTGGTTGGAGAATGATACGGCAAAAGCAGTGATGCAATGGGTTGATCAAGAAAATGCCGTGACGGAGGGCTATTTAAGCACTGTGCCTTATCGCGATAAAATAAAAACACGATTAAAGGAACTACAGAATTATACAAAAATCGGTTCCCCATTCAAGAAAGGAAACTATTTGTATTATTCTAAAAATGATGGCTTACAGAACCAAGCTGTGATTTACAGACATGCCTTAAACAATGAGCTTCCGACTATAAATTCAGAAAATGATGAAGTTTTTATTGATCCTAACCTATACGCTAAGGATGGTACAGTTTCACTAGGAGGAATGCAGTTCAATAAAGAAAATACGCTGATGACTTACACATTAGCTAAAGCTGGTAGTGACTGGCAAACGATGTATGTGAAGGATGTTATCACAGGTCGCGTTTTAGCAGATACTATTCGCTGGGTAAAGTTTGGTGGTACTACGTGGCACGGTAACGGCTTTTTCTATAGCGGTTATCCAAAGCCTGACGAGAAGAAAATGTACAGCAATGAAAGCGTCAACCAAAAGGTTTACTATCACACATTGGGCACCCCTCAAAGCGAAGATCAAATTGTGTATGAAGATGATGCACACGCGCACAGATACTATTCGGTTTATACAACGGAGGAAGAACGCTACTTGTTTCTTGACATAAGTGAAGGCACTTATGGTACTGAACTTTGGTACAAGGACATAGATGGCGGTGAATGGAAACTTCTTTTTGCAGGTTTCGAAAACGAATACAGTGTCATTGATACTTATGGAGACAATTTATATGTTCTAACGAACGATCATGCTCCTAACAAGCATCTAGTGCGTATGAACATTAATGAAAATAACAATGAAAATTGGACTATCATTATTCCAGAACAGGAAATGGTGCTAGACGGTGTTGGATTAGCGAACAAGCATTTTTTCGCTCATTACCTTCAAGATGCAAAAGCGTTAGTGACAGAATACGGATTGGATGGCGAAAAAATTAGAGGGATTGATTTGCCAGGCATTGGCACCATATCATCTTTTGGCGGAGAGCGCTTAGACAATGATTTCTACTATACCTTTAATACCTTCACCTCTCCTGCTAGCATTTTCCATTATAATTGCGAGAATGGGATGAGTGATTTGTATAAGGCGCCTGAATTAAAATATAATCCTGATGATTATGTAACGGAGCAAGTATTTTACAATTCTACTGACGGAGCGAAAGTGCCCATGTTTATTGTGCACAAAAAAGGAATCAAATTAGACGGTAACAATCCTTGTTTGCTTTATTCTTACGGTGGGTTCAGTATCAATTTGACACCTAGTTATTCTGCCTCTAGAATGCTGTTTTTAGAGAATGGAGGAATCTATGCGATGCCAAACATACGTGGTGGCAACGAATATGGAGAAAAATGGCATAAAGGAGGAATGCTTGAAAATAAACAACAGGTCTTCAATGATTTTATAACTGCGGCAGAATGGTTAATAAAAAACAAGTACACTTCAAAATCAAAGCTCGCTATCAGTGGTAGAAGCAATGGAGGTTTATTAATCGGCGCTTGTATGACACAACGTCCTGATTTATTCAAAGTCGCATTACCTGGTGTTGGCGTACTAGATATGTTGCGTTATCACAAATTCACTGTAGGTTGGGGATGGAGTGTAGAATATGGCAATAGTGATTCTAAAGAGGCTTTCAATTATTTGATTAAATACTCTCCGTTACATAATGTTCGTAAAGCAGCCTACCCTGCGACCTTAGTCACTACCGGAGATCACGACGACCGTGTTGTTCCAGCACATAGTTTTAAGTTTGCTGCCACTTTGCAGAAGAATAATACAGGTAAGAATCCAAGTTTGATTCGCATCGACAAAAGTGCAGGACATGGTGCTGGAAAGCCTTTGAGCAAACAAATAGATGAAGACACCGATGTCTGGAGTTTTGTATTCTACAACCTAGGAATGAACTATTAATTCAAATCAAGAACAGAAACTAAGGGATAATGATCTGAAAAAGGCTGCTTTACCAAATAGGTGGAGCAGCTTTTTATTTTAGGAGAAACGAACATGTAATCAATGCGCAAGGTTGGAACTAAGCCGGTATAGCTTTTTCCAAAACCAAAACCTGATTGTAAAAACACATCCGTCAAATTATTACCAATCGCGGTATAGGTATAAGATGCTGGCGTGTCATTCATATCACCACAGACAATTACCTCATAAGGCGAAGCGGCAATTGCTTCAGCCACTTTATCCGCTTGACTGCTTCGACGAAGAAAAGCACGCTTTATCTTGCGGAGGATGTTGGTAGTAGCAGAAAGATCTTTTTGATTTTCCATTTTCACATTATCCAAAAACGCATATTCGCGCTCCGCTAATTTTATACTTTGCAAATGCATATTAAAAACACGATAGCGCTTATTTTTAATACATACATCTGCATAAGAGGCGGAATTGTGTGTTTTACCAAGGTTTATCTGACCAGAGTCTACGATCGGATATTTGGAGAAGATTGCAATCCCCCACTCGTCTGTTTTGCGGAGTTTTGTAGTGATTTGAAAATAGTGATAAGGATAGCCTAGTGACTTTGTTAATTCAAGGGTGGTATGGTAATCAGGTTGGCTTCTACCGGATGTATTATAGTATTCTTGAAAGCAAATAATATCCGGATTTTCCTTTTTGATTAAGCGCATAATATTACGCTCGTTGTCGCCTTTTTTATCCCACTCATACAAATCAAAAATGCGAACATTATACGACATCACTTTAAGGTAATTGTAATTTTCATTTCCGTCGCCAATGCTAAAGCCAAAAGAGAAAGTTCTAAGAACGAATGGTATTCCTATTAAAAGGGCTATCCCTGAAAGATAAGCCCAATATTTCAATCGAATCACCCAATAAATAAGTGCAAGAAAATTGAGTAAATAGAGATAAGGAAATGCAAGTGAAAGAAAACCTATCACCCAAAAAATCTTAGGGCTAAGGAACGCATTTAAGTAAGTTAGAACGAGCAGGACGAATAGGATCAGGTTAAAGAAAACACTGAGTCGACGTATCCAACTTGTTTTGGTAGGGCTATTAGGCATGCAATGCTTTACTTTTTATTACTTATGCTAAAGAGAAATTCTTTCTCTTCCTTACTTAAGCTTTCGTAGCCTGACTTAGAAATCTTTTCAAGGATAATATTCACCTTTTCTTCTTGCAGTTTTTCTTTGACTTCTTTATCCGCTTGCATCCTGCGATATACAGGTTTTCTATTCTTCGGCTTCGGTTGAAAGATCGTGCTTAATTTATCTAAGAGCCAATAAAAAGGACTTGCTAAATCACTCCCTTTTTGTAATTGAAATGCATAGAACCATCCAAGCAAAGCACCGCCTAGATGCGCAATGTGGCCACCTGCATTTCCCATAGGTATATTGATAAAATCTATTACCCCCATACCGATAACCACCCATAGTAAACGAATTCTTCCTATGAATAATAAGTTGATTTCGTATTGTGGTGCGAATGTTACTGCAGCGGCCATAATAGCCATTACAGCTCCAGATGCGCCGAAAGCTACTCCATTTAACGCATGAAAATTGGGTAATATGGTAAAGGCTAAAATAAAGAGGATTCCACCACCTAAGGCGCCAAACAGATAAATGGGAAGAATGCGACGAAATCCAACTAAATCCTCCGTTATACGCCCAAAGCCGTACAAACAAAGCACATTCATCAACAAATGCCAAAGGTCGCGATGAAAAAATGCATGTGTAATTAAGGTCCATGGACGTCTTAAAACAAGATCCCATTCAGAGCTCAACATAAAATGATGTAAGGTAAATTGCTCCAAAGCATCGACAGCACTTGTTAAGCCTGCGATTCCCACAAAAGACAAAACGATTCGATACACCAAAAAGATCGCAATATTTACTGCAATCAATCGGTTGATCATACTCTTTAAATTAAATCCAAAATTTTCAAACATAAGCGTAATCCTAAAGCAAGTATAAGTAAATAATTGCTTAATGAAGCGGTGTTTGATATTTTTTCACAAAGCATTCTTGCGCACGATAGTAGGCCTTTTTCTTTTCGCCGTAATAATCAATCAAACTCCAGCTTGCGCCCGGCCAACAATCATTCAGTTGCCAAAGCACACTACCCATACAGCGCGGGGAAGCAAGACGTTGCGCTTCTAAAGCCGTTTTCATGGCATCTGCTTGCAATAATTGCGTTGCCATTAGATATTCCTTAAAGGAATTAAACGTAAGCCCATACATCCTCAAATAGCCTTCTAAATTTGCTTGACCTGTTGGGTGCTTTTGATGATGCGTAAACAATGGCGAAGAAAGGTTTAACGAAGAATCAGGCAATACGATTTTCAGACTTGCATAGCAAGGCCAACTTTGCATACCGAATTCACTGGCGAAGCGCGGAACTTTTTTGGCATAGGTTTCATAGGGTTCCATTCCCCACCAAACACCCCAGTAATGGCTATCGCCACGACTGAGCGATTCAGGATGTCCCCAACCAATTTGCGGCGAGGAAGACACGTAAGGGACATGCGATTGTTGTGCTTTTAAAAAATCAGGAATCGCCTGCTGAAAGCGTTCTTGATAGTCGTGCCAGATGCTAGCACTATCACTTGCAGTATAATGCAAGCTCCGTTGCCAGCCCCAGTTCCACCACCCTTCTTCAATTTCATTATTACCGCACCAGATGGCGATACAAGGATGTTTTTCTATACGGGAATAATTATCCCTCCATTCGTATTCTTCATCGCTCTTATTCAAATTAGTATAGGTGAGATAAGCACTCTTCAATAGTTTTGGATACATGGCGCAAGCGTACATAAAATCCTGCCAAACCATGATGCCGAGGCTATCACAGAGTGAATAAAAATCATCCGATTCATAAATTCCGCCTCCCCAAATACGTATCATATTCATGTGTGCTTCTTTCGCGGCGGATAGTAATTTAACACGTTGTGCATGTGTAACGCGAGCTGGGAAAACGTCCATTGGAACGTAGTTCGCGCCTTTCATATAGACAGGCTTGCCATTTAATTTAAAATAGAAAGAAGCTGAATTGGCATTGTTAGCAGAGTCGAGCGACTGCACTAACTCAATCGTACGAATACCAAATTCTGAATTGGCAATTGTCTTTTGGTTCTTCGCATTGATCCAATATAACTCGTACATCTGCTGAACACCCAAATCATTGGTCCACCACAGCTTCGGATTAGAAACATTGAACTCGAAGATACTTTCTGCCTCGCCTTTTTGAAGATTTACCTTTTGAATTTTAACAGGCACGAATGAGCTAGCACTTCCTTTTTCTCTAATAAGTAAGATGCTATTTATGAAAACACTGTCGAGCTCACATTTATATGAATAATGCAATTTCATATGCGCAACAGAATCTACTTTTTCTGTTTCAATAAAAACATTTTCCATTAGAAAATCATCCCAAGCTCTTAAATTTACGGAGCGCCAAACACCGACGCCAAGGAATCTTGGAGCGAAATCCCATCCAAATTGATATTGTGCTTTACGCAAAAAAACGCGCTCACCTTCCGGCAGTTCGTAATGATTCATTTTGACAAATAAATCCTTGCGGTACTTCGCAATTTTTTCTGCCGAATAAAATTTTAGCTGCAATACGTTCTCTCCTTTTAACAAACTACCACCCACATTCACCACATATCTCCGGAACATATTATCGCAAATGCGAACGAATTGCCCGTTCAAATACAATTCACAATAGGTATCTAACCCTTCAAATACCAATTCCTGATTGGCTTTCTGCAAAAAAGGCGAATCCACGTAGAATTTACAACTATATACCCAAGCACAGGTATCTACCCACTTCAACATTTTTTCATTTTGCCCGAAAAAAGGATCTGGAATGAGTTGATTTTGCAGAAGATCGGTATATACCGAACCGGGAACAGTTGCGGGAAGTATGTTTGAATCGCCCCAACGCTGGAAGCTCCATTTTGCGGTCTTTTCCGAAGAATTCAAACTTTGTAACAATACCTTTTCTTGCGCGAAAAGCAATTTAGGCCCCCATAGAAAAAATAAAAAAATAAAATAGACGCGCTTCATTTATACAAGATACTAAAAAGCCTTTGAAAAACTTTTCAGCTACCCACTTGTTTATGTATTTTTGCACTCTAAATTTTCCCTTATGAACTTCCCTACCGGAAAAAGAACTATAAAATCCCCAACAGGAAATACCTTAACGTGTAAGAACTGGGTTGCGGAGGCTGCATACAGAATGATTCAAAACAACCTTGATCCAGATGTTGCAGAACGTCCGGAAGACCTGATTGTTTATGGTGGTCGTGGTAAGGCTGCACGTGATTGGGAATCGTTCGATAATATCCTTGCTTCATTGCGCAATTTGGAAGAAGATCAAACTTTGTTAGTTCAAAGTGGAAAGCCTGTCGGCATTCTACGTTCTCATCCAGACGCTCCCCGCGTTTTGATTGCTAACTCCAATCTTGTTGGCAATTGGGCGAATTGGGATCATTTCTCTGAATTGGAGAAAAAGGGTTTGATGATGTATGGTCAAATGACCGCTGGTTCATGGATTTATATCGGTTCGCAAGGTATTGTGCAAGGAACCTACGAAACCTATTTAAGTTTGGCGGAAAAGCATTTCAACGGTTCTTTGAAAGGAACATTGAACGTAACTGCTGGACTAGGTGGAATGGGTGGCGCTCAGCCTTTAGCGATTACGATGAACGAAGGTGTGTGTTTGGCTGCTGATGTGGAGGCTTGGCGTATTCAAAAGCGTATTGATACGCGTTATATCGACAAGATGACACACAGTATCGAAGAAGGCGTTAAATGGGCTTTGGAAGCGAAAGAAAAAGGAGAAGCGATTTCTATTGGTGTGGTTGCAAATGCAGTTGATTTATTACAATACCTTGTAGACAATAATATCAAAGTAGATACGCTTACAGATCAAACATCTGCACATGATGAGTTGATTGGTTATTTCCCAGAACACATGTCGGTGGAAGAAGCCAATAAATTCCGTGAAAGCAATCCAGAAGCTTATCGTGAGAAGAGCTGGGATACCATGGCACATCACGTTAATTTGATGTTAGAATTACAAAAACGTGGAGCTATCACTTTCGACTACGGTAACAACTTACGTGGACAGGCAAAAGACAAACGCGGTATCAAAAACGCCTTCGACTTCCCAGGCTTCGTTCCAGCTTATATCCGTCCCTTGTTCTGTGAAGGTAAAGGTCCTTTCCGTTGGGTAGCCTTAAGTGGCGATCCAGAAGATATTTATACTACCGACAAAGCCTTGATGGAGCTTTTTCCTGAAAACAAAGGTTTACATCGTTGGTTGACAATGGCCAAAGACAGAATCGCGTTCCAAGGACTTCCGGCACGTATTTGCTGGTTGGGAATGGGCGATCGTGAGAAGGCTGGTTTATTGTTCAATGAATTAGTGCGTACTGGAAAAGTGAAGGCTCCGATTGTTATTGGTCGCGACCATTTAGATACCGGTTCTGTTGCTTCACCAAATCGTGAAACAGAGGCGATGAAGGATGGTTCTGATGCTGTTGGTGACTGGCCAATTTTGAATGCTTTAATTAATACAGCAGGCGGTGCTAGTTGGGTTTCTTTCCACCACGGTGGTGGCGTAGGAATGGGCTATAGCTTGCATGCAGGAATGGTTATCGTAGCGGATGGAACAGAAGCTGCTGATCGTCGCTTACGTCGTGTATTGCATAACGATCCAGCGATGGGCGTTATCCGTCACCACGATGCTGGCTATGAATTAGCAACTGAAACGGCTAAAGAACATAATCTAGTCATCGGACAGAAATAACGATTCTACAAAAACTCAAAAGGCGTGAGCTTCGAAAGAAACTCACGCCTTTTTTATTTATTACCCAGATTTGATAAAAATGGCTTTAGTGGTAATACCGACAAGTAAAGAATTTTTAATCCTTAATCTTTAATTATTCATTATTCACCATTCATCGACTCCCTTTCACCAATTAGTTGTCCGTCAAAACCCACTCTGCATAAGAGCTTGGCGTTTCATCTAAGCGAACACTAAACAGGCGAATATTATCTGGCAACGCGTTTTGAATGCTGTTTTTAAAAGCCAATAAAAGATTCTCACATGAAGGTTGATAATCGGTTAGAATCACCTTTTCAAACTCGTTACGTAACAAATCATTCTTGGTATAAGGGGCGTGCTCATTGAGTACTAAAGCATGATCAAAAATATTCACCACCTTTTCATTCACGATCTTTTTCAAATCGGTGAAATCAACCACCATCCCTTGTTTCGGACTTCCTGCACGCTGCTCTACTTTACCAATTACAGTCACAGACAAATGATACGTGTGACCATGGATATTCTTACAAGGACCATCATATCCATATAAAGCATGGGCCATATCGATGGTAAATTTCTTCGTTACGCGTACAGTATCTTGCATAATTATCGGGCTCCGGTTATGCGCTTGTATCTGTTGGAATTCATCGGATCACAGCGCGTTAAAATTTGATACGATTGTTGTTTCTCTTGCGGCGTACCTCCCGCAAAAATATTCGCTAACTCATCGGATTTAGAGGCAAAGAAAATGCTTATCCAAACAGCATTTGGACTATCCTCATACATCTTTTCAATCTGCTTCAAACAATTTAAAATAGTAGCTCTGCCCATCGCTTCATTCGTATACATCATATCCAAACCAAGTCGATGATAGTTATACATCAACATTCGAAACGACTCGAAGCGTTGATTCACAATATTTTCATTTATCCAATATCTATTCTTCAAGTTCTTTTCAAAAGGCTTCCATCCATCCTCATCTACATTCTGCATAATATTGACAATATTCTTTGCCTTATCAAAATAGGCTTGCCCTCCTTTTGCTGAGAATGAATCATAATCCAATCCAATGACCATATACGCATAGAATGCCAACATGGAAGTCAAATTGGAAATGTATTTGTTATCCTCATATTCCAATGGCTGATATTCCACATAATTCACTTTCCAGTCTTTATCACTGAAATTAAAAAGCGTCGTTGTATAAGAAGAATTATGAACGGGGCGTGATGACTGAATCGTTACTTGGAATTTATAATTATCACTTCCTAACTCCTCCGTTACCGTAATCAGCATACTGCATTCAATTTTCTCAGCCACTTCATAAGCGTCGTCTGTCCACTTACGGTTATTCATAAATTCAAATACAGATTTCTGTAAAGTCTGAAAGATCCTTGGATCCGCGGTTTGAAGCTTTGGCGTATTTACCTTCACCATACACTTCAACTCTTGTGCTTGTGTATTTACCACAAACAAACTACTGAGTACTATTAGTAAAAGACAAATACGTGCTTTCATTATTTACTCATTTTTGATAAACAATATTGAAGAATCTCCTGCGCTATTTCTGTCTTCGATTTTAATCCAAGACTAGTAATACTGCCGTTTTTATCGAACAAACTTACTTCGTTCGTATCTACTCCGAAGCCGGCGTTAGGATTACGCAAGCTGTTCATCACAATAAGATTCGCATTCTTCTTCTTCAACTTCTCTTTTGCATAGGCAACTTCGTCATTTGTTTCTAAAGCGAAGCCAACGAGATATTGCTTTGCCGTCACTTTCTTCCCAATATCAGCTAAAATATCTTTGGTTTTCACCAATTCAATTTCCATTTTATCCGACTTCTTAATTTTGGAATCTACCACCTTCTTCGGCGTGAAATCGGCTACCGCAGCGGAACAGATAATTAATTGCGACTTCGGTACAAACTTCATCATCGCAGCATACATCTCTGCAGCCGCACAAACATAAAATACTTCAATGTTAGGATTATCCACTTTAAGCGAGGTTGGCCCTAATACTAATTTCACCTTGGCACCTAGAGCGGCAGCAGCCTCCGCCAAAGCGATGCCCATTTTACCACTACTATGATTACTGATATAACGCACCGGATCAATGGCTTCTTGTGTCGGACCAGCATTAATCAACACTTGCTTACCACTTAAAGGCCCCTTACTGAAATGCTTTTCAAGTGTATCCACCAACTGCTCCGGTTCAGCCATTCGCCCTTCCCCATTCAACCCACTTGCTAATTCACCTGTTCCAACTGGAATGATTTTTACCTTATCCCCTTTCAAACAATCGATATTACGCTGTGTGGATGGGTGATGCCACATATCGACATCCATGGCTGGAGCTACGAAAACAGGGCAGCGTGCAGAAAGATAAACGGCGGTTAGGAGATTATCGCAACTACCATTCGCCAACTTCGATAATGAATTCGCACTAGCAGGAGCGATTAAAAAAGCATCGGCCCAAAGTCCGAGCTCTACGTGATTTGACCATTGCTGCTCTTCACTTAACGCACTTAAGACAGGATTTTTACTGAGTGTTGCCAATGTAAGTGGTGTAATAAATCGTGTCGCGGCATCGGTCATGATAACCTTTACCTCTGCACCAGCTTTAATTAATAAACGAACAGTATTCGCTGCTTTGTAGGCTGCAATACTTCCTGTTACGCCGATGATGATTTTCTTACCCTTTAATGACATATCTATTAATATTTCAATACTCGTGAGCGATAGATTTTTTCGCCTGCAAGCTCTAACACTTCACCTACCAACAAATCTGTTTCGCCAGCAGTGCTTCGAACATATTCCATAAAGATCTTGTCTTCGTTAACAATGAGCGTTTGCAATTGATAATGAAGCGTCGGCATACGGTCGAAGGCGCCTTGCCACCAAGATCTAAAAGCAGGATGACCGCTAATCTGACCCTTGGTTTCTGGTTGCGTAGCTAATAAGCGTGGTGAAAAATGAACGGCCTCTTCATGATACAATTCAAGCAGATGCTCGATATTGTGTTCGTTGAAGGCGGCAATCCATTTCTGCGCCAGCGATTCGTTATAAGCTATTTTAGCATTCACTTAGAAATCGAATTTGATACCTTGTGCTAACGGCAATTGTGTACCGTAGTTGATAGTATTTGTTTGACGACGCATATACGCTTTCCAAGCATCACTACCACTTTCACGTCCGCCACCTGTTTCTTTTTCTCCACCGAATGCACCGCCGATTTCAGCGCCGCTAGTTCCGATGTTTACGTTTGCGATTCCACAATCACTACCATTAACACTCAAGAATAATTCCGCCTCACGTAAGTTACCAGTGAAGATGGCAGATGACAATCCTTGCGGCACGTTATTCTGCATAGCGATAGCCTCTTCGATCGTGCTATACTTCATCACATATAATATCGGAGCGAAGGTTTCGTGCTGAACGATTGCAAAATGATTTTCAACTTCCATGATACAAGGCTTCACGTAACAACCGCTTTCGTAGCCAGCGCCACTCAATACACCTCCTTCTACGATTACTTTAGCGCCTTCTGCTTTTGCCTTCTCGATAGCACTGTTGTACATTGCAACCGCATCCGTATCGATTAATGGTCCCATATGATTCTTTTCATCTAATGGGTTGCCAATCACGATTTGAGAATACGCAGAGGCTAATACTTGTTTAGTTTTCTCAAAAATACTTTCGTGAACGATTATACGACGAGTAGTAGTACAACGTTGACCAGCAGTTCCTACAGCCCCAAACACAGCACCAGTCAATACCATTTTCAAATCAGCATGTTCGCTAACGATGATGGCGTTGTTACCACCTAATTCTAATAAGCTACGTCCTAAACGTTCTGCCACTTTCGACGCAACTGCTTTACCCATACGTGTAGAACCTGTTGCAGAAACTAAAGGAATGCGCGTATCTGCCGCAAGACGTTCGCCAATTTCACGACCACCATTCACAATTACACTTAAACCTTCAGGAAGATTATTATTCGCTAAAACTTCTTGGATAATATTTTGACAGGCAATTGAACACAAAGGTGTTTTTTCACTTGGCTTCCAAATACAAACGTCACCACATACCCACGCCAACATACTGTTCCAAGACCAAACGGCAACAGGGAAATTGAAAGCAGAGATAATACCTACAATCCCGATTGCATGCCATTGCTCGTACATACGGTGATTCGGACGTTCTGAATGCATCGTTAAGCCATAAAGCTGACGACTCAATCCAACAGCGAAATCACAGATGTCAATAATTTCTTGTACTTCTCCTAAACCCTCTTGATAGGACTTCCCCATTTCATAAGAAACGAGTGCTCCTAGAGCAGCTTTATGTTTGCGGAAAGCGTCACCCATTTGACGAACAATTTCACCACGCTTTGGAGCGGGTACGTTGCGCCAAACTTTAAAGGCTTCTTCAGCTTTAGCGATAGCAGCTTCATATTCATCGGTAGAAGCAGCAGTGCAAGTTGCGATAAGCTTCCCATCTGTCGGAGAGTAAGAGCTTAATAAGCCACCTTTTCCAGTCATCCATTCGCGGCCCGTACTAACGCCGCTATTTTCACTTTTAATACCTAATTCGGTCAAGAAATTTGCGATATCCATAATGTTATTTTTACCTTGCTAAGATACAAAAAAGGATTCACTGAAAGGAGGACAAATTTGCTTGATTTCGTAATCTACAGAGATTTTGAATACAACACTTTCCAACGAGAATCCTGCTGCTGCTTCACCCATGTTATGTTCTTATAGCCAGCATCACGTATGCATTGATTAATCATTTTACTTAACCCTAATGGATAGTCGATAATTCCATTCTCATTTGCTCTAATATAAACGCCATCTGACACTTTAAAAATACCGTTCATACCTTTAACGGTCAAACCATCGATATAATTACTTGGTAATTGACCTGGCAGGAGTTCTGAAACACCAAATTTTTCATCCAGAACATAAATTTTTTGTTTAAAATTATTCTCAACTAAACGCCCTCCTTTAAATGTCTCGAAGATTTGTAGAAGAGAGGCTATCCCTGCTGCAACACCCAAAAAACGATGCTGAGGATTCTCAGACAGCATCAAAGCACTCGAAAGCAAACCTCCAGCAAAGGTCCTCGTATAGGGATCAACTTTGGGCGAAAGCGATTTTAAACTAGCATAGGCCAATGTCCCTACAGCCAATGTTTTTAATTCTTTGTTTTTCATATTTATAAATTTGATTCTTAAGGATTAAATTTTATTCCAATATTCAGTATCTGTAAAAAAACTAATTCAATTAAACTTGTTAAACATAAACTTACATTTTGTAAAAACACCTAATTAATCCGCTAAAAATCACAATCAAAATTTCAGACCGAAAATAGTTTTAAGCACAATATTTACAGCTTCATTCGCTAACAAATGCACGAATTAACTCGTGCATTTGTTAGTAAACGCAAAATCATTCATTTTTATTTCAACAAAGTCCTCCTAATTTTAATTATTTCGTTAAATAGCCGATGGAAAGGTATTTTTTCCGAACTTTGCAGTTCTCTAATTTCTATGAAAAAAATATCCCTTTTAGTACTTGTTTTTAGCGCAATATTCAGCATTTCTTTCGCACAGCAGATGCAAGGCAATATGCCTCCGCAAGGTGCTCGTCCAGCCATCGGCTCCGTTACAGGAAAGATCTACGATAAAGAAACTAAAGAACTGCTACCCTATGCAGTCATTGAAGTTATTTCAGTGCGTGAAAACAAAACCGTCGCAGGCGCAGTGAGTGATGACAAAGGCGCTTTCAATATCACGCAGATTCCCGTTGGGAAAATGACTCTTAAAGTCTCTTTCGTAGGCTATAATGTAAGCACTACAGAGCCTTTTCTCCTACTCCCTAACGCTCCTACTAAAAACTTCGATAGCATACTTCTAACTAGAAATCAAAACCAACTCCGTCAGGCACAAATCACTGCGGAAAAGCAGATGCTAGTGCAAAACCTTGACAAACGCGTATTCAATAACGACCGTAACCTCGTTTCAGCAGGCGGTACGGGCAACGACGTACTCCGTCAAGTGCCCGGTGTAAATGTCGATATCGATGGAAAGATTTCTCTTCGAGGAAATGAAAATGTAACTATTCTTATCGATGGTCGACCAAGTAGTATTCTAGGTAGCGATAAAAAAAGTGTGCTTTCCAGTATCCCAGCTGCCTCGATTGAAAGTATTGAAGTTATTACCAATCCAAGCGCTAAATACGCTGCCGAAGGGATGTCTGGTATCATCAATATCGTGATGAAGAAAAACAAATTACAAGGTTTTAATGGACAAGTAACTGCTTCTGCTGGTACCATCGACAAATATACGGGCGGACTAAACATGAGCTATAGAAATAAAAAATGGAATTTCTACGGCAGTTATATGGGCAAAGACGAACATCGTCGTGGAAGCGGTTCTAGCTATCGCGAGACGAATCAATTTGATAGCACCTATTATATGTTACAGTCTGCATCGATGCCTTCGGAAAACAAAAACCATTTATTGGGTGCAGGCGCAGAATATAGTCTTGACAAATACACCACTTTCGGAACGCGTGTAAACTTAAACTTAGAAAACGAAATCCAACCAGAGAACATCGTCTATCGTTACCTAAACGAAGACAGCATCTATACCAATAGCATTTTCAGATTCAACGACCAGAACAATAAGAATCAAAACGGGGATATCAACTTCAGCCTACGTAAAAAATTCCCAACGCCTAAAGAAGAGTTAAGTGCTGATTTAACCATTTCGAATATGTCGCGTGATGGCCGTCAAGATTATATACAAGAAGACTCGTTACTAAGCATTTTCGCACATAGTGGCATCCGAAGTAAAGCACAAGTGCAAATGATCAACGCGCAAGTAGACTATACTGTTCCTAACGGAGAATTCGGTAAATACGAGCTTGGCGGACGTATTGTTCGTCGTCATAGCGACGCAGATTATCTTGGGCTACTATATCCTAGTACTTCGATGGAAGGCGCTTATATTAATCAAGACATTAGCAACCATTTTGTTTTTACAGAACAGATTTCAGCGGCATATTTGACTAAGTCAGGTATTTTTAAAAGTTTTGCGTATCAACTTGGTTTACGCGGTGAATACACCCTACAAGATATATTTCTCACCAATAACAGCTTTTTTCAAAAGAATCGTTATTTCAACTTCTTCCCAACAGCGATTATCCGTCAACCATTAAGCAAAAAAGATCAAATCCAATTGAGCTATAGTCGTCGTATTAACAGACCAAATCCGCAAAGCCAAAACCCATTTTTAGATATCTCCGACCCTCAAAACAAACGTCAAGGAAACCCAGGATTAAAACCTGAATTAGTGCATTCAATTGAGTTGGGTTATCAAAGAAGCTTAGAAAAATACAGCATCAACGCAAGCCTTTACTACCGTCATAGTAATAATTTACAGATTCGTTATCGTTCAGTTTTACCGGATGGAACGTCCTTAATTTCTTTCTTGAATGCCTATTCTAGCGATAACTATGGATTAGAGGCAACAGGCAATATGACCTTCAGCAAGAAATGGGATGCGATGTTGAACCTGAATGTTTATGAATCAAAAATTAACGCTGCCAATATCGAAGCGGATTTACAAAACAATTTCCTTTCTTGGTCGGGTAGATTTAATACGAATTATAGAATAACGAAGTTCAGTGCCTTGCAAGCTTCTATTAACTATCAAGCGCCGATGGTAATCGCACAAGGAAAGTTTGCATCCACACTGGTTATTTCGGGAGGATGGAAAAATGACTTATTCAAAAACCGTCTTAACCTGACTTTGAGTGTGATGGATGCTTTGAGTCAGATGCGTATGGACATGACAACGTCCGGACCAAACTTCAAGCAACATTCGATTCGTCGTCGTGATAGAGGGATCGTAATGCTTACTGCAATTTATCGTTTCGGAGCAATGTCCAATGAAATGGCAGGAAAACGCCCTAGCAGAGGTCGCATGGAAGGAGGTCCTTCCATGGATGACATGTAAAAAAAGAGTGGGTAATTTTAAACCACCTTTAAGGCAGTCAATAAAAATTCAATCACTTTAGGGAAGTGAATATATTCTAGTCCTTGTACTTTCTTGCGGATAGTATCTACCTCGTCATTGGGATCGATGCTACACTTCGCTTGGAACAAAACAGGCCCTTCATCATAATTGGCAGTTACTTTATGAATGGTGATACCAGTCTCCAGTTCTCCTGCAGCCTTCACTGCTTCGTGCACGTGCATCCCGAACATCCCTTTACCACCGTACTTCGGCAGCAAACTTGGATGAATATTTATAACAGGGGCTGAATGATTTTCAAGGAATGAAACAGGTACTTGCCACAAAAATCCAGCAAGCACAATTAGGTCGACTTTTTCTGAAATGTAATTGGATATCTTAAAATCAGGTGAACGCCATTCTTCCCGATTGAAGACAAAGTGAGGGACACGAAATTTTGTTGCTACTTCAATAACGCCAGCATCGGCTTTGTTGGTGAAAATACCTGCTACTTGAATATGATCGTATGCATGAAAGTAAGCGCATATCGCTGCTGCATTCGAGCCTCTCCCACTTGCAAAAATCACTATGCGCTGCGGCTGTTCCGTCATCACCAAGTAAATTAAACTACGCCTTTCTTTTGTTTCGCACTTAAGTCGGCTGCACTATTTGTACTAGTGGCATTTAATGAAACAGTATGTGCTGTCATGGTACAATTACCATTGAATTTTGCACCGCTTTCAATTACTAATTTTCCTACACTGATATTGCCGTTAACGACAGCAGATGACTTTAAAAATAAAATATCTTTCGCTTCGATATTGCCGGTAACCTGACCAGAAATATCGGCGCTGTAACAAGCGATATTTCCATCGATAGAACCAGCGGCACCGATTACCACTTTCGCTTTCGACTGCATATTACCTGACATGTATCCATCTAAACGAATATCTCCATCACTCGTCATATCACCTTCGATACGTGTACCTTGGTTAATTGCCGTTGGCATTACCGTTGTAACTTTTGATTTAGATTCGAATACAGACATGATAATTTATTTTAATTGAAATTTATAAATGCTTTCGGGTTGACCGCTATTCCGTTATACCACAATTCCAAATGCAGATGAGGGCCATTCGTTAATTCACCTGTATTACCTACGACGCCTATTACTTCGCCGGCAGTGACAAAATTACCAACTTTTTTAAACAAAATAGAGCAATGTTTATAAGTCGAAATCAGGTTGCTACCGTGCTGAATGCTGATAGTGTACCCTGTCTCCAAGGTCCAATCGGCAAAAATCACTTTACCCGCCAAAACAGCCTTAATAGCCTCGTCTTTGGCACAAACTACGTCTACACCAAAATGATTTGCCACCGGATTGAACAAGTTGGTGATCGTTCCTTTAACGGGACAGAAAAAGTAAAAATCATTAATGCTCCCAACATGCTTCACGTCGCGCGCTCCTTTGCTAACTGAAAATTTATCCTGCGTTTCCACTTGCTTACGGAGCTCCATTTCCGCCTCCGACTTACTACCAAGACGGATGGTATCAAAATTCTTGACATCCGTTTTAGATGGGGCATCCGGCAACTCAGTACTTACTTTATCGTTGAGGATTTTATTCAGATTTTCGATGTAGTGATTATGCGCATCAACCATTTCTTGTAAGGAATCTGCACGTTCAACCAACTCCACTACTTGCTGTCGAGCACCTCCTTCTCCATATCCTGGGATATATTCCTTTAAGGGAGTGAAAACCACCAATAAAACAGTTAATGTAACGAGGAGAACCGTTAAGGAGCTCATCACAATAAACAAATTGAGCAATGACAAACGCAGAGAAATACGCTCCTCGTACGTTTGATCGTCGACAATCATCAAGCGATATTTATGCTTGAGTTGAACCCAAAATTGTTTTTTATCGAATATTTTTTTCACTTGCTGCTCTAAGCTACAAAAATACGGCAAAAAACGACGCAAACGGACTAAAAAAGCAAAAAACCATGCGCACAAAGCTTGCAGGCTAAGGAAGCAAGAAGCTAATAAAAACCTTACCTTTGAAGGATGAATAGCTTCGGTCAATTATTTCGTGTTACGGTTTTTGGAGAATCACACGGTCCGGCCATTGGTGCAGTCATTGATGGCTGTCCTGCAGGCTTTGAATTGAATAGCGAAGCCATTCAAGAAATGCTCGACAGACGCCGTCCTGGAGGGAATGCTTTGGGAACAGCGCGCAATGAAGCAGATCAGATTGAGATACTTTCAGGTTTATCAAACGGAATGACTATCGGCAGTCCGATCGCTTTTATTATCCGCAACCGCGATACCCGTTCACAAGATTATAACTCCATTAAGGAGGTCTTTCGTCCTAGTCATGCCGACTTCACCTATGAAGCGAAATACGGCTTGCGGGAGCAATCTGGTGGCGGACGCTCCTCGGCTCGCCTAACGGCGCCCCTCGTCGCTGCTGGTGCCATTGCCAAACAATTACTTGCTAGTAAAAATATTCATTGCTACGCCTATATCTCGGCTATTGGCAATACGCGTTGGGAAACGCCGATTGAATGGACGACAGACGAAAAAACTGCATTAGCACATTTAGCAAATACTAATTGGCAAAGTGCTAAAATTCCTTGTCCGAATGAGTCTGCGCAACAATCGATGCAAAACTGTATCGAAGAAATTGCACAGAATGGAGACACGATCGGTGGCGAAATTTCATTTTACGCCTGCGGAATGCCGGCCGGATTAGGTGCGCCACTCGCTAATAAATTATCGGCACAGCTAGCGCATGCGATGAGCTCTATTAATGCGGTTCACGGTTTTGAATTTGGGAGTGGATTCGCTGGAACTAGTATGAAAGGCTCCGCGCACAATGATGTTTTTACAGCTATTGACGAAACGCAAGCACGTACCGCGAGCAATTACTCTGGTGGCTTGCAAGGCGGCATCAGTAATGGAATGCCTATCTATGGAAAAGTCGCATTCAAGCCGATTTCAAGCATTCGTACGCCACAACAAATGCTCAATAAAGACAATCAATTGATTGAAAAAACAATCGAAGGCCGACATGATGCTTGTCCGGTACCACGTGCAGTGCCAATTGTAGAGGCGCATTTAGCGTTAACTTTATTAGATGCTTATCTTCAAAACCGACTTTCAAAATGGTAGAAAACAAAACCTATTTTAGAACACTTAGTATCCTTAGTTTATTAATTGGTGCTTTGGTAGGAATGGCCACCGTCAATCATTTCACGACTCAAACGGAGGGATTACTTTGGTTGCCTGCCATTCTATTAAGTGCCTATGCACAAATCAAATTAAATAATGACCGTCCTTTTCTTTATAGCCTCTGGATGGGGATTTGTCAAGGAATGGCGATGTTGGTCATTCACAATTTGTTTTGGTCGAGCTACCTAAAGCATCGTCCAGATTTGTTACTTAAGGCTGTGACTGAAAAAGGATTTAAATTCCAAATGTTCGTAATGTCTATAGTCATTAGTATAATCTATGGCCTTGTATTATTCGGCCTTGTATGGCTTTATAGAAGGCTGTTTGCAAAAAAGGGTTAAATTGATTGTCGCTTTTTCAGGATATGACAGCAGAATAAAATTTATAGCTTCGTAAATTTACTTGTAAGCGCATTACCATTACTATCTATCACTTTTACATAATATAGGCCATTTGTCAATGCGCTTATATCAATAGTTGGGATATTACTAAGCTGCTTGTACACCAAAGAACCTACCACATTATAAATTTCAACTGATTTTATTGTTGCTAAAGAACTAAGACGCAATGACACAAAATCGGAGGACGGATTGGGGTAAAGACTAAGAATATTTTTTTCAGAAACTACTTCCTCGGCTAACGTCCCCTCGTTTGAATCAAAATTAATATTATCAAGATAAAGTATATTTCCACCACCTTCTATTCCTTCAAATTTTAACATCACTCCATTCGTGTTATCTAAACTATGAAGGTTTATATAGGCTCTTTGCCATTCTGCACTATCAGGATAAAAATAAGCAGTTGTATCGTCTGCGGCGGTAGCTAAGGCTGATCCAGATTTTAACCAAATTGATTGCCAATGGTCACCACAATCTGTACTTACTTGTACATTCAGGGTGTCGTGAGAAAATGAATCTTTTTTAGCATATGCAAAGTCAAACGTAAGTCCAACATTAGTTTTACCTGTTAAATCAACTACTTTGGTTAATAGCAAAGAATGGGAACCTGCTTGATTATAATTTGCATATTCAGGAAAAAGCCAAACAACGGAATAAGAAGACTTTGAATAAGCGCCTAATTCAAATGGCGAATTCCAGTAGGTGTTAAGATTTTTCTTTATGATAAAAAGTCCTTCAAAAAAGGGCTTAATAAAAAAGGTTTCTGTCCCAACATAGTTTTCAAAACCTGCATGAATGGAATGATACACATTATTTGTATCTACTAAATGATAATAAATAGCGGATTGTGTATTTGATATATTGTTGGCTGAGTTATAATCGTATTTATTTGCATAGGACCACTGTGAGTTACCAACGGTATGACCATTCACTTGAAAAATTCTTCCAACTAAAGTATCAAAGCCACCTAATAAACCAATTTTGGGAAAACTGATTACGATTGAAGAGTCTTTTAATAAAAATCCATTCCAGTTCTGTGTCATATAGTTAGTCCAATAGTTGGTTGAACAAAGTATTTGCAAGGAAGTAATGGCAGGCTGTGTATAATTGGTTATTTTATAAATAGGGGTAATGGAATCAGCACAATAGCCTGTTGGAATGGTGTTCACATTTTCAATTCCAACATCGGTTAAGTTATTAGGAACTGGAATCGGAGGGCTGTATGCTGCTTGTAATACTGAATAAGAATTTTTATTACCTGCATAGCCATCATCTTGGATAAACCCAACAAAAGACAGTTGAGAGTAATCATAAATATAAATACTTGGGGACACATTGAGACGAATCTTGTAATGCAGAGTGTCGGTTTGCCCTATGTTCCATATTCTATTTAGCGTAATTCCATGATTCCAGTAAACTGGAAAATAATCCCAAGCTAGATTAAAATAATCTTTTATACCGTTATCACCTGTTGGATTTTTAAGGTGGATTTCTTTTTCAGCCAAACACAATCTAAATTTTATCTCACCAATTGTACTATCGTGAGCTATGTAATTTTGTGTACACTGAACAATAACCGTAACATTGACACTATCAAATGTATTATTGAAAGCATGGTTGATATTTAAAGTAAATGGAGATAACGAAGTGCTACGATTATTGATCTGTGGCTGTGTTAAGTTATAGAGTTTACCTGTATCCGTATTACCTGGTTGTAAAAAAGCTTTGCCATCTTGCAATCCATAAGGTCCTTTTATATTATTGAGTTTATAATAGTTTTCTCTTCGATTTCCAGCACCGGATTTATTGGCTATATGACCTTGAAACAGACTGGAACTGTTATAAGATATTTTGTATTTTAAAGCAATAGCCGAAGCAGTGTTTTGTAACAGGAATGCGTCAAAAGTTGGTTCTTCAGTGGCACTTTCAAATAAACTTTCATTTCCAAATTCCTCAATTAGTTGAAGTCTTTGGGATTGGCAATAGGCGGTTATAGAACATAATAGCAATAGTGGCAAAAGGAAGAAATATCGATTCATGTTAAATAATAAAATGTTGTAGCACTATTTGTCTATTGGCTATACTGCTTCTAATCAACAACAAAAAATTAACCAAATGATTTAATTTGCATTATATTAAAATTAAATAA
>JAPJNH010000150.1 GCA_026461075.1 Chitinophagales bacterium
AAATGGAAAGCAAGCCGCAATTGCGAACACGTTCGGCCTACCTGCAGGAAAAGATTTTTCTTGTCCTGGTGCAACGTCTATCTGTGAGACTGTTTGCTATGCAGGTAAATTGGAAAAACTCTTCAAGGGAGTAAAAACTAATCTGTTACACAATTGGGAATTGTTACGCAATGCAGACAATGACACAATGGTGGCCTTGTTAGATGAAATGATTATTGATTTTGTTGCTGATTGTAATAAGAAAGACGCCCCTAAGTTATTCCGTATCCACTGGGACGGAGATTTCTTCAATGATACTTATACCTATGCCTGGAAGACTGTTATCGAAAAGAATTCCGATATTCAATTTTGGGTTTACACACGTGTAAAGTCTGCAGCGCTTATTCTAAAGGATGTTCCTAATCTATCTCTTTACTATTCCACCGACGATGAAAATAAAGAAATAGCATTCGATTTGAAAACTAATTCTAAAGTCCGCCTTGCTTATCTAGGGAAGACATTCGCTTCAACCGAAGACACAATGAAAGAATTGACTGGCAAGCCTGGCGCTAAGTGTCCTGAGAATATGAAAAGCATTCCACTAATTAGCAATGCTGGTTCCGCTTGTGTATCTTGTGGCTTGTGTGTTTATGGTAAAGCGGATATTAGATTTTCTGCGAGTAAAAAATAAATGACGGACCTAATTGGATCTTTTATCGGAATTTTATTGATTGGATTCTTATGTTCACCAATTGTGTTAGCGGTGTACATGCTAAAGAGCTCTAAGATAGATATCGACCATGATGGCAATGATGATCTACCTTATCGTTGGGAAAATAAATAGACTAGGTAACCTACGGCGTGTCCACTTGACAAAAAGGGGACGCTGCCCACATATTTGTGGGCGGTTATCCACAGGGTTACGGCATTTATCCACAACCCCTGGAAAATGTGAGAAATATCACAAAGCTCCGACACGCCGAGAATGGATTAGGTAATGTCAGTGCCCTATGCTAAAATACTCTTATTCCAACAACGAAAGGTAAGTTATGTCTAATCTAATGAAAGTTCCACACACAGTTGAGTTCGAGGCAGTTATTGACTTGGATAAAATTCCCGCTAATTTATTGCC
>JAPJNH010000151.1 GCA_026461075.1 Chitinophagales bacterium
AAACTAGTACATCCGCATCTTGCATTAATAAGGCAATATCCTCATAGGCTTGTGAGGGTAAAAATTGCAATGTTTCTTTGGGATGTTTTTTACGAAGTTCGAAGTTCTTTTTCTCAGATCCACCTACGATCCAAAGTTCTGCATCTTTGTCGTTAATACGTTCAAAGGCTTCAATAATTGCCTCCGCCTGTTTCGCTTCGCCCAAAGAGGATACGTGTAAAAAGCGAAATGGCTTTTCTTTGGATTGCTTTGGTTTTAGATGAAATAGGGAAGTGTTTACACTATTGCTGATAATGTATTGAGGTGCTTCACTCGAAAAGTGCGTATTAAAGGATTTTTGTAAATAGTTCGATACAAATGTAAACGCATTCACTTCTTTGGTTATCGACTTGTAAAAGCGCCTAAAAACACCTGATTTTCGTTCGAATTCTCCGTTTTCTTTAGTTAAGGCCGACCAATGTTCGGTGTGCACCCAAGGGCAATTTAATCGCTTTTTTAAAGTCCTTGCAATATTTGCTGCAGGGTGTAAGACATGTGAATGGATCGCTAGCACTTTGATGTCCTTCAATCTTAAAAACGCAACTAAAGCCTTAATTGATTTTGTCTGCTGTCTTTGAGCAATCCATTTTTGAAGGAAGGGGAGTGTCGTTTTTTTCGGTATTAGCACCTCGATGTATGGAACTTCTGCCTCTGCATTCAGCATGATTTGAATGTTGCTAACCGTATTCGATTTTGTAAATTGAACCGATAGAATAGGTTGAATTCCTTGAATAGCTTGCATGTGCCTTTGAATGAAGTCTCCAGCAAATGGATCTTCATCAGTAGGAAACCAAGAAGGAATATGTAGTATGACCGATCGACTAATCATGCTTCTGTGAAAATAAAAAAAGCGAACCAATTGGTCCGCTTTTTTTATTTTATAATTAGTCTTTTAATGACTCTAGATCGATAGTGAACTCAACACGACGATTCATGTATTGTTCGCGCTCATAGTGCGCATCAAAACGATCCGGAAGATCTTTTACTAGGTTTTGTGATTCACCCATGTAACGCAATAATAAACGACTTTCATCAATACCGTAATTCTTGATTAAGAAATTACGTACGTTGATTGCACGGCGACGAGACAAATCTTCGTTATAAGTATTGCTGTTACGAATATCTGTATGACCATCGATGAAAATACGCATATTAGGATAGATACGCATTACTTGTGCAATATGGTATAAATCAGGGTAATAGTCAGGCTTTACAAAGTCCTTATCCAAATCAAAGTGGATCATCGGTAAATACCAACCAGGGAAGCTTCCGCCACCAATTCCTCCGGTACCAGAACCGCCGCCTTCAGAAGCGATGATATTCTTTACTAATTGTACCAAAGAATCTTGGTTTAACTCAGGCGTTTTGTTAGTCGCAACACCATCCGCATCTACACGAGCGCCAGGAATAGAGAATGGCTCTTTATCCTTACAATCAGGAATACCATCCTTATCGCTGTCAATTTGAACACCATGTGTGTCTACCGGACATCCTTCTGGAGTATTCGGCTCACGATCTAAAACATCAATAATTCCATCATCGTCACTATCCGTGAATTCAGGAATTTTAGCCAACTTATTCTTTGTTTCATTCATTTCAACCATAGGAAGGTCGATTGGATTCAACCACCATAACGGCTCTGAAGCGTCTTTACCAATTGAATAGTTTAAGTTCACGCTTGTATAATTTAATAGATCGCGCGAAGGAGTGAAGGTAGGGTCGTTTACTGGGTGTTCTGACCAACGGTGACCGTCCATCAAATCATCATCCACAATTGTAAAGCGTGTTTCAACACCAACACTAATACGACGGTTAATACGTAAAGATGCACCACCTCCCGCATTGAAACCTAAATCCAAACGGTATCTGTAGATACCTTTCTTTCTAAACACATTGTCCTGTTCTGCTTGAGTTTCATAGGTATTATCCCAAATGGATTCTAGTATGTTTAGTTTATTCTTGCGTAGGATCGTTTGTGATGAAGTGTTTTGAGATGATTCATACACTGGAGCATAATCATACATTTGTCCATTTTCATCTAACTGGTTGGTTCTAGTATTATAGTACAACCCAGAAACACCTAAAAGCGCATAATAAGAAACGATATTACGTTCTCTGTGGAAGCGGATATTGTTTAGGTTGATAATTCCGTTCAAACTACCTTCTGTATAGGTCATGCGGTAGTTTAGAGAAATAGGGTTACTGTTGTGAATTTGGTTGAAATAATTCACGTTAGGATCGTAGAAACCGCTTAAGGAAGGGTTATTAATAATGGCGGTATATCCTTTCCAACCAATACCATAAACACGACCGAAAGTCAATGAGCCTTTTAAAGAAAAGATATAACCTAATGATTTGCGAAGACCAAGGTTCACGCCATAGGTAGTTCCTTTTTGATTAAGTAAATAATATTGATAGCCGATATCACCAGATAAGTAAGGAACCCCGACACCTATACTCGCTTCAAACATATTACGAGGCTTAGCAGGATATGGGTTTAAACCGTAAATATAAGCTCTTGCTTGTTCACGATTACTTGGCGTTATCCAGTTTGTGTCAAATACTGGTCGATATAAATTCAAGTTACCTTGTGCGTTTGAATCCAAAGAATATTGCGTACGTGGATTAGAACTCTTATTTGTTTTACTTTCTCCAATATTTAGACTAGAAGTAATGCTCGTAACAGGGTTTGCCACGCTTGGAGCAGGTGCTGTTTGCTTCGATGTTACTACAGTAGTTTTAGTAGCAGGCGCTGGAGATACAGTAGTGGTCGTAGTGACAGTAGTCCCTTGGTTTGCAGCATCTTTCTGCATTTTCTTTTGCTCCTTTTTAGAAAGGACAGGCGTTACAGGATCCTCTGTTTCAGGTTCTTCCTGTGCCCATGCAGCGGTACTCATTCCTCCTAATAGGATAAAAAGTAATACGAGTAATTTCGATTTCATTCTG
>JAPJNH010000017.1 GCA_026461075.1 Chitinophagales bacterium
ATTCTATACTATATCCTATTCAGTAGCGTGCTTTTCTTTAGCCTTTCCTACTTCTTAGCGCTTTTAATTCTTGGTGCTATGATTTTATTAGGGATTTTGAGCAACTGGTATTTACATCGTCATCTGACTAAATAAAAAATCCCGCTGGACAACCACGAACCAGCGGGACTTAAAACAAATGTTTTTTGATTAACCTCTGTTCCAAATGTAGCACCTCAAGGGGCCCTGGAACATACGTAATCTATCGTATTTTAGTACTGCAATCCCGTAATCCTTACATGTTTCTTCTGTACTGACCACCCACTTCATACAAAGCATTGGTGATCTGCCCCAGCGAACAATATTTTACGGCTTCCATCAATTCAGCGAACAAGTTGCCATTCGCACGTGCCACTTCTTTTAAGCGAGCCAATGAAGCTGCTGTCTTGTCAGAATGACGTTGCTGGAAGGCTTGTACACTATTAATTTGAAACTGCTTCTCCTCCTCTGTACTACGAATTACCTCTGCAGGAATAACCGTTGGAGAACCTTTACTATTCAAGAAGGTATTCACCCCAATGATAGGATATTCACCTGTATGCTTTTGATGTTCGTAGAACAAACTCTCCTCTTGAATCTTATTACGTTGGTACATACGCTCCATCGCACCTAGCACACCTCCGCGCTCCGTGATACGATTAAACTCCGCCAATACCGCCTCTTCCACCAAATCAGTCATCTCTTCAATCATGAAGCTTCCTTGATTCGGATTTTCATTCTTTGCCGTTCCTAACTCACGATTGATGATCAACTGAATCGCCATCGCACGACGAACACTCTCTTCCGTAGGCGTAGTAATCGCCTCATCATACGCATTCGTATGCAAACTATTACAGTTATCATAAATCGCGTACAAGGCTTGCAATGTCGTACGGATATCGTTGAAATCGATTTCCTGTGCATGTAAACTTCTTCCACTCGTTTGAATATGATACTTCAACTTCTGCGAACGATCATTCCCTTTATACTTATACTTCATCGCCTTAGCCCATATTCTACGCGCTACACGACCAATCACCGAATATTCAGGATCCATTCCATTGCTGAAGAAGAACGATAAATTCGGCGCGAAATCATCGATATTCATTCCACGACTTAAATAGTATTCTACATACGTGAATCCATTCGCCAAAGTGAATGCCAACTGCGTAATCGGATTCGCACCCGCCTCTGCAATATGGTAACCACTGATACTCACACTATAGAAGTTACGTACCTTTTCTTGAATGAAATATTCTTGCACGTCCCCCATCAATTTCAAGGCAAACTCCGTTGAGAATATACACGTGTTCTGTGCTTGATCTTCCTTTAAAATATCCGCTTGCACCGTACCACGTACCGACTGTAAAGCCTTTGCACGAAGCGTTTCATAGACATCTGCCGGCAATACATCTCCACCACTACGACCTAATAACAACAATCCTAAACCATCATTTCCTTCCGGTAAGGCGCCGTTGTATACAGGCATTCCAGTATTATCTATTTTAATCCCATTTTCTTTGATGTATTTCTCACACTCTTGATCAATAGCAGCATTCATGAAGAAAGCTAACATCATCGGAGCCGGACCATTGATAGTCATACTCACAGATGTCTTCGGATCACATAAATCAAAACCGCTATATAATTTTTTCGCATCATCAACCGTAGCGATGCTCACACCACTGTTTCCAATTTTACCATAGATATCCGGACGAACGGCAGGGTCTTCACCATACAAAGTAACACTGTCAAAGGCCGTACTCAAGCGCTTCGCAGGCTGTCCCAAGCTCACGTAATGGAAACGTTTATTTGTACGCTCTGGTCCGCCTTCTCCAGCAAACATACGCGTTGGATCTTCTCCTTGACGTTTCAATTCAAACACACCAGCAGTATAAGGGAATTCACCTGGCACGTTTTCTTGCAACTGCCAACGTAGAATATCACCCCAATCTTTATACTTCGGCAATACCACTTTCTTCACTTTCGTTCCTGATAAAGAAACACTGGTTAGCGGCTGACGAATGACTTTATCGCGCACTTTGTATTCATAGAAATCACCTGCATATTGAGCAACGCGTTTCTCCCAATTCTCAATCAAATCTTTACAATCAGGATGCAAACCACGTTCCAATGAAGCTTTCACATTCGACAATTCACTCACTTGCTTCAACTCCGTTAGTTGCATAACGCCATCCAA
>JAPJNH010000152.1 GCA_026461075.1 Chitinophagales bacterium
CTTCATTTTTAATTTAATCTTTCCCTTTTCATTATTCATCGTTTGTGGTTCGTGAGGACACAAACCACAGCGTTTTTCAAAAGTTGAATTTCGATTGCTTCTTCGCGAATTTTTTATTTTTCATCTCGAATATTCGGGACAGGCAGGGTGTTTTCATTAAATGTTATTCATATTCAGGTTCGTGAGTCCCGAATGTTCGGGACGAACCTTGACGGAGGTTGAATTTCAATTGCGTCTTCGCGAATTTTTAATCTTTAATTTTTAATCCTTAATTATTAATTCGTACCTTGTAATTTGGTCTTTACACCTTTATGCAGCGTCTACTACAACAATACCTCGCATCCATCGATACCATTCTTCTTGGTAAAGGATCGCGCCTCGTCAATCAAAAATTGGTGACCCTCCTCGGGCATCAAGCAGAAGATAAAACGGTTTCCTTGCGCATCACGCAAGACAATCGCCCTTTCCGCGTGCACGTCTATTATCATGATAACGTCAACGTTAAACAAATTGCAGACTGTACCTGCTCCGCCTATCTCGCGAATCTAAAATGCGAACATACCATTGCGGCAGCACTCTATCTACAACAACATAGGAACTGGGAAGAACAAATCATGACCACCCTCGTGGCCGCACCTGGTGAATCCGAACGCCCACATCCCATCGGCTCTAGTCCAGATATCCGCCTCGCAGCCGCACAACTCAAAACGACCAATATCCCTAACCTCAAATTGGGATTGAGTCCATGGGAACTGAGCAACCTTACGTCCGACAAACACTGTCGTGCCATCATCATAGAAGATCATAACTTAGAATTTCAATTCTACCGTACCTTCGGCGCCGGTCATGAATGTCAAGTGAGCGTGAGCTCCTCCGACAAGAAATCACTCACCGTACATCGCGGTACCTGTAGTCCTGCACTACCGTGTAAACACCAAAAGGCTGTCCTCTTGCTTTTAGCCAAAGAAGAAAACAAATTGCTCTCTTTATTGCTACAGCCTGAGAAAATGAAAAATGCATTTAAAAAATCATTATTCATTCCGGAAGACGCCGACTTCGATACAGTAGCTAACCTTGCTATCGCAGGCTTACAAGTCTATGCCGATATCCACGATAAATCATTGATGATCGGTAATAAAGATACCTGGTCGCAATGGCGTGCTGAAAAGCGTTCTGTAGATGTCTTGCCACTCGCATTGCCTAACGAAGACGAAGCAACCCCACATCAACTGATTTATAAGTGGGAAGAATATATCACAGGGGATAGCAATCGATTGCCCTTACAAATCTCCGCTGTCGTTACCAAACCACTTAAAAACGGAACCCTCTCCCGCAAGACGCAATCGATAAAAGACTTTCTAGAAGAGAACGGCAAGGCCTTTCCACTCACAGCCAAACAAGCTGCGTTGATTCAGCAATTGGATATTGTGTTTTCAGAAAAACGCCCGAGCTATTATTTGAATCTAGCAGAGCAAAATAATATTAAGTTAAATCCTTATGCTGTCGAGCGTGCACCGTTCATTCTCGAAGCCATGCAACGCGATCTAGCCTCCATCTTCGGAGCACTGATCGCCGAGCCTAACTATCGCTTAGATGAAACCGGACTAGTGCCGATTCGCCTTTCTAAGCAGTCTGTAGAAGTGCGCATCGAATTAACAGCCGATGAACAGTTCTTGTATGCTGAAGTGCAATTCTTAAAAGATGCACAATTACTCAGTGGAGGTGTATTGCTTTCTCCATTCTTCCTCATGGTTGATGAAGATATCTTCCCGATACCTGCAGGACTGCAAGTGTTGACACAACAAATCATGCGTCAGCCTAAATTGAAATGGTTTAGAGGTGCTGCACAAGATGCGTATGATATTTTTATCGCACCGTATTCTGAGCAAGCGCAAATCATCAATAAGAGTGGCATCAGCTTCCGTCAAGAAGTATGGGAAGAAGTAGATACAGTAGAATGCAGGATTTATTTGAAAGAACAATCAACGCGTCTTCTACTCATCCCAGCCTTCGATTATAAATATGGAAAGAATCGTATCGAAGTTCCATTCTCCGATGCCCAATCTATCCGCATTCCAGGCAAAACACAAGATACAGTCTTGATGCGCGACAAAGCCGTTGAAAATGAATTTATCGACTGGCTCCGTCAGTTACATCCTGATTTCGCCGACCAAGGCTGGGAAGCTTGTTTCCATTTGCGTGAAGAAGAGGTGATGAAAAACGGATGGCTCTTACATGCAATTCGTCAGTGGAACGAGCGTGGCATCGCTGTTCTAGGGCAAAAGCAACTTAAACGCTATAACTACAATACCCATGCACCAAGTATGCGCTTGAGTGCTGGAACGGGAATCGACTGGTTCGATTTGCAAGTGAAAGTTACGTTCGGAGATCAAGAGTTAAAGCTATTAGATCTTCGTAACGCAATCTTGAATCGCCAGACCTACGTGCGTCTCGGAGACGGATCTATCGGACTTCTTCCAGAAGAATGGTTGGAGAAATATAAGACCCTCTTCTTGTCGGGGCATGTGAAAAAAGATCGTTTGCAATTGAATCAATTCCATGTCACGATGATTGATGAATTGTATAATGAAATCGATAATAACGAACCCTTACTGCAGTTACATGATAAGATCCGTCGTCTACATCAGTTCGATGGATTGCCGAGTGTGAAGCCACCGAAAAATATCAAAGCGAACTTGCGTAATTATCAAGTAACAGGTTTTGAATGGCTTTGTTTCTTGGATGAGTATGGATGGGGAGGCTGTTTGGCGGATGATATGGGATTGGGTAAGACCTTACAGATGCTTACCTTCTTGCAACATAAAGTGAATAATAGCGATTCGTTTACTGCTTTAGTAGTGGTACCAACTTCTCTATTATTCAACTGGGAAAATGAAATCGGAAAGTTTGCACCAGACATGAAATACCTGGTACATAGTGGTTTGACACGTAAGCGTGAAGTAGATCACTTCTCTGATTATAATATCGTTATCACGAGCTATGGCGTGCTCCGCCGAGATGTTTCCTTCTTCCGCGACTTCGAATTTGATTATGTCATCCTCGATGAAAGTCAGGCTATCAAAAATCCTTTAGCGCAAACGAGCAAAGCAATGAAGCTCTTACGTGCGAAGAATCGTTTGGTGATGACGGGTACTCCGGTAGAAAATAGTGTCTTCGATTTGTTCTCGCAGTTCGACTTCCTCAACCCGGGAATGCTCGGCAGCTTAGAGGCTTTCCGTTGGCAATATGCCGCGCAAATTGATCGCGAACTCGATGAAGAAGCTTTAGTACGTCTCCGTAAATTAATCTATCCTTTTGTTCTTAACCGTAAGAAAAATCAAGTCGCAAAAGAATTGCCAGAGAAGTCTGAAACGGTCGTTTATTGCGAGATGGACGAGGAACAACGTAAAGTATATCGCAACTACCAAATGCGCGTCCGTAAGGAATTAGATGAGATGATGAAAGAACAAGGCGTCGCTGCAAGTAGCTTACACATCCTGCAAGCCTTCACCAAATTACGTCAGATATGTAATAGCCCACGCTTATTAGCCGATGACTTACAAGATCAACATTTAGTGGATGGTGTGAAGATGAACGTCTTGTTAGAACAGCTAGAAGCCTTAGTGAACGAAGGTCATAAGGTACTCGTATTCTCCTTCTTTACATCGATGTTGAAATTGGTAGAAGAGAAGTTGAATGCAAAGTCTATCAGTCATGTGAAGATCACCGGTGATACCGTCGATCGTAAAGGAAAAGTGGATAGCTTCCAAGAAGATGAAAGTATTAAAGTGTTCTTGATCAGCTTGAAAGCGGGAGGTACTGGTTTGAATCTTACCGCTGCAGATTACGTCTACATTATCGATCCATGGTGGAACCCTGCTGTCGAGCAACAAGCAATCGATCGTACGCATCGTATCGGACAAACGAAACAAATCTTCGCTTATAAATTGATTTGTAAAGATTCAATTGAAGAGAAGATGTTACAATTGCAAGAACAAAAGAAATCATTGGTAACGGAATTGATTTCTGGTGATCAAGGATGGATGAAGAAGTTGACTCGTGAAGATGTAATGGAACTTTTAAATGCCTAAACTTCTTGTAAAATGAATAAATATTATTTATTAGTTGTTGGTTTTTTATTGTCGATTTTAGTCGCTTGCTCTTCTGAAAAGGATGGTGAAAAGCCTTTAGCAAAGGTAGGTTCGCAATATCTATATCCTTCTGATTTAAAGAATGTAGTGATGCCGGGAATGAGCGACGCCGACTCCGCTATGATAGTACGCAACTATGTAGAAGATTGGGTCCGTCGTCGTCTGCTCGTCGAAAAGGCAAATGAAAATGTAGAAGTAGATAAAGCGGAGCTCGAGAAGAAAGTAAAAGACTATCAAGAGAGCTTATTAATCTACGCCTACGAAAACGAACTCATCCGCCAGAAGCTCGACACCACCGTTTCTATCGGCCAGATCAGCGATTATTATAAAAAGCATCAAGCCAACTTCGATTTAAAATTCGATATCGTAAAGTTGAATTATATTAAAATCAAAGCAAAGGCTCCAGGCTTAAAAGAACTACGCGCAGCCTTCACAACGAGCCAAACTTCACCTGCGGCTCTTTATCAGATGTGTAAGGCTAATGCGCAACAGTTTGCTTTGAACGATAGCGTATGGTATGTAGTAGATGAAATCGGGAATATTATTCCTCCTTCCTATATCAGCGCGGCCCGTAGCAAAGGCATTTCAGAATATCAAGATTCTAATTTTGTTTATCTGCTCAACGTGAAAGATTATATGGTGCGCGGTGCTTTGTCGCCACTCGGTGTGGTGAAAGAAGATATCTATAAGTTGATTGTCAATCAACGTAAAGTAGAAATGATAAAAGCTACGCATGATCAGCTGTTTAAAGAGGGCTTGAATGACGGAGCATTTGAATTGTACATCGATAAGTAATGCGTAAAAAGATCATCGTTATTGGTGCGGGTCCGGCCGGACTCACGGCTGCCGAACAGCTGCAAGCTGCCGGCTACCAAGTAACGCTTTTCGAAAGCACCGACCATGTAGGTGGCTTAGCGCGCTCTTTCGAGTTGTGGGGACAAACGGTAGATTGCGGTCCGCATCGCTTTTTTAGTAATGATCCACGTATCAATAATTATTTTAAATCGTTTATCGGAGACGATTATACGACGGTTAATCGCCTAACACGTATTTTCTACCGCAAGCGTTTTTTCTTTTACCCCTTACAAGCTGCGAACGCCCTGAGCAACCTGCCTTTCAGCACGGTATTACATATTTTGTGGAGCTATGTGCAACAATGTTTACGTCCGATCAACAATCCTAGCACTTTTGAAGAATGGGTGGTGAATAAATTCGGAAGGAAGCTCTTTTCCATTTTTTTCAAAAACTATTCGGAGAAGTTGTGGGGCATCCCTTGCGCTAAGATCGATGCGGAATGGGCTGCACAGCGTATCAAGAAATTGTCCTTATGGGAAGCCTTGAAAAGCGCTCTTCTGGGAAATACAGGGAATAAACACAAAACTTTAGTAGATCAGTTTGCCTATCCTAAAAAGGGTTCTGGTGAGCTATATCAGCGCATTGCAAATAAGTTGGTACAGGATGGTGGTGAACTCCGTCTCCGTCAGCAAATCCGCGCGGTCGAGCAAAATGAAAGTGGTAAAGTGATTGGCGTAAGAGATCGTGAAGGCATCTTGCACGAAGCCGATATGGTAATCTCTACTATGCCACTCACGCATCTGGTAAAAGGATTACAAGCTCCGGCAGCGATTCAGTCGCACGCCCAAGCACTCTATTTTAGAAATACTATTTTAGTCTATGTTGAAGTAGATGCTGTTGATTTATTTCCCGACAACTGGATCTATGTGCACAGCGACGATGTCTTACACGGACGCATCACCAACTTCCGTAATTGGTCGAAAGAACTATATGGCGATAAATCAAGTACGATTCTTTGTTTAGAATATTGGTGTTTTGATCAAGATGAAATCTGGCAGTATGATGCCGATAAAATGGGCGCTTTGGCAGAAGAAGAGTTGCGAAAAATGCAGCTCTTGAAAAGCACACATCGTGTATTGAATACTTCTTTATTACGCGTTCCTAAATGTTATCCTGTCTATGAAACAGGCTACCAACAGCATTTACAGCCGGTGCAAACGTATCTTGATACCGTAGAGGGATTGCTCGTCATTGGACGTTATGGTGCCTTCAAATACAATAACCAAGACCATTCCATCCTCATGGGATTATTAGCCGCTGCGCAAATTAAGTCCGGGCGTTCACAAAATTTGTGGCGCATCAATACGGATGATGAATATCAAGAGGAGGGACAGTCGGCTTATCAATCAGGCAATTAAAAAGACTGCCGGTCGTTTATTTAAATCAGGAAGTGCTTGCTTCCATTCTTTCACTTTCTTTGTTTGCAACAGCTCCGTTTCTAGCGTAAGATCGGCACCTATGCATAACAAAGTATCTCCCGCAAGCTGTTCTACGAGATCCATCAACAACGCATTGTTGCGATAAGGCGTCTCTATAAATAGTTGTGTCTCCTTATCCTTGCGTGCCTTTTGTTCGAGCAGTTTGATGCGTTGTATTCGGGCGGCTTTGTCAACAGGCAGATAGCCATGAAAGGCGAATTGCTGTCCGTTCATACCACTTCCCATGAGTGCCAGGATTAGGGAGCTCGGACCAATCATTGGTTTTACAGGGATATTATTCCGATGGGCTATTTTTATGAGGGCAGCGCCAGGATCCGCTACGGCAGGAACTCCCGCTTCAGATAAGATGCCACAGGTTTTGTCTTTCGCCAACAAAATATATTTGGAAAGCGTCGCATCGTCAGTGTCTTTATCTAAGAGCTCCCACTGGAAATCATCGATTGCCTTTTCTACTTGCATGCTTTTTATAAAATGACGAGCCGTTTTGAGGTGCTCGACAAATAAAATATCGCAAGCTTCGAGTTGCGTTTTTAGATAGGCCGGAAGTAAAGAAGGGTCGGGATTCCCTAAATGGGTTGGTATTAGATAAATCATTGCCAACAAATGTACATAAAGCGGGCAAAATATGTCGAATGTCAAATAATTTTACAGCGTAATTCTGTATTTTTGCTTTGGAAATCAAGGATATGTCGATTAATCGCCGATTGTTTATTAAAAGAAGTTTGCAGGTAGCGGGTGCTGCGGCCTTAAGTCAGGTCCCACTATCGGCTTCGGCATATAACGACCATCCGGAGTGGACGAAGTTGATGATTTTACACACCAATGATTGGCATAGTAGGGTAGAGCCCTTTCCAATGGATGGTGGTAAGTATCAAGGCTTCGGCGGGGCTGCTCGTCGCGCAGCGATGATACGCGATATTCGTGCCAACGAAGAACATCTGCTCCTATTAGATAGCGGAGACGTGTTTCAGGGAACCCCTTATTTCAACTACTTTCATGGCGAATTGGAATTCAAGCTCATGAGCTATATGGGCTATGATGCGGCTACCTTGGGCAATCACGACTTCGACGCTGGATTAGAGGGACTGCAGAAAGTATTGCCACTGGCGAAGTTTCCATTCTTGACCGCTAACTATGATTTCTCCGAAACGATTTTAAAGGATGTCTTTAAGCCGTATAAGATCTTTAAAAAAGGACCATTACGCATCGGCGTCTTCGGGATTAATATCGAGCTGAAAGGACTGGTATCGGAGGCTAGCTGCGGAAAAACCAAATATCTAGATCCAATAGAAAAGGCGAATGAAATTGCTACGCATCTGAAATTAGACAAGCAATGTGATTTCATCATCTGCCTTTCACACTTAGGCTATAAGTACGACAACAATAAAGTATCGGATTTGGTCCTTGCGCAAAATACGCGCTATATCGACTTGATTTTAGGAGGGCATACACATACTTTTTTAGATGTTCCGGATATCGTCCGCAATTTGGAAGGTCGTGATGTAATGATCAATCAAGTAGGCTGGGCTGGGATTAATTTGGGCAAATTGGAGTTTTACTTCGATAAAAAGCGAAAGCTAAAGGACGTGAAAGCCCATACTGTTATCATCAGCAAAAATACAATAGGCTAAAAAAATATTTTTTCACAAAAAAAATGTGAATTATCCACATCAGTTTATACTTTTATCCTCCCGTTCGATTTTAGTGTGAAATGAAGAGATACTAGAAACAACTACACACCAAAAATGAGTCAAAAAGATTATAAAGAAGTTTGGAATAATTGTCTGAAAATCATCAAGGATAACATTAGTTTGCAATCCTATAAGACATGGTTTGAGCCAATCGTTCCTGTGCAGCTGGAAAAGAATGTGCTTACGATTCAAGTGCCGTCTCAGTTTTTCTATGAGTGGTTGGAAGAGCATTATGTAACCTTGCTCCGCAAAACCATCCTTCGTGAAATAGGTAAAGAGGCGCGTTTAGAATACCGTATTGTGATGGAGCAAAATGGCTCTAAAGCAACAGCTACTGTTAATTATCCAAATCAAAATGCTGGTACCAATAAAGGGCAAGATGTAAATGCTATGGCCGTTATTGGAGGTTCTGTTAAAAACCCTTTTATCATTCCGGGTTTAAAAAAGATCAACGTCGACCCTAAGTTGAACCCAATCTATACGTTCGATACTTTCATCGAAGGAGATTGTAATCGCTTAGCGCGTAGTGCGGGCTTCGCTGTCGCACAAAAGCCTGGTGGTACTTCGTTCAACCCATTGGTGATTTATTCTCCTCTTGGTTTGGGAAAGACACACCTTGCCCATGCTATCGGAAATCAAATCAAGCAATTATACCCGCAAAAAACGGTTTTATACGTTCAGATTGAAATGTTCGCCAACCAGTTCATCGACGCGATGAAAAATGGCCATATCAACGATTTCATCCACTTCTATCAAATGATGGATGTATTAATCATCGATGATATTCATTTCCTATCTGGCAAGCCACGTATGCAAGAAATATTCTTCACCATCTTCAATCACCTTCACCAAAATGCCAAGCAATTGGTATTGACGAGCGATCGCCCGATTAAAGACTTGCAGGATATGGACGAACGTTTATTGTCGCGCTTCAAGTGGGGCTTGATTGCAGATATGCAAGCACCCGACTTCGAAACACGTATCGCCATCTTCGAAAGTAAGATGTATGCTGCTGGTATCGAACTACCACGTGATGTAGTAGAGTTCGTTGCGTATAATATCAATTCTACAGTGCGTGATTTGGAAGGTGCTTTACATGCACTTACCGCACAAGCTGTTTTGAATAAGAAAGAGGTAGATTTGGAATTGGCGAAGAAAATCGTGAAAAACCTCGTTAAGAGTGTTTCTCGCGAAGTGAGCATCGAGTTTATCCAAAAAACTGTTTGCGATTATTATTCGATTCCTTTTGAAAAATTAAGAGAGAAAACGCGTAAAAGACATATAGTGCAGGCTCGTCAATTGTCGATGTTCCTCGCTAAAAACTTCACTAAAAACTCTTTGAAAGCCATCGGTAAACATTTTGGCGGACGCGACCATAGTACAGTTATTCATAGCTGTCAGGCCGTTCAAAACATGATCGATACCGATACTCAGTTTAAGGACGATGTGCTCGAACTAGAGAAAAAGATTTCAATGAGTCTTTAAGAACAAACAAACAAGACAACAAAAAACCCTTCTGTTTCGCAGAAGGGTTTTTTGTTTTAGAAGTATCTAGATTATTTCGTTTTTATAAATTGCATCAGCTGCATAATCGCTGAAACATAGGTCAGCTCGATATTCTTCATTCTATCCAATCGAAAC
>JAPJNH010000153.1 GCA_026461075.1 Chitinophagales bacterium
ATTTGCAGTAATGGTAATGGCAATATTCTGTCCTTGTCCAACATTCGTACTTATACTTGATGAATAGTTGTTATAATTGGAACTAGTACAAGTGGTAGCGTTATTGATAGAGGCAAATGATACATTCAAAATAGAAACTGAAGCATTATTACAACCAGAAGTGGCAGTTGCATTACAATAACAAGCATTCGTCAAAACAACATTTACCTGTGTTGGATTTGATGCTGTTGAGCTAGGACCTACGGAACAAGTCACATTACAATAATACCAGGCAGTGGATGTTGGAAAAATTGTTTGCGCAGGAGCGTTGGTTCCAAAAGCTGTCCAAGGACCAGCACTTGAAGGTCCAGAATACCATTGATAAGAAACTACACTACCTGTGCTTGCGTTTTGTAGTGAAAGAACTACTGGCGAAGACGGACAAGTTGTAGCCACAGATGCGAGCGTATTACCTGGCGCAGGTGTTGTACAAGCAACATAAGGATTAAACTCGCTAGCACCGATATCAGGTGCTGTTCCTGTACCTGAATAACCAGTGCTCCCTTGACGAATATTGCCAAAGTAATCATCGTTGAAATTACTAATAGCAATACCAGCATTAGAGGCAAGCGTTGTTTGAGAAGAGTCGATACGCAAGAAGCTTGAGTTAGATCCAACAACAGAAACAAATGGTGTTGTTGATTCTGTTACGGAGTTGGCATCACGTGGACTAATTACTGTTTGATAATTAGTCAATGTTTGATAAGAGTTAGTTCCATCAAACATTATGTTATTGGCAGCTCCAGGCGTTCCAGCAAACAAAAGGTTTCTGTTGGAAGCACTACCATAATTGGACAATGTTGCAGCAGCCGAACGACGAATGGCAGCAACTTTTCCTGTACCTTTCGGCGTACATCTATTAATTATTAGATTGTTTACTAAGTTAAGAGTGGCCGTAGTGGCTGTTGCACTTGCAGTATGAAAAATTCCTGAGGTGCTAAAGTTTGTACCACTTGATGTACCAGACAGGTAAATACTGTTGTAGTAAACATTAAAGGTAGAATTAGCAGTGATTGAAGTAATACTAATTCCTCGAACCTGATCTGTTGCACTTGACCCTGCAGGTGCTGTTAAATCGCCAATTATATTATTTGACACTATTGTTGAAATGTTACCACTTCCTAAAACCATTCCATTAACTGTACCTGTAGAAGTTGTATTACTTCTCAAGCCAACAATTTTATTTTTGCTGATTGATACAACAGATGCTGCAGAACTTGCCAAATTAATACCTGTAATAGCAGAAGTTCCCGAGCTAATCAAATTACTTATAATATTATTATAAACTAACTGATTCGAAACATTGGTACCAATGTTTAAACCAATCAAAGATCCGGTTGTTGTAAAATTTGAAATCGTGTTATTATAAACAGCATTATTTCTTCCATAACTAATACCTAAACCGAACGTAATTCCGTTCGTAGTATAATTATTAAAGATATTATTATAGATACTCACATCTGGACCAACGCCGATTGTAGAACCTGCCGCATAACTCACTCCATAAGTTGTTCCAGAAATATTATTTACGAAATTGCTAAAGTTGTTTCCATAAATAGAGTGTGAACCAGCTGTTGGTGTTCCGGCATGATAAATCATATAGGTTGTTCCGCCACTCGTTGCTCTTGTAAGTGTCCCTGTGATGCTGTTATTAGCAATCGTTACGTATTGAGAATTGTTTGTAGATGCGAAATAAACCAAGGCAACAGTACCTGTAGTATTGACAGTACTATTATCATAACTATTTGAGCTAACATCAATAGAATTGGCAGCTGTGCTTCCTTGATAGATCATGTAAACAGTACCAGTACCAGCACCTAAAGCCACCGTTCTAAATGTATTATTAGTAACAGAATGATCTCCTCCACTTGCGCTATAAATTCCTACGCTCGCACCAGCATTTCCTGTGGCTGTTGTAATTTTAATAGTATTATTATTGACAAAGAACTTTGCATTGCCTGATGTTACGCCTGAGCCGTTACATAGTATACCATACATTGCAGCTGAAATACCGACACCTCCATTAGCTGCATTATCGATATTGTTATAGGCAACGCGCATATTATTTTGGTATACACCATAAATAACATAAGACGTAGACGCGGCCCCTGCAATATTGTTGAGTGTATTTCCCTTTCCTAAGGCACCAACTTCATTCCCTTGATCATACAAGGAATATGGATTAGAGGCGGCTACACCAGTAACATAAATACCTGCATGTGAATTAGTAATGATATTGCCATAGAACTTATTATAACTATTCGTTTCATCAGAGGTTGCAATAACTAGTGCGGTTGTACTATTTTTAACCGAGTTTAAAGAAACAATTCCAATAGAGCCTGCAGGTGTTGCAGCGGCATTTAAGCGGTTCAGTGTAATAGTACAATTCTGAATAATATTGTTTTGCGCTCCGTCATATGGCGAGCTTGCTCCTAATTTGACCAAAGCATAACCCCATTCCATCCAAGCATTCGCTGTAGCAAGGGTGTTATTAGCCGCATTTTCTGCTAAATCGATTCCGTCGATGGTAACATAGTCGGCACCTTGAATAAAGAATATACCGTCGGCAGCACCTGTTCCTGGCGAGAACGCAGAAATTAGCGGAGAAGCCGTTGCTGTTGGCGCTTTTTGAATTTTAAGCGTATTAACGGATGTTAAACTCGCGTTAAGTACACTACTTCCCAGTCCAAAGCCACCCGCAGGAGCTGTTTCTGTGTAGGCAATACCTGCCCCAACATTGAAGATAACTGGTCCTGCAACACCATTGGTATTTAAATCTGTAATTGCAGCGGCAATGGTTGGATAAGTCGCACTTGGAATAGAGTAGGTTCCGGAGGCAATTGGCTGGGCACTTAAAGAAAAGTTCAGAAGAAATGCCAGGAATAGCCCTAAACCATAACGAATCGTAGTTGTTTGTAAATTCATTTTCATTAGGTTTGGTTTTATTGTTTAGGATTTTCAACTTCTGTGGCGGGAGCCAAATCAGAAGGTGCGGTTAAGGAAGCGTCCTTACTTAATTCAAGATTTGAATCAAGGATCAGGTTAATCTCCTCCAATCGCTTGAGATCTTGCGCATTCGCAGTCTCGGATTTAACCTTAAATATTAACTGATCTCTTTCCTTCAACAATTGCGCACGATCAACTGATTGCTTCACAGAGGCAGTTGCATTGACCGGAACAAAAGTTAGGGTAATTGAAAATGCGATAAAAGCGAAAGCGAAAACTGCCGAAAGTATTCTCGTGAACAGTTTTTTAAGATAGGTTGTTTTTTCTTGCATTGGTGTTTGTTTTTAGAGGTTACTGATTCCAATTCGGCAATCATAGTTAGGCTAATATACAGCATTAATTGACTTTTGTCAAGCTTGTTTAAGAAAAACTTATTATTTCACCGAAAAAATTCTTTGTAATCTAAGAGAAAATCGTATTTTTGCCGTCCTTTTATTAATAATTAAAACCAAATTACAATGCTCAAACAGTATGAAACAGTAATCATCCTGTCCCCGCTTCTAAGTGAAGATGAGCTAAAAACAGCTATCTCTGGCTACACTAAGTGGTTAAAGAAGAAAAAAGCTGAATTAGTACATCAGGAATCTTGGGGACTACGTCAATTGGCTTATCCAATTGAGAACAAACACTCTGGCTTTTACGTGGTTTTGGAATACAAAGCTGAAAACACAACCGTTGCCGAGTTGGAAGTTGAATTGATCCGTGATAATCTACGTGTATTGCGTTTCTTGACAGTTGCTTTAGACAAGTATTCTATCAAGTATAACGAAGACAAGCGCGCTGGTTTAGTAGGTCGCAACAAAAAGAATGTTCAATCTAAAGAGGCTAACGCCTAATTAAACCCCAGATCATGGCTACTCACAATAAGAAAGATATTAAATTCTTGACAGCCGCTAACTTCAAGCGCGGTGATGCAAAATATTGTCGTTTCAAAAAATACGGCATCAAGTATATCGACTATAAGGATTCTGAATTCCTTTTGCGTTTTGTAAACGAACAAGGTAAAATTTTACCTCGTCGTATTACTGGTACTTCATTAAAGTATCAACGTAAAGTTGCTCAAGCGATTAAGCGTGCTCGTCACATTGCTTTATTGCCTTACTTGGGCGACGGTCTTAAATAATTCAATTCCTAACCGTTAAAAGAATTCGAAAATGGAAATCATTCTTACTCAAGATGTCGATAAAGTAGGATCTTACAACGAGGTTGTAAAGGTTCGTCCTGGTTACGCTCGTAACTTCCTAATCCCTAAAGGATGGGCTTTAGTTGCTAACGATACCAACAAGAAAATCATTGCTGAACGTATGAAGCAATATCAAGCTAAGCAAGAAAAATTGATGGCTGAATTGCGTACGGTTGCTGATACATTAAACAACGCTGTTATTACCGTTGGTGCTAAAGTTGGTACTACTGGTAAAATCTTCGGTGCTGTTACTGCTATCCAAATTGCTGATGCAATTAAGAAGCAAAAGAATGTAGATGTTGATCGTAAAAAGATTCACATTGCAGAAGAAATCAAAACTACCGGTACTTTCACCGCTACTTTGAATTTGCACCGTGATATCACGACTACAATCAACGTTGAAGTTATCGGAGAATAATTCTATTATTCCTCCTAACAAAAAGCCCGCTTTGCTAACGCAAGCGGGCTTTTTTATTGCCTATAAATTCATTCCTAGAACGGATCTTCTACGTCTCCGATATTGTAATCGATGCTCGCGCCGCCGGTATCACCACCAGATGGCATATCATTCATTTTAGAGCCGAAAGTGGTAAATCCACCTCCTGCACCGGCTCCGCCACTCATTGGAGCGCCGCCAGTAAAGTTTGATAAAGGAGTGTATCCCGAAGGATTCCCACCGCCACCGCCATTTGACGGAGGCGTTACGCCCGGCACGAAGCCGCCACTTGGGGATGGAGGGAAGCCTGCATTACCCCAATCTTCAAAACGTGCAAACTCCTTCACAAAGCGCACTTCCACCGTATCCAAAGCACCATTACGGTGCTTCGCGATGATAATTTCTGCTTTACCGTCTGTCGATTGTTGATTATCGTCGGTTAGGATGCCATAATATTCCGGACGGTAAATAAATACCACCATATCCGCATCTTGCTCAATCGCACCCGATTCACGTAAGTCTGAAAGCATCGGACGTTTGTTACCACCACGCGTTTCTACGCTACGACTCAACTGCGACAAGGCAATTACAGGGATATTCAACTCTTTCGCGATTGCTTTCAAGGAACGAGAGATGGTTGAAATCTCTTGTTCACGATTGCCGCGCATATCTGCACCAGCACTCATCAACTGGAGATAGTCGATGATAATCAATTCAACATTATGTTGTGCTTTCAGACGACGCGCTTTCGCACGCAATTCAAAAACACTCAAGGCAGGGGTATCATCGATAAAAATCTTAGCTTTCGACAGTTCACGCACTTTCGTTTCCATCTGTTGCAGCTCATGGCTAGCCAAATTACCCTTACGGAGCTTTTCTAGCGATAATTCTGCTTCGGACGATATAAGACGGCTTGTTAACTGAACCGCCGCCATTTCCAGCGAAAACAAGGCTACCGCCTTCTCTCCTATCAATGCAGCGTTCTTTGCCATACTCAAAACGAAACTGGTTTTACCCATACCTGGACGTGCCGCAACGATAATCAAATCACTCTTTTGCCATCCACCGGTCATTCGATCCAAGGCGATAAAGCCAGAAGCAACGCCGGTAAGCTTATCTTGATGTTCGGCAGCTGCATGAATCTCTTTCTTGGCTTGTTCGATCAATGTGCTCAAATCTGCGTAGTTTTTACGCATATTCTGGTCAGTGATCTGGAAAAGATTTCTTTCGGAACGATCTAGTAGCTCGAAAACGTCGGTTGTTTCTTCGTAAGAATCCTTGATAATATCTGACGAAGCTTTGATTAGCTCACGTTGGAGGTATTTCTGTTGGATAATACGACCATGATATTCAATATTAGCTGCACTAGCAACCCGATTGGAAAGTTGCGTTAGATAATAAGCGCCACCGATTAATTCTAAATGTCCGTTTTTACGAAGCTGTTCTGCCACCGTTAAAATATCGATAGGCTGTGTTTCGTTAAAAAGGTTCATAATGGCTGTAAAAATCAGCTGATGGCCTTCGACGTAAAAACATTCCGGCTTCAAAAAATCACCAATTGCTGAAACTGCATCCTTCTCCAACATACACGCACCCAATACTGCCTCTTCCAAATCACGTGCCTGTGGAGGAATTTTTCCAAAGACCATTTGAGACATATCTGCAGATTGCGTCTTGTTACGAAACTTATTCAGACCGCGCGTATTCGAACCTATCGGATTTTCAGCCATTTTACTAAAAAATATTAAAGGGGAAATTATAATCCCGCCAAACACTAATTTCTGCTCAAAATCTACAATTTGTCGGGAGGACAAAGTAGCGGGTTTTTAAGCGCGCAAACAAAAAATAGTGCAAAAAAATTAATCCACCTCAAAACAGGGGTTATGCACTAGATATGCACAGTTTTTAAGTCGTTCTCTATCTAATAATCTACTATATATTATTGTTTCAATAAAAAACCCTTCCAATGTATCATTAGAAGGGTTTTGAAGTATGAGTTTCAGAAGTATTAAGCTCCGAATTCGCGACGGATCACATTCAATGCACCACCATTTTTGAACCAACCAATTTGTTGATCATTATAAGTATGATTCACTGTAATGTTTTCGCTGCTACCATCTTTGTGATTTAAAACCACCGTCAATGGTGTATTTGCAGAGAAGCTAGTCAAGCCAACGATATCCATGCTATCATCTTCTTGAATCTTGTTATAATCTTCCTTGTTCGCGAACGTTAACGCAAGCATCCCTTGTTTCTTCAAATTCGTTTCGTGGATACGAGCGAATGATTTCACCAAGATAGCGCGAACGCCTAGGTGACGAGGTTCCATAGCCGCGTGTTCACGAGAAGAACCTTCACCATAGTTTTCATCTCCAACTACGATACTGCCTAATCCTTGCGCTTTATAAGCACGTTGCACATCAGGAACAGCAGCGTATTCGCCATTCAATTGGTTCTTAACTGTGTTTGTTTTCTCGTTGAAGAAATTCACAGCACCGATCAACATGTTGTTAGAGATATTATCTAAGTGACCGCGGAATTTCAACCATGGACCTGCCATAGAGATATGATCCGTTGTACACTTACCTTTTGCCTTGATCAATAATTTCAAACCACTGATATCCGTTCCTTCCCAAGCAGCAAATGGACTCAATAATTGCAAACGCTTAGAATCTGCAGCCACTTTCACTTCTACTCCACTACCATCAGCCATTGGTTGAATAAGACCAGCGTCTTCGACCGCAAAGCCTCTTGCTGGTAATTCATCCCCAGTTGGAGGATCTAATTTTACCGTTTCACCTTTTTCATTTACCAAAGTATCTGTCAAAGGATTGAATCCTAAGTCACCTGCAATAGCCAATGCTGTAACTATTTCAGGAGAGGCAACGAATGCATAGGTATTCGGGTTACCATCCTGACGAGCGGCGAAGTTACGGTTGAAAGAGTGAACGATACTGTTCTTTTCTTTCTTCTCAGCACCAACGCGACTCCACATACCGATACATGGTCCGCAAGCGTTAGCGAATACTTTCGCACCGATTTGGTTGAACACATCGATAAATCCATCACGTTCGATGGTAAAGCGAATTTGTTCAGAACCTGGGTTGATATTGAATTCTGCTTTCGACTTCAAATTCTTTTCAGAAACTTGTTTTGCCAAAGAAACGGCACGCGCGATATCTTCATAAGAAGAGTTGGTACAGCTGCCAATCAAACCTACTTCGATTGTTGCAGGCCAGTTATTAGCTACCATTGCTTCTTTCATCTTAGAGATTGGCGTTGCCAAATCTGGCGTGAAAGGACCGTTGATATGTGGTTCTAATTCAGAAAGGTTGATTTCGATAACTTCATCGAAATATTGTGCAGGGTTTGCATAAACTTCTGCATCACCAGTTAAGTGTTCTGCGATAGCATCTGCCATTTGAGCGACATCCGCACGACCTGTTGCTTTAAGGTAACGACTCATTGATTCATCGTAGCCGAAGGTAGATGTCGTAGCGCCGATTTCAGCACCCATGTTACAGATAGTTCCTTTACCCGTACAGCTCATTGAAGTAGCTCCTTCTCCGAAATATTCTACGATAGCACCAGTTCCACCTTTTACCGTAAGGATACCTGCCACTTTCAAGATCACGTCTTTAGGGGAAGTCCAGCCGTTTAATTTACCGGTCAATTTGATACCGATTAATTTAGGGAACTTCAACTCCCATGGAAGA
>JAPJNH010000154.1 GCA_026461075.1 Chitinophagales bacterium
CCTCCGTCAAATGTAAGTCGGTCGTTAAGGAATCTTCGACTCAGATTTACATTCCATTCATTGAAATTTCTAAGGTCGGCCGTAGGATCATATAAGCGATAATTTAAATTGATTTGTGTTTTATCATCTTTCGTTAATCGATAATAAGCGTCATTCAAACGCTGGCTCACTTGCGCCGACGCGAACTCCGTTAGCGTATTTTTGTACACACCACTAAATTGTCCTCCGACACCGGCTGCAGAGGCTGCAGAGGTGCTCATCGGCAAAAATTTATTCAATACAATCAATCCGAAAATTTGATTACTTAACTCATTTGGATCGTCACGTACTTTTTGTAATTGTTGAAGTGCTAGGAAGTTTAGCTGTGAGGTGTTATTGGTATTAACGGGGATAATGTCAAAGGTAATTTCAGGGCTGGTTAGAGAGCCATTCAATTTCATTTCTACACCGACTGGGACAGGTTTTTTCGCAGCAGTAATCTCTTCGTTGGTGGTAATCATATCTGAAATCAAATCGTAAAAAGAGGCTCGTGTATAATAACCTGCGTTCATGTCGATCGAAGCATCGTAAGGACTACCATTCCAAACAATTTTCCCTTGTCGGATAGAAAAGTCCTTGTTTACGGCATTTAAGAAAGTGAAGTGATAGTCTCCTTGTTTGATGGTATAATCACCAAACATATTGAAAGTGGAGATGGTGCTATAATTTACTTTGATATTACCTGCCCCCTTAGCTTTCAAATAATCACCTGCCTGCACATCCATTACCAAAGTGATTTCAGCATCAGGGGTCGCTTGAATATTGAAATCAATCGCTACTCCTTCAAGGTCTTCTTCGTACTTTTTAGTAATGGCGGCCGTTGAATTTTTTCTCGAGCTTACAAACTGTACGAAGCTATGCTGCTCCGCATCTCGGCTGTCTGAAATTGGTATGAATACTGCGGTGCCTCGTTCTGTTTTCGCATCTGCCCCAATTACCAAAGAACTTACCGGACCTTTTAACGTAATGATTCCGGATGCGATAGCTGTACCGTAGAAAAGTTCGTTCTGTTCAAAGCTTGTTTTCATCACAAGCATTTTATTTAAATCAAACTTTAAATCGAGCGCAACAGCATTCAGGTTACGCAAGTCGATAGTTCCACTCGCAGTACCAATACGACGCAATGAATCTCTGAATTTAAATTCATCTAGTTTTATCACGCTGTTTTTTACGCTGTAGTGAGCAGGGTCCATCCTGTAATGCGTGCCAATATAATTGACAGTCATTTCCGCTCTATAAAGATTTCCCTCTCCGTTGATAATTGGTTTTTCTGGGGTACCTGTAATCTCCAAATCGCCGACTATAAGGCCTGCTTTATGTGAAAGAATGTCTTGAATGAGTGGTTCAATATGTAAGAGATCTAGTCGATCTAGTTTAGCGTTAAAATGTAAGGGACTTGTTTTGTCGATTAAATCATAATAGCCTTTAATGTAGTGTGTTTTGCCTGCTTCATTCCAAACAATATCCGTTAAAACTTTTTGTAGTGAATCAGAAGTGCTAATCTGAGCGCGTAAAATACCAAGTGAGTCATCTGCAACGGCGAGTTGACTCATTTGCGCATCGACATACAAAGCTGGCTTGCCGGAGAAGTGTTCGACTTGTATATTTCCATTTAAGAGACCTCCTATGGGTGAGGTTTCATTTTTCGCATAAGCCCATTGCGAAAGCTGATGAAGGTTCACATTCGAGAAAACAAGTCGGATATTGTCTTGTGAGTGTTCTGATTGGTACGTATTGATACTGATAACTTGATTTTCTTCTTGTAAATCTAAACCTTCGATGGTCCAGTTTTTCTTATCGTATTTGATCTGATTATTTGGGTTGATACGCCATGTTTTACCTTCTAAAATTAGTTCTGATTCCTTAAGAGACGCATCTATGATTTGTTGACGAGTATTCGCTAATCCATTTAAATTGATACTTGAATTAGTCCTTGAAGATTTTGCATTGATATTAAAAACTAGACTGTCTCGTTGCGCCATAAATTGTACGGCTGCATTTTCAACCCAACTGCTATCCTTCGTACTTAAGGAATCCATTTTAGCTATGGCATATAGGAAATTTGGCGTGGCTTGAAAACTTACATTCATCCCGTAGTAATGAACTTGGTCGTAAGTGATTCCTGGCACATTTGCGTTTACGTCGAAATGTTTATCGCGGCCATTAAATTCTCCATTAATCTTAAGTGACTTTACAGAATTTAATTTTGGAAGAAAGAGTTGTAGTAGCGAAGGATTTTCACTGACTCTTAAATCAAAGGTAAAGGATTGATTATCGGAGGAAGTTGATTTTGGTAGATCGACATAACTCGGGAAGTAGTTATGCATCACGCTAGCCATCGCATCTCCGATATGAGCGTAGTTAAAACTGCCATTCAAAGACCCGTTAATAAAATCTGATTTTAGCTCGATTCGTTTGCTGTGTTTATATTCTGTAGAGCTTAAGGATAGATGTTGTATAGAGGTGTTCTCGTCGCCCTTGGTAAGGTTGAATCGCGTTAAATCTAATGTACCTTCGAAATCATCTACCGTCTTACCTCGTGCATTTAATTGGATATAGCCGCGATTGATCGACAGTTCTTCGCTCGTTATTTTTAAAGCCAGTAAATCTACTTGTTGCACATTCGCTTGGAAGTCGTAGGTAGGGATACTGTCTGCAAAGTTTAGTTTACCTTCGAAGTCGAATTTAGCATGTGGGTCGCTCGCAATAACTTTACCTTCGAATCGTTTCTGCTGTAGGGTTCCATCTAGGTTGATATTATGATAGGCATAGTGGTGTGCCTCTACTTCAATGATATCTCCTTCAATTTTAGCTTTTGGATTTTTAGACAACCAGCCATCTGCAACTAGTGAAACGTTGCAGGTGAGCTTGCCTAGCTCTTCTTTGTTATCGAGTAAGGCCCCTAATTGTAATTCGCTAGCTTCTAGTTTTCCATCATAATGCGGACCAGTACTTGGATTGATAGTTACATTTAAATCAGCGATTATATTGCCTATATCTGAATGAACGTTTCCATTAGCGACAAAGTCTTGTAAGAAGCCATTGAACTGACCATTAGCAGTGAATTGACCAATACGTCTTATTAGTTTCTTGTTTTCTTCTTGCGGTATAAATGCTGCGATACCTGCTCCGGTACCTGTACATTTTTCAGCGTTGAAGTTGATGAGCATATTGTTGATGTCATCAAAATTCTTCAATCTTAAATCGCCGTCAAATGCTAAGTTGTTAGTGGATAAGTGAATCTTTTTTCCTTTGAAGTTGTTCTTGTTGCCGCTGAATTGCCCTCCGATAGCTAATTCTACGTTTGGTAGCTCATTCAGCGTGTTGCTGAAACTTTTTAATTCAGCTAATGTAATCTTTGAGTCATTCAAGTTTGCTTGCCAGCCAAAACTATGTAATGAATCAGGGAATTGAATACTGGCATTGCTGTTGATGAGGCTATTCGCTGTCAATGCAGTTAAGTGCTCACATTGTAGCAATTGATTATTAAACTGTAGTTCCGCACTTAACTCACGGAGTTGAAAGCCCTTTGCATTCTCACCTTGAATATGTTGCATCTTTGCTGCAAGAGAATCTCCATTCCAATATAAATGAGGGATCCCAACTTGAATATCCTTCCAAACGTAAATTGCGCTTTGGTCAGTAGTGTCTCCCTTTTGGCAAATATCAACTGCAGATTTTTCTAATAAAAAATTATTAAGTTCAATTACCCATGGCTGTGTCGTTGCTGTTGTTTTTTCTGTTTCCTTTTCCGCTTGACTTTGTTTTGCTGCAAGATTCGCATTGAAATTTAATCCTAATAGATGTAAAGCTTCGATAGTAATCGCTTGCGCATTGAAATCTGTTTTTTTGAATTTAAAACTCCCTTGCTGTAAGCCTCCGATATAATTAGCTCCTTTTAAATCATCGAAAAAGAATCGAATGTCTTGTAATTGAATAGTCTTGATCTGTATCGCAGGGTTCTTGCTATTGCTATTACTCGATCCTCCGAAGGCATCTAGGATAAATTGAAAATTATAATTGACAGGATTCTTTTTATCAGGGTGTATATGCGCATACACCTTTTTTAGTTCGAGGCTATTGACTGTTGCGGAGGAGGAGAACAATAATACATCGCTTAATCGGAGAGATAGTTCACCAACAAAAAGTAAACTGTCTTTGGATTGGTCTTTTACCAGGACATCGTGAAGATGTAATTCGTTGAGCAAATGCGCATCAATCTTACGAATACTGATTTCAGTATTCATTTTGTTTTCTGCCCATTTAACAGCCTTTTGAATACACCACGCCTGTACGGATGGAATTTGCAAAATTCCCCATATCGCGACTAATAGGAATACAAAACTTCCTATCGCCCAAAGTCCTATTTTGAGCCACTTTTTCAAACTCTTTAAAATTAAGTGAATTGTGCTAGATTTTCATCTCCGTCATGCACATAGGTCTGTTAACGGAACCTAAAAGTGAGACGTAAATTTATCCTCCTACCTGTGAGATAGTTTGGTACTGCATAAACAGTATTGTAAAGGTCTTTTACCCACAAATAACTGACCGTATTACTCACGCCTAAAATATTAAACACGTCCAAACCTAGCCAGATACTTTCGATATGGTTGAATTTATTTTTTTCTTTCTTTTTTACATCTAATAATAAAGTAGAAAAGCCCATATCTACGCGGCGATAGGACGGGATGCGTAAAGTGTCTTTGTAGCGGTTATGATCAGGAGGACCAAAGGGCATGCCCGTACCGAAGACGGTGTTCACATACACTTTCATGTTTTCATGATTCGGCACATAATCAGAAAAGAAAAGGCCTACGTTCACGCGTTGGTCGGTAGGGCGAGGAATCCAACCTGCATACAATAATGTGTCTTTTGCAACGGTTTTATCTTGTTCACTCGGATCTAATCTAGGATTGATAATTTCTCCTTTCGTATTAATCTTCGCCAGAATATAGTCGTCCGTTAAATTCTCTTGTGCTTTCATCCAGCTTAAGGATATCCATGAATCTGCATCCTTTACAAAGTAACCGTTCAAGCGCATATCTATTCCTCCTACGCGACCAATGGCATTATTATTTGCGAAATAACGAATACGGACATTGTCTAATTCGTACGGAATAAGGTCGGTGAGGTACTTGTAATAGGCTTCTGTATTCAAACTGAATTTTCGGTTCCATAATAAAAAGCGGTAATCACTACTTAAAGTTACTTGATAGGATTTTTGTGCTTTTACATTCAGATATACTTTCCCATCTAAATCACGCAGTTCTCTATAGAATGGGGGTTGATTATAGGCGCCTGCACCTAAACGGAAAACGATATCACGTTTCCAATCTGGACGATAATTGATTTGAATACGCGGACTTAAAACTAGTTGCTTGTTTAGGTCCCAATAGTTGAAACGTAGTCCTGCATTTACTTTAAAGCGGGAAGAATCGTTAAAGCTAAAGTTTTGCATGACGAAGCCGCTGTAACGATTACTGTTTAATGAAATGCTACTTTTGAGGTAACGTTGCATAGTGATTTGAAAATCAGAATAGGGTAGGTTATAGCCTGCAGAGTCGGTTCTATGCCACTCTTTCACTGCATCTTGTATTTGTTCATGTTGAACTGTCAAGCCCCATTGTAAGGATGAAAAATTATTGAAATAATAATTCCCTAGATGATTAATATTGGCGACTAAGGCTTGCAATTCATTTCTTGCGAAGTCGTGATTGGTACCTACGCCTAATTGCTGCTTGATTGCATTGAAATTCGATTTCGTCGCATCTGTTTCTACTTGTCCAATATAATACTGACCAATGATATCAAAGTTTTCGCTCTCGTTCATTTGAAAGGCGGAGGCGGTGAACTTTAATTTTGTTTTGGAATTCGGTCGGTGAAGGATAGAAAGCCCTGCCATATTGGTGTTGAAGCGATCGATTTCTTGACCATCAAAAGCAACTGTCAAGCGTAAAGTTTGATTTACGAGCCCAAAGGAGCTAACCGCGGATTCAGGAATAAATTTGAATTTATTTTGATTGATATTCAATAAAACTTGTGCTTCTGTTTTCTTTGAAATAGCATAGGTAAAAAATGCTTGCACATCATTAAAGACAGGTTGATACTGACCTTTAGTCGGCTGACTATTCAATAATGATTTATTTGTTTTATTTCTTACACCGATTAGATAGGTAAAACGTTTGTGTTCACTAATCCCTTCGATGGTTAAAGCTTGTCCGAGTAAGCCAGTAGTTACCGAAGACGCGAATCTTTTCGGGGTTCGATAGCCAACATCTAATACGGATGACATCTTGTCGCCATAACGTGCGCTAAATCCTCCGGCAGAGAATTTTAAACTGCCCACCATATCGGGGTTTGCGAAGGTAAGTCCTTCTTGTTGTCCGCTGCGAATCAGGAATGGTCGATAAATTTCAAAGTCATTTACGTACACTAAATTTTCATCGTAGTTGCCTCCACGTACGCTGTATTGCGCGCTCAGTTCGTTATTGGATGCCGCGCCCATTGTCTTTAGAATTGCTTCTAAGTTCATGGAAGGGTTGGGGATGTCTCTTAATTTTTGTGGGTCGATTGGTTTTACGCCATCCATACGATCCCTTTGGTCATAAATCGTTGCTTCTGTGAATTGGTGGTAGAAACTCTTAAGGATGATATTGCGCTCTATTTGAATACTGTCTTTGAGCAGCACTTTGAAACGTTGGGTGCGGAAGCCGATGCAAGACACTTCTATCGTAATGGAATCGGGGTTGCTATATTCCAACATGTAGATACCAGCAGTACCGGAAACCGTACCTTCGCCTTTGCCTAACACAGCGATTGAGACCGACTCAATTGGATTTTTATTCTCGTCTTTTACTTGTCCGTATAATGATGCTTTTCCTGTTTGCGCTTTTGAATGGAAGGCAAGAAAGAAGAGGCTAAGAATAAGAATGAGATTGCGTTGTAAGGACATTCAGTTTAGTTACGAACGTAATAGATTGCGGCTCCGTCAATAGTTTCTTCATGTAATACCATCGTGTCGTGATGGAAGGAATAAGAGTCCTTTGCGAAGTCGTTCGTATTGTTGTTATTTAAAAATCCGCTAGTTGTAAAAGTGATGATATTGGCTGTGCTTCCAGAAAGCGTTGAATCTTGATTAACGGTAAAACTTAACTTTTCAATTTTATTCGAATTATGGTAGCGTTCAAATTTCCCTCTGGCAGAAAAAGTGATTCGCTCTTCATAACCTGCTGTGGAAGGGTTGTTGACGCCACCAATCGCCACTGTTTTTACCCATCGCCATGTTCCGAACAATAGTTTTGATTCTTCATTCGGCATTACAATTGCTTTTTTACAGGCCGTACCTAAACAGAGGATGGCTAAGGATAAAAGTAAGATATTGCGCATGGTCGTGGTTTGTTAAGCTAATTTAAGAATAAAGTACGATTTAACGAAGTCCTAATCCTTGAATTGCTTGCATAAATAAATCGACTCTCCGGATGGCAATCGGACATTGATGTCCTTCTTGTAAAATGACGGTAGTTCCATCTGTTTTAGAGATCGAGGCTACCTGCTGGAGATTTACTAAAAATGATTTATGTGTTCTATAAAAAGAGTGATGCGCAAGTAATTCTTCATATTCTCCTAGCTGTTTACTAGAGGTTACTTTACGGTTATTGCTCAAATAAAAGTCGGTATAGTTTCCGCTTGCCTCCAAATAGATGATATCCTTTACTTCAATGATCTGGTGAGCGTGAATCGAATGAATGAAGAGTTTCTGTGGCGCTTCATTTTTCTTTACTTGTTCAGCTAACAATTGATATTGAGAAGGGGTTTCTTGTTCTCTTCTATCTTGCAGTCTTTGCACGGCCATTTGTAATTCGTCTGCTTTGATCGGTTTTAATAGATAATCAAGTGCAGAGAATTTAATTGCTTGAATAGCGTATTCGGAATGCGCGGTACAGAATATGATTTGAAAAGGAATTCGTTTAAACAGGCGTAGCAACTCAAAACTATCATGCGGGGGCATGGTGATGTCAAGAAATACCACATCTGGTTGAAGGGTGTTTATTTTTTCGAAGGCATCATGAATATTATCGGCATAATCGAGGATTTCTACATTAGGGCAATAGCGATTGAGCAGGTGCTTCATCACCGACTGCGCATTTTGTTCATCATCTACAATGAGCGCGGTAAAATGGGTTAAAACTGAACGGGTATCCATAAGGTAATTTGGGTTCCTTGTGAAGGGGTGGTGTTTATTTCCATGCGACCATTTTCATGGTTGGGTGCACGCATCAAGCTGAGTCGTTCCTTGATATTGTCAAGGGCATGACTTTTATGTTCTTTGTTTGTATTTGTTTTCCAGCCAATTCCATTATCACTCACTTCCACGATGATGAAAGGTCCTCCGTTACGAATGTGGAGGGAGAGTGATTTTTCGTTTTTAGAAGGTGCTAGTCCATGACGGATCGCATTTTCCAAAAGCGGCTGTATAAGCATTACAGGAATTTTAACGAGATGTTTAGGTAATACATCGTCGACACTGCATTGGAAATTGAATTGATTGTTGAAGCGAATCTCTTCTAGTTGTACGTAACGTGTAAGGAACTCTATTTCGTTACGAAGCGGGATTAATTCTTCCTTTGCGTTATTGAGCATTTCTCGCATTAAGGTCGAAAATTCGCTGATGAAATTAATAGCAGCTTCTTCATTGCCTTCAATGACTAAGTTTTGAAGGGTGTTTAAGGAGTTGAAAATAAAATGCGGGTTCATTTGGGAAAGTAAGGCCGCATGTTCTAGTTGACGTACTTTCTGTTCCAGCTCCAAGGCACGCTCTCTTTGCAACATTTCTTCCTGTTGCTGCTCGATGTTTCTAAATAAACGTAGCTTCTCCTCTCCAAAAAGTTCCTCATGTAAGGAGTCTTTCTTTTTCATCGTCTCAAAAGCCCGCTGATAATCTCCTTGCTGTTCATAAATCTCACTGAGCGACTTAAGGACTTGGAGCAGTTCTGCTTTTGTTGCCGTTGTTTTATTAATCCTTATTGCTTCTTCAAAATGAACTAATGCATTTTCGAATTCTTTTTTAGAAAAATAAAAATTTCCAATTGTTACCTCATGAAAAACTATGTATTCATTGTCAATGAAGTTAATCCCATCAGATTCTAAAGTAATATCTAGATACTGTTTTGCCTCCTCTATTAGATTGTGTTTAATAAATAGATTAATTATTGCAAGCAATGTTATATGCTCTCCTCTTTTCGACTTTAACGCTTTATAATGCTCAAGAGCAGTTTTAAGAAATTTGAGAGCTGTTTCAAAATCACCAATAGACGAACATGTCAAAGCAGTGTTATAATAAACTCTAGCTGTTTCTATTGAGTGTTTTTCGTTTTTGATTAGTTCAATTGTGTCTAAAAATATTTTGAGAGCTTTTTCTTTATCGATCAGCTGATACAGATTGCCCAAATTTGTAAAAAGTTGAATCTTAAGTCTTGTTTCATTTGGCAGATATTTTCGTAGAATTTCATTTGCGTTGCTGAAATGGTTTAATGATTTCCAGAAAATATTGCTTTGATAGTACGCCGTTCCGGTGTTAATTTCTGCTGCACATTTTAAGAAATTTAGGTAGCTTAAATGATTTGTCTTATCTGGTGCCGCCGCAATTTTATCAAAGCATTTAAGAGCACTTTTTTTATTGCCGCTATAATTGTTAATCAGCCCTGCTCTATTAATTAGTGTCAATTTAGCTAGGGTAAACAAATCAAAGTCTTGGTTTTTTAATTTAACCGCCGTTTTCCAAAATAAAACGAGATCTCTTCTTGCCTGAATAGTATCATTAATTTCTGTATTCTTATGAAGAATATCTTTGCATTCAATTAAGCCATCAATATTAGATATTGTAGGGAATTGTTTTGTTTCTATGAAATTTGCAGTAGTCATAAATAAAAAAGCTCCTTAATATAAGGAGCTTTTTTGAATTTATATTTGTTTGTTTTAAAAGGCCGCTACGGTATCAATAAAGGAAATTTTACCTGCCATTACTGTTTCATTAATATCCATTTTACCTGCCATTACTGTTTCGTTTATGTCAGTGAAGGCTCTTAATTCATCTTCTGTCATGTTGGCCATTTCTTCCCGAGAAAAACCGCCCTTAATAGTGGACATTTGCTCAGGACTTAAAACTTTCAACATGGCTTTTGGGGTGTGGTTTTGCATGTGATTGATTTTTAGAGGGTTATTTCTCAAATGTACAATGTTGATTAGCGCTCAGTCAAGTTTTATCCACCGCTTTATCCACATTTAGTTCACAAACAATCCGATTTCCTACGTATTTTTATCCGTTTTTCTACTTAGATTGTTCCCTGCATAGAATTACGTACTCAAATAGTATTGTCTGAATGTCTTAAATTCTAAGTTTTTGTTATCTTGAATTTATGTACGATAAAATTCTTTCTAACGCAGAGGTTGTAAAAATCCTAGAGGAAAAAGAGCTTTCAATTAAAATTGACGGTCTGTATAGGCATGCTTTTGGAAATATTCGAAAAGACTCCTCATTTTCATTATTACTAGGGGAGTTAATTGAAAAAATTGCATTAACAGAAGGGTATTTACTCGGGCAGCTTTATGCTTATAACATAATGGGCCTTGCTTATTTAAGTTTGACTAACTATGAAATGGCTATAGTCAATCTTACTAAGGCAATAAAATTGTCAAATCAAACAGACAATGTATTAATGTCTGGTAAGATCAATAATAATTTGGGAATGGTGTATGATAAGTTGGGGGATTATGATAAGGCCATGTCTTTCTATTCCGATGCTTATCACTTTGCAGAATTATCTGGCGAATTAGGCTTAATGGATATTCTTCGCCACAACATGGCGGTTATTTATATTCATTTGAAGGATTATGAAAGTGCAATATTTGAATTTAATAAATTGTTAGAATCAAAACATGTAGATAAAAATGAAGACTTAATTGTAACAGCACATTATAATGTTGCAAGTTGTTATAGGCATCAAAAGTTTTTTGAGAATGCAATTTCACATGTTAAGTTATCAAAATATTATGCAGATAAGCGGGGAGATAATTATGCAATTGCGCGCGCAATACTATTGCATTGTGAATTACTAACCGAAAATGGATTAACAATTGATGCAAATACTTTGCTTCTTGAAAACGATGTTTTTTTTGCGGATGATAGTTCACTTGTTACGATTCAATCCAATATTGTTCGATCAAAAATAGCAGCAGGACTAGGTTTCAACTCCGAAGCAAAGGAGTTCTTGTTGACAGCCTTTGCGCAGAGTGATAAAATCGGATTAAAGCAAACACAAGTAGAACTGTTGAGCAGCCTTTCCGAACTCTGTGCTGCCGAAGGAGATTACAGTGCTGCGTATGAATTCCTCAACCAATACCGAAAGTTGAATGAAGAACTATTGGATAAAGAACGTGTAGGGAAAATACAGCAATTGCAAATTGCCAATCAGCTTTCGCAAATAACACGCGAAAAAGAACTCGCCGAACAATCTGCTCTTTCGAAGAGTAATTTCTTGTCTAATATGAGCCATGAAATCCGTACACCGATGAATGCTATTATTGGATTCACCGACTTGATGTTGCAATCTAGTCAGATTCAAGGCGAAGAGCGGAATTATCTAAATACCATTAAACAGTCGTCTGACAACTTATTACATATCATCAACGAAATCCTAGATTACTCAAAAATTGAAGCAGGGAAAATTGAATTCAAGCAAGAAGGATTTAATCTCGAAGCCGAATTAAAGAAAGTACAACAACTATTCTCTCTAGAAGCAGGAAAGAAGAATTTACAATTAACAGTCAATATCGATCCAAGTCTTCCTGCACACTTTATAGGTGATTCCTACCGCTTGAATCAGATCATTGTGAATTTGATGGGTAATGCTATTAAGTTTACAGAACAAGGGTTTGTGGGAATTCATGTGAGTGGCCTGAGTTTGCCTGACAATAAAATGTCCTTGCAATTTAAAATCAAGGACACCGGCATTGGTATCAGTCAAGAAAAAATAGTAGAACTCTTTGAGCGCTTTAAACAAGTATCCATTGAAACGAACTTCCGGTACGGAGGGACAGGATTAGGTCTTGCTATATCGAAGCAGCTGGTAGAATTACAAGGCGGTTCCATGGGCGTGGAAAGTAAGATGAACCAAGGCACAACTTTTTCCTTCACGATTCCTTACTTGATTCAAAATGATGATTTCCTAAAAAATCCTACGCGTTATCTCGAGCCAAACGAAGTGTTCCTAGAGCCTTTCCGAGTTTTAATCGCGGATGATAATCCTTTCAATCAAATTCTAATCAAAAAAGTCATATCTCGTCATTTTCATAATGCTGTGGTAGAGTCGGTAGAAAATGGCTTGCAAGTACTGAGCATGCTTAAGCGCTTTAAATACGATTTTGTCTTGCTTGATATGCGAATGCCAGAAATGGATGGTATCACTGCTGCACAACGGATTCGTTCCATGACCTATGAATCCTTCTCTAACGTGCCACTAGTAGCTTTCACCGCTGGGGTTACCGATGAAGAACGTCAGAAGGCAAAGGATGCGGGTATGCATTATTTTATGCCGAAACCATTCACCAAAGACGATTTGATCAATTTAATTGCAGAGCTCGGATTGATCTCACTCTAAAATAATCGACGCATTTGCGTATTTATTCACAAATGATTGAGTAAGCGGATTTCTTTTTATGAAAACTTATTCTCAATTTCGAATAAAGATTGTAAATCATCAATTATGAATATTAACTCTGAATTCAGAAAGTATGCCGTGCACCATGCCGGTATCAGTGGAAACACTATCGACTCGTTCATGCGTAAGTCTGTAACTAACCTTACTCCTTATATCATTGAAGAACGCCCTTTAAACGTCGCTTCAATGGACGTTTTCTCTCGTTTGATGATGGATCGTATCATCTTCATGGGTGAAGGTATCAACGACTATGTTGCGAATATTATTCAAGCGCAATTGCTTTTCTTGGAATCAACAGATTCTAAGCGCGACATTCAAATTTATGTAAACAGTCCAGGAGGCTCTGTTTACGCTGGTTTGGGTATTTATGACACGATGCAATATATCAACTGTGATGTAGCTACTATCTGTACAGGTTTAGCAGCTTCTATGGGTGCTGTATTGTTGTGTGCGGGTGCTGCCAAGAAGCGTACTGCTTTGAAACATAGCCGTATCATGATTCACCAACCATTAGGTGGCGCAGAAGGTCAAGCAAGCGATATCGAAATCACTGCTCGTGAGATCTTGAAATTGAAAAAGGAATTGTACGATATCATCGCTCATCATAGCGGAAAAACGTACGAAGAGGTTGAAAAGAACTCCGATCGTGATTACTGGATGACAGCGGAAGAAGCAAAACAGTATGGTATGATTGACGAGGTTTTGATCAAGAAGTCATAATCTTCTCGGATAAAGAAAAAGCCCACCAAACGGTGGGCTTTTTTAGTTTATTAATTGCTAAGGTCGATATAGACGTGTTTGTCGTTTTTGTCGATATAATAGAGCTTGCCAGAAGGGTCTGTGTAAATCGGTTCGCCGTAAGGACCTTTATAATTCAAATTTACTGGATCTGCTTTAACAACAGGAGTTGTATCTTTCGGGGCTAGAGCAGCTATCGGAGTTGCTTCTTTGGGTTTTGCCACGACTGTTTGTCTTTGAGCCGGCTTTTTATTCGCGTCCGGCGCTTTGGTCTTTCCGCCATGCTTTTGCGTTTGCGAAAAGGCATTTAAACCAATAAAAACGAACAGACTTAGGAGGATATAATTTTTCACGGAGCAGAATTTACACAAATCTAATGCAAACAGCGCAATCACCTGAAAAAACGAGGGGATTTTTCGTAATTTCGGCCTCTAATTCCTGAACTCGCGTATGAAGAATATTCGCAACTTTTGTATCATTGCCCATATCGACCATGGTAAAAGTACTTTGGCCGATCGTCTTTTAGAGACCACCAAAACTGTTTCTGCACGTGATATGCAGAATCAAGTATTGGATGATATGGATCTTGAAAAAGAAAGAGGGATTACCATTAAATCGCATGCGATTCAGATGGACTATATTTATAACAAGCAACACTATACTCTTAACCTAATCGACACGCCTGGTCACGTCGACTTCTCTTACGAAGTTTCTCGTGCCATTGCTGCCTGTGAAGGCGCTTTGCTTCTAGTCGATGCCACACAAGGTATTCAAGCGCAAACAATCTCTAACCTATACCTAGCCATGGATAGTGGTTTGGAGATCATTCCAGTAATCAATAAGATTGATATGGATGGCGCGATGATTGAAGAAGTAACGGACCAAATTGTTGATTTGATTGGCTGTCCGCGTGAATCTGTAATGAAAGCGAGTGGACGTACGGGTTTAGGGGTCGCAGAAATTCTAGAGCAAATTGTAGAACGTATCCCTTCTCCGAAAGGTGATCCTGATGCGCCTTTGCAAGCTTTGATCTTCGACTCTGTGTTTAATCCTTTCCGTGGAATCATCGCATACTTTAAAGTATTGAATGGCTCTATCAAGAAAGGTGATCAAGTAAAGTTTGTGAACACCGGCATGCAATATGGTGCAGATGAAGTGGGGGTATTGAAGTTGAAATTGTCGCCAGCACAGGAGGTATTTACCGGAGACGTTGGTTATATCATCACCGGTATCAAAACATCTTCTGAAGTAAAAGTAGGGGACACGATTACCAATGTTGCTCGTCCTTGTACGGACGCTATCAATGGTTTCGAAGAAGTGAAGCCAATGGTATTTGCGGGTGTCTATCCGATCGATACAGATGACTACCAAGAACTCCGTGAGTCATTGGATAAATTGAAATTGAACGACGCTTCTTTGGTATACGAACCAGAAAGCTCTGCTGCATTAGGTTTCGGATTCCGTTGCGGATTCCTAGGTTTATTGCACATGGAAATCGTGCAAGAACGTTTGGAACGTGAGTTTAACATGAGTGTTATCACGACCATTCCTAACGTGTCCTATAAAGTTTATACGAACGATGGTGAATTGCACATTTGTAATAACCCATCTGACTTCCCAGATCCAGGTCGTTTGGATTATTCTGAAGAGCCTTATATCAAAGCATCTATCATTACGAAGCCAGATTATATCGGACCAATCATGAAATTGTGTATGGACAAACGTGGGGTGATTTTGAATCAAACCTATTTGACCCCATCGCGTATTGAGATGATTTTTGAATTGCCTTTAGCTGAGATTGTTTTTGATTTCTATGATAAGTTGAAATCGATTTCGCGTGGTTATGCTTCTTTCGATTACCATCCAACAGAATATAAGCAAGCGGAGATTGTAAAAATGGATTTGAAATTGAATGGCGAGAATGTAGATCCTTTAAGTGCGCTTATCCACCAAAGTAGAGCTTATGATTTCGGCAAAAAGCTTTGTGAAAAGTTGAAAGAATTATTGCCTAGACAACAGTTCCAGATTGCGATTCAAGCTGCAGTCGGAGCGAAGGTGATTGCCCGTGAAACTATTTCGGCTTTGCGTAAAGACGTAACGGCGAAGTGTTATGGCGGTGATATCTCACGTAAGCGTAAGTTGTTGGAAAAGCAGAAAGAAGGTAAGAAGAAGATGAAGCAAATCGGTACGGTGGAAATTCCACAGTCGGCGTTTATGGCTGTCTTGAAGCTCGATTCTTAAAATTTTAGTATTCGTTTTCCTCGATGGAAAGGCCATCATAGGCTAGATGCATACCTTCTGGAAGGGTAGGTTCTATTTCTTTATGCTTGCCTAGCTGGTGACTGATATGCGTGAAATAGGTATTTTCGGCGCCTATCTGCTGTGCTATTGCAATGGCTTCTTGTAAGGTGAAATGCGAAAGATGTGGCTCATGACGGAGCGCGTTCAATACGAGCGTTTTAACCCCTTTGAGTTTTTCGATTTCTGCCGGAGCGATATAGTTCGCATCGGTGATATAAGCGAATCTGCCAATTCGATAACCAAATACAGGCAGTTTATAATGCAACACTTCAATCGGCGTGATGGATAAGGGAGCACGACCTTTATGCGCTACTACAAATGAATTGTTCTCTATAATATGTACTTCCAATTCTGGGATGCCTGGGTATTTCTTCTCTCTAAAAATATATTGATAATCGCGTTTTATCGCCTCGATGCAATGCGCAGAACCATAAATCGGCATGTCGCAAGCCATATGGTAATTGAAGCCTCTAACGTCATCTAATCCAGCAGAATGATCTTTGTGTTCGTGCGTGAATAGAATAGCATCTACTTCCGTTATATCATTGCCCAGCATTTGCATGCGGAAATCGGGTCCGGTATCAACGACGATAGAATAATCCTTGCTTTGGATGTGAATAGCGCTTCTTAGGCGTTTGTCAAGAGAGTCAGTAGAATGGCAAACATCGCATGGACAAGCAATCATGGGTACGCCCTGTGAAGTGCCGGTGCCCAAGAAAGTGATGCGCATAGGGGATGAAATTAAGCCTCCTTAGAGATTTCTATTTCGTTCAATTTGTTTTCAGCGATTTTCAAATAAAGCTGCGCTGAATCTTCGGTAAGTTCTACCGATTTTAGATCCAGTTTTTGAACGATATCAATCAAGCAATTAATTTTGCTCTCTAGATTGAAGAATTTGTTTACCACGACAATACGCTTGTCTTCCAGGATGCAATGTCCTGAATTAAAGTTTCCTTTTTCATAGCGCACAATAAAGCGGGCTTCCTCGAGAAGGTTCTCTAATTTCTTTAAAGTGCCGGCATTATATTTCAAACTCATAGTTATATTGTGAAGTGCTTTGTATCTTTGTAACTCAAGTGTAAAAATTGCCCTTATGCGCCACATATTCATTCTCATTTTATCAACATTTCCACTTTTTGCCTTTTCCCAGTCAAAATCCAATAAAAAGAGTATGGCATTGCCTGAAGACAAACGCACCTTTCAAGGTTATTTGGGGGTGGGAATCAACGCATCGCAGGTAGATGGGGATGGCGTGGCAGGTTATCACCAAGCAGGCCTTTCGGTAGCGCCGGCGGTGGCATTCAAATTAGGGGGGCGTTTTTATATGAATTTTGAAATGGCTTACCACGCGGTGGGAGCTCGTTGGTCGCCAAACCAAGAGTATTATCCGAACCAGAACTATATCTCGAAGTTACGCTATGTAGCGGTGCCATTGTTTTTAAACTATCATGATCCGGACGGAAAAGTTCGTCTCGGAGCGGGAATCATTTATGGACAGCTATTTGCCGCCAAAGAACAGATCAATTATTATGAGGTGGAAAACCCATTAAGTACCTTTAAAAGACGCGATTTATCGTATATGGCCAACTTGCAGTATATGTTTGCGCCTAAATGGGGTTTAGATACGCGTTTTAGCTATTCTTTTTTGTATATCCGTCATTATGACAACGCAATATATAAGGGTTATTCAGTAGGTAATCCTGTTTATGGCACCAGTCAATACAATAATGTAATTACTGTACGCCTATTCCATATTTTCTAATTGTGGAAAAGTACCGCAACTGTTTATATCTGTCCTTTGTTATCCTATCTTAGGGTATTAACTTTGCGCAGATTTTCATTCTAAAATACTTCTTCAATGAATCATTTATATCCCGATCAATTCAAGAATCGCCATATTGGCCCGAACGAACACGAGCTGTATGATATGTTACAAGCTGTCGGTGCTAAATCACTGGATAAGCTTATTGATGAAACCGTTCCGAAGGCTATTCGCTTGAAGAAGGTGCCTAAAGTAGGTGGCGAGGCCCTTACGGAGATGGAATACCTAAACTTGGTGAAAGAATTAGCCGGACAAAATAAAATTTTCAAGAGCTATATCGGCCAAGGTTATTATGACACGCATACACCTAGTGTCATTCTTCGTAATATTTTCGAAAATCCAGGTTGGTATACACAGTATACACCGTACCAAGCAGAAATCGCGCAAGGTCGTTTGGAAGCTTTGTTGAACTATCAAACCATGGTAGCGCAAATGACAGGATTCCCTGTAGCGAACGCTTCTTTGTTGGATGAAGCAACAGCAGCTGCCGAAGCGATGATCATGTTATACAACGCAAAAAGTCGTGACGCTGCAAATTCGGTGAACAAGTTTTTTGTTGATCAGAATTGTTTTAAGCAAACAGTAGAAGTATTAAAAACTCGCAGCACGCCATTAGGAATTGAGTTGGTAATGGGCGATTTCAATGCAATTACATTAAACGAAGATTTCTTCGGAGCAATTGTTCAATATCCTGCTGCCGACGGACAAGTTCATAATTATAAAACCTTTATCGATAAAGCTCATGCTGCGGGCGTATTGGTAGTAATGGCAACGGATTTGTTGGCCTTAGCACTGTTAACTCCGCCAGCAGAATTAGGCGCTGAAATCGCAATCGGCTCCGCACAACGCTTCGGCGTTCCAATGGGAAATGGTGGTCCTCACGCCGCTTTCTTCGCAACCAAAGAAGAATACAAGCGTAATTTGCCAGGACGAATTATCGGGGTATCTATCGACGCCGATAATAATACCGCCTTGCGTATGGCACTTCAAACACGTGAACAACATATCCGTCGTGAGAAGGCTACGTCAAATATCTGTACCGCGCAAGCATTGCTAGCAATTATGGCTGGTATGTATGCCGTTTATCACGGACCAGAAGGGATTAAAGGAATCGCGTATCGCGTACACACCTTCACTAATATTTTGAAAGAATCCTTGAGTGGCTTAGGTTATTCAATAAAGCACGCTAATTTCTTTGATACAGTTCAAGTAGAGCTTGCAGAAGGTGTTTCAGAAATTCGTACGATGTCTGAAAAGGCTAAAATGAATTTCTTCTATCCTTCAAATAATATCGTTTCAATCACCTTAGATGAATGTACTTCTCTAGACGATGTAGAAGATATCTGCAAGGTGTTTGCTAAACTAAAAAATCAAAAGGTTAATAAGTTGAATTGGAAGCGTTTCTTGGCTGACAATAATGCTTATAGCTTACCAGAAGGCACTAAACGTCAATCGGCTATTTTGACGCATGAAATCTTTAACTCGTATCGTTCGGAATCTATGATGATGCGTTATATCAAGTCGCTTGAGAACAAAGACTTGAGTTTGACGACTTCTATGATTTCATTAGGTAGCTGTACGATGAAGTTAAATGCGGCTTCGGAAATGATACCAGTATCTAATCCAGCCTTTAGTAAAATGCATCCTTTTGCGCCGATCGATCAAATGGGCGGCTATATAGAAATGATTCAACAGTTAGAAAAGTATTTGTGCGATGTAACTGGATTTGCGGCTTGTAGCTTGCAACCAAACAGCGGCGCGCAAGGAGAATATGCAGGTTTGTTGGTGATTAAAGCGTATCATGATGATCATGGGAATGCACACCGCAATATTGCTTTGATTCCGACTTCCGCTCACGGTACAAACCCTGCTTCTGCAGCAATGTGCGGTATGAGCATCGTTGCGGTAAAATGCGATGAAAGTGGAAATATCGACGTAGCTGATTTGAAAGCGAAAGCAGAAGAGCACGCAGCGAATCTTGCTTGCTTAATGGTTACTTACCCATCTACACACGGCGTATTTGAAGAGTCTATCATCGATATCTGTCAAATTATTCATGACAATGGCGGTTTGGTTTATATGGATGGCGCGAACATGAATGCGCAAGTAGGTTTGACCTCTCCTGCAACAATCGGAGCGGATGTGAACCATATCAACTTGCATAAGACTTTCGCTATCCCGCATGGTGGTGGTGGTCCTGGTATGGGGCCAATCTGTTGTAACGAAAAGTTAGCGCCTTATTTACCGAAGCATCCTTATCATAAGACAGGTGGTGAGAAAGGTACAACACCGGTAAGTGCGGCACCATGGGGTTCTGCAAGTATCTTGTTGATCTCTTATGCTTATATTAAGATGTTAGGAAGTGAAGGTTTAGTGGAGTCTACTAAAATGGCGATTCTAAACGCGAACTATATGAAAGCTCGTTTGGCGAATCACTACCCAGTATTGTATTGCGGAGCGAATGGTCGTGTAGCACACGAATTTATCCTCGACTTCCGTCCGTTTAAAGCATGTGGCGTAGAAGTAGAAGATGTGGCGAAGCGTTTGATGGATTATGGTTTCCATGCACCAACTGTTTCATTCCCTGTGGCTGGAACTTTGATGATTGAGCCTACGGAGAGTGAAGATAAAGGTGAATTAGATCGTTTCTGCGATGCTTTAATTGCTATCCGAGAAGAAATCGCAAAGGTAGAAAATGGTACTTGGCCGAAGGATGATAATCCTTTAAAACAAGCACCGCATACAATGGCGCGTATCATGGCAAATGAATGGAATCATGGTTACTCTAGAGAAGAGGCCGCTTTCCCATTATCTTATTTGAAGGCGCGTAAATTCTGGCCTTCGGTGGCTCGTGTGAATAATACACATGGCGATCGTAATTTGATTTGTACTTGCCCGAGTGTTGAAGAATTAGCGATGAACTAATTCATTCAGACACCATATAAAAAAATCCCGAACCAAATGGTTCGGGATTTTTTTTATGTTAAATAATGGCAAGTTTGAAATAAGTAGGAGGTAAAGCGCGTTATTTTGAAAGATTCCTAAAACTAAAAATGCACGAATTAACTCGTGCATTTTTAGTAATCGCAAATTTGTTAAACTTCTTATGACTTTTTACTTTAAAATCCCTCGACTTTAAAGATTTCTTATTTTTTCTATTCTCAATTCTTAATCTTTAATTCTTAATTTCTAATTCCTTTTTCACAAAAAACTATTTCACTATCGTACCAATCTTTGAATCTCCCAACGCGATCTTTAATAAATTGCCTTTCTGATTCATATCGAAGACGATGATTGGAATTTTATTCTCTTTACACAATGCGAATGCGGTCATGTCCATCACCTTCAAATTACGTGTGATAGCTTCATCGAAGCTTACTTGGTCATAACGAGTGGCTGTTTTATCTTTCTCCGGATCTGCGGTATAAATACCATCAACACGCGTTCCTTTTAGGATGACATCTGCTTGAATTTCTACGGCACGTAAAGCCGCTGCAGTGTCGGTTGTGAAATAAGGATTACCGGTTCCTGCTCCGAAAATTACTACGCGACCTTTCTCTATATGACGAATAGCGCGACGACGAATGAACGGCTCGCAAATTTGCTCCATTTTAATTGCTGAAAGTAGGCGAGTGCTAACTCCTACACGTTCTAAGCCCGCTTGAATCGCCATTCCGTTAATAACGGTAGCCAGCATTCCCATATAATCACCCTGCACACGTTCGATTCCTGTTTCAGCGGCATTTAAGCCTCTATAGATGTTCCCGCCACCAATTACAATGGAAACTTCTAAGCCAGCATCTACGGCAGCTTTCACCTCTTGACAATATTGGGCAACAATGGTATTGTCTATACCAAACTCTTGTTCTCCCATAAGGGCTTCGCCACTTAATTTTAAAAGTACACGCTTGAATGCTAAGGCCATAGTAGTAGGTTTTTACAAAATTAAAAATTCTTTTAGGCTCTTCCAATTTCCAATTTCAAACTTGATAACATTTCATTCGTCAATTGTTCAGCTTTTTACTTGGCAAATGGCGCTTAAAGCAGTAAGTTTGTTATATGGATTCTTTACGTCAAAAGGTAGACGCCTTATCTCAACAAATTAATGATTTTGCAATATCGGATGCTGCTACACTAGAACAGTTCCGTATTCAATTTCTTGGCTCCAAAGGCTCTGTGAAAGAGATTTTTTCAGAAATGAAAAATGTACCAAACGAGCAAAAGAAGGATGCAGGTCAATTATTGAACAGCGTTAAGATTTTGGCAGAAGAAAAATTACAAAATTTCTCTAACCTTAAAGAATCTGCTTCGCTCAAAATCGACTCCGATACCGACTGGTCGGCTCCGACCAACGGACGTGTCGCTTCTCGTCATCCACTACAAATCGTTGCCCAAGAAATCAATACTATTTTTGGTCGTATTGGTTTTAGTGTGGCTGAAGCTCGTGAGATTGAAGATGATTGGCATAATTTCTCTGCTTTGAATTTACCAGAAGATCATCCTGCACGTGATATGCAAGATACTTTCTTCGTTAATAAGAATCCGGATATGGTGCTTCGTACCCATACGAGCTCCGTTCAGGTACGCTTGATGGAAGCGCAAAAGCCTCCCATTCGTAGTATCATGCCGGGGCGTGTGTATCGTAATGAAACGATCTCTGCTCGTGCGCATTGCTTCTTCCATCAGGTAGAAGGTTTGTATATTGATAAGAAAGTTTCTTTCGCCGATCTTAAACAAACATTATATTATTTTGTAACACAATTCTTCGGAGAAGGTGTACAAGTTCGTTTCCGTCCTTCTTATTTTCCGTTTACAGAGCCTTCTGCAGAAATGGATATTTCTTGTCAGTTGTGTAAAGGTAAGGGGTGTTCGGTGTGTAAGCAAAGCGGTTGGGTAGAGATTTTGGGTTGTGGTATGGTGCATCCGCAAGTTTTGCGCAATTGTAATATCGATCCGGAAGAATATTCTGGTTTTGCATTCGGTATGGGTATCGAACGCTTAACGATGTTGAAGTTTCAAATTAATGATCTTCGTTTGTTCAGTGAAAATGATCAGCGCTTTGTCTCTCAATTCGCAGGTGCACGATGAAAATGCTATTCCGTTTAATTAATATCGAATTATTCAAGGTCTTTAGTCGACCGCGTACCTATATCGGATTTGCAGGCATAGCCTTGCTCGTACTTATTTTGGAAATCGCCTTTTATATCGACGGTAATCGATTGGTTGATTTTGCCACCCAATCACTGAAAGAGTCTTTCATCTTCACAGGGAATTTGATGAACGGTTATTTAGTCTGCTTGATTGTACTGCAAACACTAATTGTGCATGTGCCTTTGTTAGTGAGTTTGGTGGCAGGTGAATTACTTGCAGGAGAGGCGAGTACAGGAACTTTTCGTTTCTTATTGACACGACCAGTATCGCGTGTGAACGTGGTGATTGCGAAGTATTTCGCTGCCATGATTTATACCATCGCCTTGGTTGTTTGGTTAAGTATTGTTGGATTAGGTTTGGGTGTTATATTGTTTGGTCATGGCGAATTGATTGTCATGAAAACAACAAGTATTACCATTTTTGCATCGAATGATGTGTTATGGCGCTTCGCTTGTGCTTTCGCCTTTGGCGCACTCGGGATGTCTACCGTAGCCGCTCTAGCCTTGTTATTGTCATCAGTAACGGAGAACGCGGTTGGTCCGATTGTAGGCACGATGGTAATCATCATTATTTTCTTGGTGATTAACGCTACTGATGTCGAAGCATTGAACCGAATCAAACCGTTTTTGTTTACTACACATATCAACGCTTGGAAGTACTTCTTCGAAGAGGAGATTGATAAAGCGGGAATCATTCAATCTGCATTAATCCTACTGGGACATATCATCGCTTTTGTAGGGATTACTGCTTTAATTTTCAAACGTAAAGACATTTTGACATGATGAAGAGACTATTTGCCGGAGTTCGTGTATCCGCTTTACGTAACGTAGCCGTTATTTTGACCATTTGCGTTGGTCTTGGCATTGCCATGACTTCCTTCACAGTACCTGTAACAAGAGATCCAGAAGCGCTTTTAAAGGGACTGAAGATTAAGTTTAACAGTGTAAAAGATTATTCAGCGGATGTTGTTATTAAGGTAAAGGTTGATTTCTTGAAGGTGCCTATAACGCGAGCGAAGATTTACTATAAAGCACCCAATAAGATAAAAGTGGATGCAGAAGGATTTGCGATGTTACCTCGTAATGGACTGGATTTCGCGAACACCTCTATGTTGAACAATCCTTATACTGCGATCTACGTGAAGGATGAGATGGTGAAGGGTGTGAATTGCGCAGTGGTAAAGGTAATTCCAAATGATGGCGGAGAAGTTGTGATTTCCACGATGTGGATTGATCCAGCGAATAGTGAGTTGAAAAAGTTTACGACCACTACGAAAGCGAATGGTACTTTTGATGTGCAATTGACCTACGATCCTAAGCAACCGAAATTAGTGATGCCAACACAATTATTGATCAGTTTTGATGTCGATAAAATTCAGTTGCCAAAAGGTGTTTCAGGGGATTTGACCGGAGAATCAGCACATGTCGATAAGGCGGATAAAAGTAAATCCACTCGCGGTCAGATCGTAATTGATTATGCTAATTATAAAATTAATCAAGGGTTGAAAGACGCCATTTTTGTAGAAAAGAAAAAGTAAAGTTATGAAGAAGACACATATCATCGGACTCCTTGTCATTGCGATTGCCATTGGTGTAATAGTTGCTTTGGTAGGTGATTTCAGCACCTATGAAAGTTTTGCTGCTGCTAAGAAATCACCGGAAGTTGAAATGCATGTTGTTGGGGTATTAGATCGCTCTCATCCGGTAGAATACGACGCTGTTAAAAACGCGAATTACTTTGGCTTCTATATGATCGATAAAAATCAGGATACTTGCCACGTGGCCTTTAATGGTACCAAACCGCAAGATTTCGAACGTAGTGAGCAAATTGTTATTACTGGTAAAATGTCTGACGCTGATTTCAAAGCCAATCATATGCTTTTGAAATGTCCTTCTAAGTACACCAATAAGGAGGAGGAGTTAAGTGAGTTTTCTGCGAAGTAATTGATTTTTATAAAAGGGTTTGAAAAGCTTCAAAAGTCTTCATTAAATTATTGTTTTGAAGACGAAGCATGAAATGTTCATTTGTGAGTGGAGGATTTCGTTTTATTTGAATCAAATCTTTAAATGCAGCTCGTGTTTTAATAGGATTTAGTCGAATCATTTGACTTATAAAGTCGGCCGGATTAGCTGCTTTAATTCCTAAAGGTATTAGTATGTTGTCAGGAAAGTCTTTCAAGTTGAAAGTTAGTATCCATAGAGATTCTGTTTCTATTGCCAGTTGAAGAATATGATTATCGTTTTCATCAGGAAGATTCAATTGTGTCGTTTTGTTTTTTAGCGGTACTAGCGATTCTGGAAATACTTGTTTTATTTGTTCAAACCTATTATGCGCGATGTTTTCAGAAGGATAAATTTTTTGTAATAATGCTCGCCATTCTCCCAATATTTCATCACTCCAATACCCTGTAAAAATTTCATGATGCATCATCCAGAACAATATATCACGTATAAGAATTGGATGGATTGCATTTGTGTCTAATACGGCTTTGATGTTATTCTTTGAATGCATAAACTCCCAATTCTTCGTCCTCTATTATCATATTTGTTAAAACCGATTTACGCATTTGCTTTAATTCGTTCTTATAGTCATAAATGTCCTTTTCAAGGATACGTCTATGTGAACCAACTTTAATAAATGGGATCTTGCCGTTTTCCAAAAGGGAAACTACATGAGGTCTTGAGCAATCTAATATTGCAGCAGCGCGTGAGGTGCTAACAAAAACTTGTTTTTGCGAACTAGCTAAAAATATTTTCATCATTTCTTTAAACGATGAAATTGGGATTTTTATTGTTTGTTCCTCGTTATTTATTTTTAATTGAACATATTTTCCTTTCAATCTCTTAGCTATAGTATTTAATTGAAGGATACTCTTTTGTTCCTCGTTTTTTTGTTTCGGGCTTAAAGTCGAAGTTTTCATAAACGTATATTTCTTTAAAATTAAATAAATATACATACGAAACAAACGAAAATTACAAAATATCGTAAAACTGTTCCAATTTTATTTTAGCCTTAAACACTAGCTGTGTAGGGCCTTCTAGGAAAACATCCGTAAAAATTCCTGACTGCGGCATTTTCGCACTTACAATCAATTCTCCGCCTGGTGTGCGTACTAAAACGCCGCGCTTTTCTTGGTGGCCGTGTCGCTCTGCTAAAAGAATCTTCACTAGTGCGCAAGCCACTGCTCCGGTACCACAACTCAAGGTTTCGTCTTCGACACCGCGCTCATAAGTGCGCGCTTGAATCTGGTCTTGAAAAGATTGAATAATCTTCGTAAAATCAATCTGTGCTTGCTCCGCCTTCGTGAGATGCTCCACCATGAAATTTACATTCACACCTTCGGCAGCAAAACGCTCACTGTTTCTTACTTTTCTTCCCTCTGCAACAACATCCAAATTTTTTAAGTTCTCTTCCAAACGAACATAATGCGGAGAGCCCGTATTCAATAAGTAATTCGTTTCATCAATAATCTCAATCGCCTTCACATCCTTCATTCGTAAGGATACGCGACCATTCTGTTTTACGATTGCTTCATGTAATCCATCGATCGCTGTAAACTTTACTTCACCACTTTTATAACGCGATTCTTTTGCTTTTACAAATGCTGCAAAACATCTGCCCCCATTACCACACATCGTACTTTCTTTGCCATCGGAATTAGCGTATTTCATTTCGTAGCCGTGCTCTTCGTGCTTACGAACCAATATTAAGCCATCCGCTCCGATACCAAAGCGTCTATGGCACATGCGCGCAATAAGCTCCGTGTCCTCAAATGGAAAACGACTCAAACGATCGTCGATAATGATGAAGTCATTACCCGTGCCGTGATATTTGTGAAATTCTATTTCCATAGGGTTAAAAGCTACTTAACAAAAATAAGCTTAATTTTAAAGGTCTGTTAACAGAGTCGACTTGTCCTCTAAAAGCAGCGCATTTATTTTTGATAAAAAATTAGAGATTATGATACAAAAGTATTGGAAATTCTTAACCGCATCTGCAGGAATCGCTGTTTTTTGCTCACTCACGACTGTTGGATTGTACGCTCATCTGAATCAGGCTAGCACAACATTGCCTGCTAATTACGCTGAAATGCGCCATTATCCTGCAGTTGGCGGTGATTTTGTGCCAGCGGCTGCAGCAGTAACTCCCGGAGTTGTGCATATCAAAACGACCTCCACGCCGAAGATGAATATGGGTGGATTTCATAACCCTATTTTTGATTTGTTTGGCGATCAGTTTTTTGGTGCGAATCCTTATCAAATGGGACCGCAAGAATCAAGTGGTTCGGGGGTTATTATTTCCGAAGATGGTTATATCGTTACGAATAATCACGTGGTGGACAATGCAGATAAAATCGAAATTGTCTTTAGTGATAAACATAGCGCTATCGCAAGCGTAGTGGGTACTGATCCTTCTACTGATTTAGCCTTACTAAAAGTGGAGGAGAAGAATTTACCTTACGTTTATTTTGGCAACAGCGACTCTGTGAAAGTAGGGGAATGGGTGCTCGCGGTAGGTAATCCGTTTAATCTTGAATCTACCGTTACTGCAGGTATCGTAAGCGCGAAAGGAAGAAACATCAATATTATCAAAGATAGAAACAATGCAGCCATTGAATCTTTCATTCAAACGGATGCTGCTGTAAACCCAGGAAATAGCGGTGGAGCCTTGGTAAATTTAAATGGAGAGTTAATTGGAATCAACTCCGCGATTGCAACGCCTACCGGTACTTATGCTGGATATTCTTTTGCTATTCCTGTCAATATTGTTAAAAAGGTAATCGATGATCTTACCAAATACGGTGTAGTACAACGTGCGATACTAGGGGTAGCACCGCAGGAAATGAATGACGACTTAGCGCGTCAAGCTGGCTTGTCTTCTCCGCAAGGTATTTATGTGGCGAATGTTAACGAAGGAACGGCTGCTGCTGAAGCTGGCCTTCAAAAAGGCGATGTAATCGTGCGATTGGATGGTAGCATCGTAAAGTCGACCCCAGAATTATTGGAACGCGTGGGCGGAAAACGTCCTGGTGATAATTTGGATATTGAGTATTATCGTAATGGGAAGTTGAATAAAGTGCAAGCTAAATTGCGCAATCGTGAGGGGAATGATAAACTAATGAGCAAAGAAGAAATTGCTGCCGTTAGCTTTGATCAGTTAGGTGCGGTATTTGAAAACGCATCTAGTGATGTTAAGCGTAAAATGCAAATCAATAGTGGTGTGGTCATCAAACAAATTCAAGCGGGTTCTAAGTTGGCTTCTGTGGGTGTTCCGGAAGGTTTTATTATTACAAAGCTGAACAAAAAGGAAGTGAACTCCGTTGCCGAAGTGAAAGATATTATTAAAAATAATAAAGGGATGATTATGATGGAAGGTGTAATGCCAGGATACAACGGCAAATACTATTATACCTTCAACTAATCATTTTCTTTTTCTTCGAGCTTTTGTTGAATAGCGAATAATTCATCACGTAAACGGGCCGCTTCTAGGAATTCTAATTTCTTAGCGGCCTGTTCCATTTGTTCTTTCACCTTCATCATCACGGTCTTCAACTGATCTTTGGAAGTATAAGCATTCCATGGATCGGTTGTTTCGGCAACCATTCGTATACCCGCTAAAGAATCGATTTCTTTATAGCTACCGCGAATCTCCAGTACACTAGTTTGTTGAATAATTTCATCTTTCGACTTCGTTACCGTACGTGGTGTGATACCGTTTTCTTCATTGTGCTTGATCTGCTTGGCTCTTCGACGATTCGTCTCTTCTATGGTAGTGCGCATACTATCCGTAATCTTGTCGGCGTACATGATTACTAATCCATTCACATTTCTCGCTGCACGTCCTGCTGTCTGCGTCAGTGAACGATGATTTCTTAAAAAGCCTTCCTTGTCGGCATCTAGAATCGCTACCAAACTTACCTCTGGCAAATCCAAGCCTTCTCTTAAAAGGTTAACGCCAATCAATACATCAAACTTACCTAAGCGCAAATCGCGTAAAATCTCGATACGTTCTAAAGTATCGATTTCGCTGTGGATGTATTTACACTTGATATTCAGATTCGCAAAATATTTACTGAGCTCTTCCGACATACGTTTGGTAAGCGTCGTAACTAATACGCGTTCATCTTTTTTAACGCGTAGATCA
>JAPJNH010000155.1 GCA_026461075.1 Chitinophagales bacterium
AAAAAACTATTTTTCATTAGATACTTTTAATAGATGGGCAAATTCAAGAAGGTTATCAAAGATAAAATCCATTTCCTCACTTTTTATTCCGCCACGTTCGTTTCGATCGTCAATAAAAACTGTGGTCATACCGACAGCTTTTCCAAATTGCATATCTGAAATATTATTTCCAATCATAATACTTTTACTAAATTCAATACTTGGAAAATCACGTTTGGCATCATAGGCCATTCCTGGCTTTGGTTTTCGGTGCGTAGACTTTTCTGCATCTATATCCATGCAATAATAAATCTTATCAATTCGTCCTCCGGCAGGTATTACTAAAGACATCATTTTAGCATGAATACCTTTTAAATCCTCTTCCGTCATAATTCCTTTTGAAACCCCACGCTGGTTGGTTACCACCACAATTTTACCGAAGAAATCATTGAATAATTTCATTGCAGGTAAGGTAGTTTCAAACAAATGAAACTGATCTGCATTACGGCAGTAATCGCCTGGTGTATCAATATTAATAACGCCATCACGATCTAAAAACAAGGACCAGGTATTATCTATTAGCATTATAATTTTTATTTAAGTTTAAAAGCAGGTCGTTAGTCGCCATATGTAAATTCGAAATGGATGTTTTAAAATCCCATTTTGATTTATCACGTTCTCCTACATAATTGGAAACCGCTTTTAGGGAAATAGCAGGAATTTGTAGATAGTTCGATAATTCAAAAACAACTGCCCCTTCCATAGATTCAATTAACACCTCCGGAAAAGCCCTTTTTAAGACCTTAATTCTAGCTTTATTACTTTCTATAGTACTTACTGTCAAACCCTCACAATTTGGAAAAACTGACTTTAATTCTATCGTTTTAATGGATTTTAATCGACTGCTCTTTCTAAAAGTACTATTGAAACCCATCTCATCCACACTATTAAATAATTCTTCGTTTTCCCAGGAACCTACTAAAAACTGATCTTCAAGCACATCAAAAACGGTTCCTAAAGTGATATTGGTATCGAAACAGCCTGCAATACCTATTTGTAGAATATAATCATATTTAACAATGGGATGATCGGCAATAAACTTCATTGCATTTAACATCGCGAAGCTTGGCCCGACACCTGTAATACAAACATCCAGGTTGATTTGATCAGGCAAAGGATTGATAAAATCCTCTATTTCGAACTGCGTTGCAGCAAGTAACAAAATCCGCATAGCAATAAAGATAATTAAAAGGTTTTTGGGAAAAAGAAAAGCGCCAAACTTTCGTAAGGCGCTTCTTAATCGTGATTCCGTCAGGAGTCGAACCTGAAACCTTTTGATTCGTAGTCAAATGCTCTATCCAATTGAGCTACGGAACCGATTCGGAGCGCAAATATACGGTAATATTATTGATAATTCAAAGTATCTTTACAATAATTCTATGAAAATAAAAATAATCGCTCTAGGTAAACGGAATGATCCCTTTTTAAAGGAAGAGGTGCTAATGTACCTAGAACGCCTACAGCACTATATTCCAACGGAATTAGTTGTCCTAGAGCCTAAGGTAAACCAACATCTTCCTATCAGTCAAATTAAGCAAGAAGAAACAAAATTTTTTCTACAAAATCTTCCAGACCAACCTTATAAACTACTGCTTTTAGACGAAAGAGGGAAAGGAAAATCTTCCATTGAATTAGCCAATTATATCGATTCACTCCAACAAACTGCCGTAAAACAATTAATTATTGGAATTGGGGGCAGTTACGGTTGGCATTTCGATGTCTTTCCTACTAAACCTACGCTACTAAAAATATCTGATTTTGTGCTTCCGCATCAAATGGTACGACTGATTTTGGTAGAACAACTATATCGCGCTGGAACCATTTTGAAAAACGAAAATTACCATCACTAAGATGCGTTTTTTACTTGCTCTATTATTAACTTTTCTAGGTGCTATCCAATTTTCATTGGCACAAACAAAAAACCCATATGTAGCTGCATTTGATATTGCTGATAGTGCAAAATCAAATAATTGGGGCAATGGTTATTCTTACTACGTCAACGCAAGTATGAATCCCAAAGGCGGTACTGTGGCTTTAGATGGCGAAGCAGATCTGATGCACGCTTATATCACCATGTTTCGTGCCACACATGATACTAAATACCTAAACAAATTCATCATACACTCGAAACGCGTTCAAGAACGTAGAGATGATAATGTCAATAAATTAAATCCGCGGCTTATAGCCAATCGTACCTTATCCAAAAAACTGAACCCTTCACTACCAGACGCCTATGCCGGTTATGGAGAACGCTTTTTAAGCTATGGATGGTCCTATGATATTGATATTAACCCCAATTCAGGAGAAGCTGAATTCTTCTACGGTTGGGCTCCTACCCCTTTGTATGCTGGTAAGATTATTTTTCCAATGGTAGAATTCATCTACCTACTTGACAATGAATTCCCAGAACTACAGCAGGAAGTATTACCATTCGAAGCTTTAGGAATTGAAAAGTATCAAGTCCAAGACACCTTTAGCTATGATATCAGTGATAGTTTGACTCAATTCAATACTTATTTAGATTATCGCAATTGGCTTTATAAAAGAGTTTTACAAAGCTATGTGTTCCTAAATAATAACTATTGGAACGACAAACCAAGTGTCTACAATTGTAGCGACAAGAATGATGTAGGATACTTTTGTCAGTTACGAACGCATTGTATGGGCGGTCCAGGAACGGATATCAATCAGCAGTGTGCGATTGGTAAATCACTAATTTATTTAAGCAAAATTGTGCCCGATAGCAGTCGGTGGAAAGCTGGTCTAAAAAAGCAAGTTAAAGATATAGCCTACAGCCTCAGATGTATTTTGGAAACAAATCCTCGTAATAAATATGCGTATACATGGCCAGAAGCTTTTAAAAATCATACCGGTCACAGAGAAACAGTAGGTCATGGTATTGAAGATGCTCAATTTATGGAACTAGCCTATCAATTAAGAGTGGAAGAATTCTCTAATAAATTATTTTTTAATATAGAGGACGTAAAGAAGATGGCCCGAACTATTTCATTGGTTGTCTACAGAAAACCATATGACTTTTCCTCCATAATCGACGGTAGCGGTCAAAAAGATAATTGGACAGCACTTTATTATGGTTTCTTAATTCCTTACGAGGAAGATCTTTTTCAAGTATTTAGTCATATTGCAAACGAATCAGTATGTAAAGCTCCGAAAGCTGCTTGCCAAGTATCGTATTTAGCTCACGCAAGTTCTGAATATTTTACACCACAAACTCCTGTATTTATAGAACATGCGCTTTGGCCAAAAATGGTTTTGGATGGTAAAGTTTTTACCATAAATAAACGATCATTTAGAGTGGATAGCACACAGTTGAGTATTGACACAGAAACACCTACTGAAAGCATTTTTATAACTATCGACTCTTCTATTCTAAATTTAAAACAATACAAAATAATTGGCGTCTCTTTTGCTTATGATGCAAAGAAAAATTATAACCTAGTATACTTATTGACTGACAACGCACAAGTACTTATTCTAAGACAAATAAATAAAGACTGGCAATTAATCACTAGGGAAAAATTTTCTTTAAAATACCGACCAACAGAAATTGATAGCTACCCTTCTGAAAATAAGGAAGATGCAGACAATCTTGTCCTAAGATTTGCCTTTGACAAACGAATCATTCATTACTATCCTAATTTAAGTAGTGATTTTCCGCAAAAGGATAACTTCTTGTTGAAGGATATATTTGAGCGAACCAAAAATTTGTTCAACGTGGATAAATAACGACCTAAATCATATTTTTACCGGAGTTTCTTTACGTACTTTGTTCTTTAATCTCATACAAAATGTACCCATTTTTATTTTTTGTCGCAATTTGGTATTTATCTCTATTTACACAAACGTTTTTCCATCATAGATATTCTGCTCATGGTATGTACACTATGAACAAATTCTGGGAGAAAGTATTTTATGTTTTGACTTGGCTTTTTCAAGGATCATCTTACTTAAGCCCTTACGCTTACGGTATCATGCACCGCTATCACCATGCCTATGCAGACACTGATAAGGATCCGCATTCACCTCTCTACTCTAAAAACCTTTGGGATATGATGTGGAAAACCAAAATTGAATATTCTGCTATCGCCAAACATCAAAAGCCTGTAGAGGAGCGTTTCTCACGTAACCTTCCTTACTGGAAATTTATGGAAAACATCGCGGACACTTGGATCAATCGTTTATTCTTCGTTGGATTGTATGTTCTATTTTTCTTGAAATTTGCTAACCACTGGTACGAATGGATTTTATTGCCGTTCATTATTCTAATGGCTCCTGTTCATGGTGCTATCATCAACTGGTTTGCACATAAGTATGGCTATGTAAATGAAAAAGTAGGTGATACCTCTAAGAACTTGTTACCATTAGATATCTTAATGCTAGGAGAATCTTATCACAACAATCACCATAAATTTGGTGGTCGTCCCAACTTCGGTGTTAAATGGCATGAAATCGATCCTGTCTATCCATTCATTTTATTGTTTAACGCGTTAGGCATTATAAAACTAAAGCGTAATAATGATCTGAATTACTATCCTGCTTCTTAAGGGATAAGCAAGTAATTACAATATGCAGCTTTCGATTTTTGCTCAGCCAATTGAATCTCAACTTAAATGGTTGAGGTCGGCAGGTATGGAGATCCAAAACGAGGAAGCTGCATTTCTATTTTTAGAGAGAAATGGTTTGTATCGATTAAGTCATTACTACAAACATTACTTTAAAACGCCTAAATCAGAACAGTTTAAAGAGGGTACAAGCTTCGAAAAGATCGTCACTATTTACAACTGCGATCATGCAATAAGGCATTGGATCTTGGACGAAATTGAACATATAGAATTATACATTCGACAGTTTATCAATAATTCAATGGTTGCGGCCTATGGACCTTATTGGATTGAGCGAGAAGAGTTATTTGAGGAACGCTATTTGTTTGAGAAAAACCTAAGGCATCTATCAAAAGATTATATTCGTAATGATGAAGATTTTATCCAAGCCGAACGCAACAATATCCCTGGTAGTTTGCCACCAAGTTGGATCGCATTAGAGGTCTCTTCCTTTGGTACACTTTCTTCCCTATTTGATAATCTAAAATCAAGTAAAGAGAAGAATAAAATCGCGAAGCATTTTGGAATTAATGAGAAATACTTTTCTTCCTGGATTCATAGTCTTTCCCATGTAAGAAATCAAGCCGCTCACTTTACCCGTTTATGGAATGACACTTTCAATGTGCATATCAGTATCCCCCAAACAGCAACTTTTAAATGGCTGAAGAATACGCATTTTGCAGATAATCGAGTATATGCTTATTTATGCGTGATTGCCTATATTAGGAATATTATGGATAAGGATTGGGATGCCGGAGAAGATTTGAAGCGAATACTTTCAATTTGTGAAGAGGCTAATGAGAAGGCCTATGGTTTCCCTTTTGATTGGATGGAAGAACCTATCTGGTCTATATAAATTGCATGAAACGGCTTACCGCCAATGCTTGTAACACATCATTTAACGGCATTACTTCTTTTTGCAAGCATGCTACAAAATGTTCCATTTGCTTTTGATAGGTATCAATAATTCTTTGAGAACTTTTATAGATACAAATGCCATTATGCGTTATCGTATTCTGCAATAAATCAACTTCGAAAAGACCTTCCGCTGCGATAATTTGTAAATTCCTCTTAGTTATTCTAGAGGCATAACTCAAGCTTCCTGAAACAGCATATGATGGATACTTAAAGTTTAAAATAGCTGTATCGGATGAATTGATATCTAAATCAGAAAATTTACCTGAATGAATAAAGGACTCAGTAGGTTTTCCAAACAGCCAATAGATATAATCCGGTTCATGGATTAAATCGTACAAGACCCCTCCCCCTTTACTTTCCGAAGCGCTATAGGACTGGCGATAATCTTGTGAGGGACGCCAATCAGGAAGATAGGACCATGCATTAAACATTACCTGACTAGGATGAATACTTCCTTGCTCTAGTAAAGTTTTTATTTGTTTTAAGCAATCTAGAAAACGTAAGTTACAAGCTACATAATTCAATTTGGAGCCAATGGCTTCAACAACCTTGTTACCCTCTTCAATCGTTAAAAAAGCTGGCTTTTCAATAAAGAAAGCCTTCGCCTGTTTACTAATTTCGAGAATCGTATCAGCATGCAGATAACTCGGATTACTTATGATTACAAAATCATAAGTCGAGTAATGAATTATATCCCCATGAAAAAGATTAGTAATCCCTTCTATCGAACTCGCGTTAGTGCTTGAACGTAAAGCATCCAATTGTATTTTTGGAAAAAGCGATCGCAAAGCCTTTGCATGCTTATTTGCGATAGAGCCAAAACCAATGAATAATACTTTTTGGATATCCATTTAATTACTTTCCTAAGGCTTGAATGACGTCGTATTGTGTAATAATATTGTACAATCCAGAATCTTCTTTAGTAAGAACTGCTTGTACATCCTTATTCATCATCGGAGCCAACTTCTCAACAGCCAAATCTCTATGAACGATCGGTAATACCGGTTCCATAAGTTCGCTCACTTTCATTTGAAGCAAATTCGGACTCGTTAACACTTTTGTGAATAATCCCTTTTCAGAAATAGTTCCGATCGGTTCTCTATTCTTCATTACAGGAATGTGTGTGATATCGTATTTCTTCATTAATGAGATAGCGTCTTTAACCAAAGTATCTTCCGTAACTGTAACTAACGACACTTTACCACGTGTATTGATGATATCATTCACCGTTGTTACTTCCAAATAACCACGCTCTTTCATCCATTCATCATTATACAATTTACCGATATAACGCGAACCGTGATCATGGAAAATAACCACTACCAAATCATCCTTTTTTAACTGGCTTTCTAATTGCATTAAACCTGCCACTGCAGATCCAGCAGAATAACCAACAAAAATACCTTCTTCCTTGGTAATACGACGAGCCATAACAGCACCGTCTTTATCCGATACTTTTTCGAACAAATCAATTACAGACATATCATAGTTCTCCGGCACAAAATCTTCTCCAATACCTTCAGTAATATAACTGTGTACTTCTCCCATATCCAAAACACCCGTTTCATGATATTTCTTCAATAAAGAACCAAATGTATCAATCGCCCAAATTTTAATATTAGGATTCTTTTCTTTCAAATAACGAGCCGTACCTGTAACCGTTCCTCCTGTTCCTGCGCCAACTACCAAGTGTGTAATTTTTCCATCAGTTGCTTCCCAAATCTCAGGACCGGTGCTTTCGTAATGCGCTTGACGATTAGAAAGATTATCATACTGATTTACCCAATACGAATTGGGAATTTCTAACGAAAGACGTTTTGCTACTGAATAATAAGAACCTGGATCTTCTGGTTCTACGTTGGTTGGACAAACAATAACCTCTGCACCAACGGCACGCAAAATATCAGCCTTCTCTTTGGATTGCTTATCAGTAGTAGTAAAAATACATTTATAACCACGCACTACAGCCACTAACGCAAGTCCCATACCTGTATTACCCGAAGTGCATTCAATAATCGTACCTCCCGGTTTTAATAAACCTTTCTTCTCCGCATCGTCAATCATCTTGACAGCCATACGATCCTTAATTGAATTACCAGGGTTAAAAGAATCTACTTTTGCAACAACAGTGCAAGGAAGAGAGGAAGTAACCTTATTCAAACGAATTAAGGGTGTATTGCCGATAGTTTCGAGGATATTGTTCTTAATATTCATGTCGGCTAATATACGAAATTTTAGGGCAGAAACTTAGCTCACTCCATTAAAAATAACTTAACTTTATAGTAACACCCTACAAACAGATTTAACGTGAAAGTTGCATGGTCCCTTTTGTGGGTTTTATTCTTAACAAGTTTTACGTTTTCCGTAAGACTGTTTGCCTATACTCCAAGTAATAATGGTGGTATTTTCAATGATTATAAACGCGCATTAAAAGTTAACCCAAGTGAAGTTGAACAGCTTACCTTAAATGGGTATGAAGAAATCCCTAACGGAGTTTATAAATTCAAAAATCTTAAAAAATTAACGATAAGAAATGGATTAAAATCCATTCCAAACGATATCAATAAAATTGGTAAAATTGAATCCCTAATTCTAATTGACAATCCTATTACTAGCATTCCTGAAAACATTCGTGCTTGTATTGCAATTCAAGAAATAAAAATAATTAACTCCCAACTTCAAAGTTTACCTTCTGCCCTATTTGAGCTTCCAAATCTAGTTAGCCTGACTATTAAAAATGGACAACTAGTTTCCTTGCCAACTATTACCCAAGACAACTATGTTTTAAAAACGCTAAATCTTAAAAACAATCATATTTCAAGCATCTCTGATGACATTCAACATCTAATAGGCATGGAAGGATTCTATTGTTCTGGCAATCCTATTAAAACTTTTATCGGTGAATTTGACAATCCAAAAGCCTTCAAGAATTTTAAGACATTAGTAATGCGTGATTGTGGCTTAGAACATATCCCCTTTGCATTGTGTAATAATTTGCAGTACTTAGATGTTTCAGGAAATAAAATAACAGATATCGATGAAGCCGAGTTAACTTTTATGAATAACTTGCTTTTTATTGGTCTAGAAGACAATCCAATTACGTATATAAATGAAAAGCTGTTTAGCCTAGCAAAGCTTAAATCAATTCAGATTGATAGATATGAATCTTTAAGTATCGAATTGTCTGAACTTTCAAATGTCTGCATCACCTACATTGCAGTAAACATGGAAATCATAGACAAAAACTATAAGCCTTGTGGACAGCGAAAAGGAATGGTCAGTGTATTCTTTTCCGAGCCAGGTAAACGAAGAAAGTAAATTAATTAATGGCTTTGATGCGACTTACAACAAGTCGGTAAATTTTCGAAGGCTGCCATATTACGCGGAACATTGTCGGCATCATAACCTAAGTTTGAAATAAACGTACGTAGTTGTTCTGGATTTATTTTGTCCGGGTTATAAGTTACCGTTAAATCTTTTGTAGCTAAGTCTAATACAGCAGCATAGATTCCCCTTTGACCTAATAAAGCAGATTCAATTCTTGTTTGACATTGATCACAAACAGCAGATGTATGTATAACAATTTTCTCCTTTTTACGAGGCACATTAATAAAGCTCATAGCCATAAAAACAATCACCAATAAGGTTATAAAGCGCCACATAATTATCGAATTAAAGTTAAGTTACCTTTACGTTTAAACTGTTTCCCTCCACCACATTCAGCGATTATCAAATAAACATAAACGCCAATTTCTTGATCTTTTCCATTAAACTTCCCATCCCATCCTTGAGAGGATTTATCATCTGTATCAAATACTTTTTGTCCCCAACGATTGTAAATAGTAAACTGTTCCAACTTATAAATCGCATCAGGATTCATTATCATAAAATAATCATCTGCACCATCCTGATTAGGTGAGAACGCATTGGGAATAATTAGATCCGCACATTCCTTTATAAAAACAGTTACAGTGTCACGATCCACACAACCATTTGTAGTGTCCGTATAAGCTAAAATATACTGTGTTGTAGTTATCGGAGCTACATAGGGTGATGCCACATTATTCGCACTCATATTAATGAACGGCGACCAGTTAAAGGCATTTCCTCCATAGGAAGTAGAACCATCTAGTTGCACATAATTACCAGCATAAAGCTCTTGGTTAGAACCTGCATTTGCATGCGGTGCAGGTTTAATAGTTAAATCAAAAAAATTAGAATCAATACAGCCGTTATTATCCGTTACCGTTAATACGTAATGGCCACTAATTTGCACTAAGATGGAATCATTACTACTTCCAGTCGACCATTGATAATTTGCAAAAGCTTGCGAAGAATATAAATAACCCGTTTGTCCAATACAAAAATTAGGGGTCGCTAATATTTCAAATTCTTTTATCGGGAACAGGGATAGGGTATCTAAAAATAAAGAACTCAAACAACCATCTTGTTGCAAAGACAAACTAGGATAATAAGAATGAAATAAAGTATCTGAGTTTGTATAGGTCACAACCTGTGGGCCTGCACCTATTCCAGGAGTAGCAATTCCTCCAGAAAAGTTCCAATTGTACGTCACATTAGAACCATTAAAAGTATTTGTAATGCCATTAAATGTCAAAGTAACAGGAACCCCAGAACAAATAGGGTTCTTACTCACATTAAACATAGCTACCGGCTGAGGCTTTACAACGATTAAAGAAGTATCCGCACGTTCACTTGAACACCCGTCTTGCGTTAAGGAAAGTGTAATAATCAAAGTTGATATTGAATCGTAATTTTGTGCAGTACTTAAAGTATGCGGTCCTGCTGTGTTTCCTCCAGGCGTTGCATTTAATCCACCAAAGGACCAATTATAATTCACTGAACCTCCGCTAGGATTTGATAAAGAGCTTAATGCATCCGCCACACTAGTTGCATTTTCACAAATGGAATCTTTGCTCAGTGCAATAGTAGCAATCGGATTAGGGTGAATTAGAACGGGCTGCTTATATGGAAGCGAACTACATCCGTCTTGCGTTAATGTTAATGCGATGGTATCATATACATTCTGCAAATTGCCATTATTCCAAGACAAATGATAAACACTATTCAGGGCAATTGTATTTACAACTGCACTATTAAAATACCAAACATATTGTAATGGGCCTCCGCTCAAATTACTACTACCGTTATACTGTAAGGTATCCAATTGCTTTGCGCACAGAATCGTATCATGGAGATCAAAATGCGCAATTGGTAAAGGCTTGACGAATACGTGCTTCTTAACGGGAATCGAAGAACAACCATTTGAAGAGATCTGCAAACTTATACTATCATTAGATAGATATTTCACTTGATATGGCCCCGCATTACTTCCACTCAAAACAGTCGCTGTACCAAAATTCCAATTATAAGTGGCTCCAGGATAATTATTGTTTTCTAAAACCTGTATACTATTCCCTTGACAAATAGTATCGTCACTCAAAACGACATTTACAGGTAGACTGCTTAACACATTTACACTCGTTGGATTTAAGGTCGATGTACATCCGGAATCATTTATTTGCAAGCCTACAAAATAGGTACCGGCAGTCGACCAGCTTACATTATACGGTCCCACATTATTCGTGCCTAAATTAACCGCATTCCCTGAAGCGAAATTCCAATTAAAAGTAGCATTGGGTCCTGCTGTACCTGTAAAACTAATCTGTGTAGGTGTATTAATACAAATCGGCGCATTAATATGAATAGAAGCCTTCGCAGCTTGAATGGTACGAATAAAAACAGTGTCCCTTAAAATACAACCGCCTTGCATACTTGCTACCACTACTATTGAATCATTAATTCCTCCTGTTGGATTCGAAATGGTTGGATTACTACAAACCGTACAACCTGAAAAATTACTTCCGTTCAAGGCATACCAGCTATACCCTATCCCACCACTTGCATTTAAGCTTAGGGAGCTATAAGGACAAATAACAGTATCGTTGCTAACAGTTAAAGCAGAAGCATTCACAAAATTCAACAACATGGTATCACTAACCGTACATCCTGGTATGTTGCTAATCGTGCAAACTAGATTAGTAGGTTGATTTAAATTAACGGTGACAGTGCTAGTATTAGTACCTGAACTAATTATAGCGGATGGAGACCAATTATAAACAAAAGGTAAAGGCGCAGCATTCGCAATACCAAAACGAAGATTAGGACGAAGGGAGGAAGATCCAATTGTATTCGGAGCCGAAAAATTCATGGAGCACCCTATCGTACTATCCTTGTATGCATAAAGAACACTCGGCAAGGTTGTAAGCGTTTTTTGAATCACATCAGAATTGCTACCAATGGTATCATCATAACAAATCTCTACATAAAGACCATTATTCCCATCCCAATCAAAGGATTGATTCAAGTTAATTGTATTCCAACCTAGAGTAGGCGTAAAATTAAAAGGCCCGTAAACAGGTACTAGTCCATTCACAAAAGCAGAAGGCAAACTCGGATTGGCACTAGTAGCACAACCAATTTTTATAGAGAAGTTTTGATATGGATAACTACTGTTGTATTGCGTAACATTAAAACCAATGCTTTGAATAACACCGGTAGAAGCACCTGCATTAATTAAGTCGTTTTTAGAAAACACCATTAACACTCTAGAATCATGATAATAGCCATTTAAAAAGCTAGGCAAAGCACTTTGATTATTTCCATTGCCTACGGTATAAATAATTGTAGAACCAGATACTGCAGTGGTATTGCTTCCGCAAACCAAACTAGGCGGAGGTAAGGTTCCTTGAGATTGTGCAGTGACGCTAAATGGATTGGTACAAATGATAGTATCAGCAGGCAAATGAACATTAATTGGATCCTGCAAATTCAAAATTAATGAGTCGCCTAAATAAGTACTGCCGGAGCAATTCGTATAAACAACGCGTATTATAACGGATTCTAAACCTTCACTAATTCCGTCAGAAATAGGTACAATCGGAACGCAAAAAGCCGTATCTCCTGGATAGAAAACCACAGAATCAATAATGGAATTATAATCCACCCCATTTATTGCAGAACCTTGCACAAGAAATTTAACAACCGAGGTGTCTGTAGTTAAGCCTGCTCTAACAAAACAAAAACTACCATTTTTGCACCCTTCCACCATATTTGGATAGCTTGCCCCAGAAGCTGTTGTATCTACGCTTGCAATAACATTTACACCACTAGTACTAAGTGATGCAGCTTCTAAAAACAAACCAGAATCAACTACATCATCGTTTCCATCTGCAATCACAATTTTTAAATGATAGGTATTACAACGTTGTACAGCCTTTTTTGCTGTTAGTTTCTTAGTAAATCCATCGTATTCAGTAACTGTTCCTGTGAAATTTGGAGGACAACCTGTAGCACAAACCCCACCAAAAGGGGTACCTGCAGGAGTATTGCAAACATAATAAGCTCCATTCACTGTGCAATTCACAGTATTAATTCCAACAAAAGTTCCAGTGTTTGGAACCAACGCAATATTCTGCTTACCCACAATACCTGGACCACTAATAAATAAGCCAAATAAATCATTAATAACAGGCCAGAAAGAAACGAACTCAGGATATTCGTCAGAACCGAATATATAATTAAAACTTAAAGTATCACTAGAAACAAATACATCAAACTCAATTGAACAAGCATCTGCTGTAGGCGTAGGAAACAGAAGTGCATTTAAATCTGGGTCTCCGGGTAAGGTAGGCGTAAAATTAGTGCTTATGCTTGGTAAACTATTCGGACCTACTGCATTGACAGCAGAACCATTCGTTAGGATAATTCCGGATTGCATACCCAAATTACCGCCTGTAACATTGAACAATCCAAAACCTCCGGTTCCACAATTAATCACAGCATTTGATACTTGCACACCAGTGCCCACGAGTGCTTGAGCCATTTGGGTTGCAGTGACACTTGAGTTAACTGTCATTTGCGCCTTTGAAATAAAAGGAGCAAAGAAGGCTAAAATCAGTACAAAAAAACCAAGAAGTAAATTTTTGGTCATTAATTTTGTGTTTCTAAAGGATTCCTAAATATAGCGAAAAAAAAGGGAAATGTTACACCTAAAATTAGCAACTGATCCACGTTGGGTAGATTTAGCCAAAATGAAACTAGAAGACATTCTGACGGATCATGCATACTGTGAACAAAAAGCCGCTTCCTCTTGTATATCTTTGGTTCAAACGTATGCAGATAATGCAGAAATTGTGGAAGCGGTGTCCCCTATTGTAACTGAAGAATGGGGGCATTTTAGACAAGTACTTGCTGAATTAAAAAAACGAGGACTAAGCTTAGGGAAACAACGTAAAGACGAATACGTCAATAAACTACTTAAATTCAAAGCAAAAGGAGGAACAAGGAAAGAACAACTACTCGACAGCCTCCTGATTTGCGCCCTAATAGAAGCAAGAAGTTGTGAGAGATTTCGACTCTTGAGTGAAGGCTTAAACGAACCAGATCTTCGTGAATTTTATAGAAAATTCATGATTGCCGAAGCTGGTCACTACAAACTATTTATAAGCCTTTCCCGTAAAAATTGCGGAATAGAATTAACAGAAAAAAGATGGGAAGACTTTTTAAACTATGAAGCTTCAATCATGCAAAAATTAGAACTCCGTGGAGATCGAATGCATTGATAGTTTAAAATCTATATTCAGCTCCAATTTGTAATCCTAACGCACTTGTGGTAACCTTAGTAGCTGGCGTTAATAAATTGATATTCTGGCGACCATAAATTCCTCTGAAACCAAATTGAAGTCCCAAATGATCACTCGGTTGGAAATGAATTCCCAAGCCTAATGAAAAGCCAATATCCCTTTTTGAAAAGTAAGAAGTAACATCAGTTTTGTAATTCCCTAATAAATCAGAAGAATTACTCATAGTTGCACTTTGCATTAAATTAGCATGCGGACCCGCTTCAAAATAAAAACCTGAACCACCGTGCCCTGCAGTATAACGAAGTAATAATGGAATATAGACATTCTTAATAGTTAAGTTAACGTCCTCTACTCTTTGACCAATAAGGCTATCAGTATAATGTTGTCCAGCACTGTAATTACCGAATCCAGTCACTACACTCCATTTATTAGAAAAAGAATATCCTCCATATAGAAACGGAATAAAAGTGTATTTACTAACGGAGCTAGATATTTTATCATTAACCGTACCACCCTTTATCCATAAAGGGTCAACCTTACTCAATGAAACATTATTAATTCCGACACTGAAACCAACGAATGGTCCATAAGCCTGTGCATCATTTGACAAAGCACAGATCACAATACTTAAGATAAAGCCACAAATTACTTTTTTCATAGAATTAAATCAGTTTATCAGCTAGAAGAATTATAGAAACACATGCGACTAAGATACCAATAATGTTCTTGATACTTAAACGCTCCTTAAAAATCACAACACCCATTAATGCCGAGGCTAAAAGTATCCCCACATTGTTTATTGTAAATAAAGTACTGCTCTCCCAATTCGGCACTGCTAAGGCTTTTAACAGAGCATAGATGGAGAAATAATTTGGAATCCCAAGTGCAATTCCTGCTACGACACTTTGCCAAGTAAACTTCAACTTTCCACGAATTGTCAAGAACGAAGCGATTAATACACCAATAACGAATGCCATTCCAAAAACAAAGGCTGTAAATAATGGGAACTGCGACTCCGTCATTAACTTTTCTTGTGCAAATTTAACAAAGGTATCATTCAAACCGCTTCCTAAAAAAAGTAATGTAAATAATAAAACATTCTTAAAGCTCCATTTATGACCGCCTTCTCCATCCTGCCAAGTGGTTAGCAAGACAGCTGGAATCGCTAAAAACAATCCGGTAAGTTTAATCCATGTTACCGAATCTCCATAAATAAAAAATGCAAGCCCAACAGGAATTACCAATGACAATTTATTAGAGACAGAAACGGCTGTTAAGCCAAGTTCCTGACTGATATACCCCATTAAATTAAAGAGTGCGATAAAACTAAAGCCCATCCCTATTGCTACATACAACCAATTCAAACCTTGTGTTGGATGGTACCATTCTACATTCGCAGGAACGAAGTAAAAGCCCATCGAACTACAAACTAAATAATTGGTAACAATCGCTAAAAATGTATTGATTTGAAAGCGCGGGAAAAGCTTCAAAATAACCACCAATAGTGTACTTGTAAGAATGCTTATCCACAAAAACGCCATGACAACAAAATTTAATTATCTATCAAAGATACACACAAACCCCGTACTTTACATCTATGAATTGGACTCCTTTTGTAAATGGTTTTAAGGCTTATTTGCTGATGGAAAAATCCTTGTCGGAGAATAGTATTGAAGCCTATCTTCATGACATTGAGAAGTTACAACAATTCCTTAACTACAAGCATTATCAACTTGCTCCTACGCAAATAGAATTAGCCCATCTTAGAGAATTCTTAGTTTGGATACACGATCTTGGAATGCGCCCACACTCACAAGCTAGAATAATCAGTGGTATCAAAGCATTCTACAAATACTTACTAATGGAAAATATCATTAGTAAAAACCCAACCACTCTTTTAGACGCTCCGAAATTAAGACGAAAACTACCAGATGTTTTAAGTCTGCAAGAAATCGAATTAATGCTTGATCATATCGACTTATCGAAAAATGAAGGCTTAAGAAATCGTGCAATACTTGAAACGCTTTACAGCAGCGGATTACGGGTGAGTGAATTAGTCAACCTAAGAATGAATGATGTTTATCCAGAAGAAGGATATGTAAGAGTAATAGGAAAAGGAGATAAAGAAAGAATTGTGCCAATTGGAAGCCTTGCTTTGAAACATATTCAATTCTTCCTACAAGGCTGCAGAGTCCATCAAACACCACAAAAAGGGGAAGAGCATATCCTTTTTCTAAATCAACGTGGCAAACGACTTTCCCGAGTGTATATTTTCATGGTGATTAAACAACTTGCTGAATATGTGGGAATACAAAAAAACATATCCCCACATACTTTTAGACATTCATTTGCTACTCATTTAGTAGAAGGAGGCGCAGATCTTCGCGCCGTGCAAGAAATGCTCGGACACGAAAGTATTACCACTACTGAAATCTATACACACCTCGACAGAAACTTCCTCCGTCAGACACTACATCTTTATCATCCAAGATTTCAACCAAATTAATGCTTGAAATTATTCATGTAATCTTGTAGCATATCCTTATGTACAAGCACATCCATGATTTTTAATTTCACATAATCCTCACTAAAGAAATAATAACCGAAATTTTTATTCTCCGTACAACCGTTACGAGAACCCGCACCACTATCTTTTACTAAATACCAAACTTTTCCATTCTTGTTTAAGTATCCTACTAAATGCATGCCATGGTCATCGGTCGTAGTATGATTATAGAAACGGAATTGACGTGCTTCTGGAGTGATTGCTGCAGAAGGAATATCCCAACCTGGAACCTGACAAACATTAGAAATATTGAACCCTGGTTCGCTCACATCCCCTCCAATAGTAAGGCTATAACCTTTCTTAATAGACGTGTTCACAATATTCATGAATACATCTAAAGGAACATTATGATAGTCGCTATTGTGCCACCAATTATCTGGAACCTTGTATTCCATTGTTGTCCAATACGGCTTCTCCATTAAAGAACAAACATCGATATAGTCGTTCGGATTCAACTTACAAACCTCGTTTAAAAAGCTTTTTGGATTGTAATTTTTCCCATTGTAATTGAAAGTACTTGCCGGAGTTCCGATATAATGATCCATTATTCCTTTGATCGTTTTCAATACGGTTTCCTCATCCCAAGCGGAGGTAGATTTAACTGAATTCAAGTAAGTACGCATTTCGTCGGCCATTTTTGCATGATTATGAATTTTGCGTCCATCCTGCAAACCATCATAGGCATCCATAGGCATAGCACCATACATTTTCATAATTCTAACAACACCATTCGCTTCACTACCCTCGTCAAAATTACTTGTACCACGTGTTTGTACAAAATAACGCGCCTTCTCTACGTACTCCCAATAAACAGTAAACAATTCAGATAGCTTAATTTGCTGCTTCGTTTGACGATTAATTTCAGCTTCGAAATATGAAGTGGTACTAAACGACCAACAAGTACCGGTATTCCCTTGCGAAATAGGATTATTACGCCAGTAAGTAGTGAACTCATCCACTGAAGTAGGCACATCCATTCCTGAGATATCCATCTTCATGTAAGTCTGATTTTTATTCGCCGCATCTTTTTCTTCCTCCGTAGCAATGCCTTTCATGATTGTGTTCTGATAATAACCAGGCTTAGCTTCGATGAAAGTAGCTTTATCCTGTTGTTGAGCGAAACCGGTAGAAAGTGTTAGTATTCCTAAAGCACTTAGAATGAGTTTTTTCATTATAAATTATTTTTGAGTTGTTCGAGTTGATGTTTAATTTTTGAAAGTGATTGTAAAACCTGAAGTGAAGTATTAGGCGCTTTATTTTCTTTCAAAAACTTTTTAGCACCTTCTATGGTAAATCCCTTCTCCTTCAGCAAATGAAATATCATTCGTAGGTCGTCAATATCTTTCTGTGTGTAAAGACGATCCCCCTTTTTTGTCTTTCTAGGTTGAATATGATTAAACTCAGACTCCCAATAACGGAGCACCGATTGATTGAGTCTTAATTGCTCTGCAACCTCAGAAATTGTATAATATAGTTTTTCAATGGCCACAACGGGTGCGAATTAATTAATGCGAAGTAGCGAAACGGAGCGCAAAATGCCAAATTTGACAAAAATTACTTTTCCCCATTTTTTTACTTTTTTTGAACAAAATCCTTATTTTTACATTTATAAGAATAATAAATTTCATTACGCTTGAACAAACCGAATTTTGGTCCTCGCCCTGGTGGCAACCCACGCTTTAATCGTGGCCCTATTAAGAAAGAAGCAGAACATCGCATTAATGAGTTGATTCGTGTCCCGCAAGTACGATTGGTTGGTGATAATATCACTGTTGGAGTATATGCTATCGCAGATGCTTTAAAAATCGCTCGCGATCAAGAATCAGATTTGGTAGAAATATCTCCAAATGCGGATCCTCCTGTATGTAAAGTAATCGACTATAACAAGTTCCTTTACGAACGCAAGAAGAAAGATAAAGAAATGAAGGCAGCCTCTAAGGCTTCGCAAATGAAAGAAATCAGATTCACTCCTAACACGGATGATCATGATTTTACCTTCAAAACAAAGCATGCAGAGAACTTCTTAAAAGAAGGTCATAAAGTACGTGCTTATGTTCAGTTCCGTGGTCGTGCCATTGTGTACGCGGATCGCGGACAGGTTCTCCTTCTGAAATTTGCGGAAGCATTGGAAGAAATCGGTGTACCAGAACAATTGCCAAAATTAGAAGGCAAGAAAATGTTCATCACCATTGCCCCTAAATCTAAAAAGAAATAAAAAGTCGCCTTCGGGCGATTTTTTGTTTAACGAAAATAATTTGTCGTGAAAAAAATAAAACAACTTCCATTTCTACTTTACGCAGATGCGAAAGGCAAAGTATTTGAAGATACGAGCCTGTACATGTCTGGTAGAAGTGGCTGGGATGCCGTCGTTCCAGAATTAGAAGATTTTATCGAACTGCCTGAAGGTGGTCAATTATACGTTTTGCCAGGAAGAAAAGCGGTAGGATTTGATGTTGAAACAGGAGAATATACCATTCGTGAAGAAGGATTTGCCGTTGCTGCATTTGTTCCGCCTGCACACACTACCCTCTATCTCGCCTGCTATGAAAGCTTACCGGAAGCTCCTACCTTACCTTTGTTTTGCTACAATGCAGTTGGTTGGTTAGATGGTAAATTCTATGTTCCTGCAACACGAATCGACCCAGATAAACGCCAAGACCCAGAAGGTTTTGACAATGATCTGGTAGCGAAAAATGTAGAGCAATGGTTGAAAGAACAGCCAGATAACAGACTTTTATCGCATATTGCGAATAACTGTGCACTCACCTATTGTTGCCCTGCAGCACGTAACTTCTTCATGGGAAGATACGAAGCACCTATTCCAAGTTCACCAGCCTGCAATGCAAATTGTATGGGATGTATCTCATTTCAGCCGGCTGAAGAACCTATTCCGTCTACGCAAGATCGCTTGACCTTCAAGCCAACTCCAGAAGAAATTGCAGCCTATACAATCCCGCATCTTCAAAACATACCCGATCCAATTGTAAGCTTCGGCCAAGGTTGCGAAGGGGAACCGCTTTTAATGTGGGAAACGAATGTAGAAGCTATTAAATTAATGCGTCAGGCTACTGACAAAGGCATTATCAATATCAATACCAATGGATCGCTTCCGAAAGCTGTAAAGGCCATGTGCGAAGCAGGATTACAAAGTATTCGCGTTTCCATGAACAGTGCTCGTCCGGAAATTTATGAGCGCTACTATATGCCTAACAACTACCAATTCGAAAACTTGAAAGAGTCTATCAAAGTAGTTCGTAGTTATGGCGGTTGGGCTTCTATCAACTATTTTGTTTTTCCAGGAATGACAGATACGGTTGCAGAATATGAAGCTTTACGAGCTTTCATTAAAGAAACAGATATCTCTATGATTCAATGGAGAAATTTCAATATTGATCCTGACTGGTATTTAGGTAAAATGGGTATTCAATATTGCGGCGAAACAATGGGTGTAAAACCAATGATGGATGCACTGAAAGAAGAATTCCCACACTTAATGTATGGCTACTTCAACCCTCCTAAATCAATTCAAGAAGAATACAACGCGTTGAGAAAATAAGCGCAATCATTTATTATATTTGACCAAGAAAAAACTGAATTTATGCAAAGAGATACACAGATTTTCGATCTAATTCAAAAAGAACTTCATCGTCAACAAGAAGGTCTTGAACTTATCGCCTCTGAAAACTTCACTTCAAAACAAGTGATGGAAGCGATGGGATCATGCTTAACGAATAAATATGCCGAAGGTTATCCTGGTAAAAGATATTATGGCGGTTGCGATATCGTCGATCAAGTAGAACAATTAGCTATTGACCGTATCAAAGAATTATTTGGTGCAGAATACGCAAACGTTCAACCGCACTCTGGTGCACAAGCAAATGCTGCTTTAATGTCATGCATCCTTAAGCCAGGTGATAAAATCTTAGGTCTTGATTTGAATCACGGCGGTCACCTTACACACGGCTCTCCAGTGAACTTCTCAGGTAAATTATATAATCCCGTTTTCTACGGCGTAGAGAA
>JAPJNH010000156.1 GCA_026461075.1 Chitinophagales bacterium
AATTTTCGAATGCGCGCCTTAGTCGTTTCCTTTTTTGCCTATAACCTCTGGCAGGATTGGCGTGAATTACATTTTCTTGCGCGGCAGTTCCTCGATTATGAGCCAGGGATTCATTATCCGCAATTGCAGATGCAAAGTGGAACTACGGGCATTAATACGATTAGAATTTATAATCCAATTAAGAATTCAAAACAGTTTGATAGTGAAGGGGCATTTATTAAAAAATGGTTGCCTGAGTTACAACACATTCCAGCAGCCTTGATTCATGAACCGCAGCATCTGTCATTAATTGAACAACAAATGTACAATTGTGAAATTGGTAAGGATTATCCTTTTCCGATTGTAGATGTTGAAACAACTGCGAAACATGCGCGCGACGTGATGTGGGGCTTTAGAAAGAAAACAGCCGTGAAGACAGAGGCTAAACGAATTTTAGAAAAGCATGTAAACACTACTAAAGAAAGGGATACGAGCCTTTAATCAAGCCTTTTTAGTTTGTATTCCGATAGTCACTTTAACATAGGAATTAATAATTAGAACGAAAATGCTTTATTTGAGAATTCAAAGCTTATTTGCTATTCTCGATACAATTCCGTACTTTTGTTTAACCTTTTTGAGGATTGTACTTCAATCTCTGAATGCTGTGACCAGCGAACATTCAATTTTTACATTACAATATAAGGACTTACACGCTTTCGTTACACTCAATTAGCAGTGCGTTTTATCATTATTCAATCTATAAATGACATTTAAAGATTTAAAATTGTCAGAGCCGCTTTTGCGCGCCCTACAATCAGTTGGCTATACAACGCCGACACCCATTCAGCAACAATCCATTACGCCCATCCTTGAAGGAAGCGATATTTTTGGTTGTGCACAAACAGGAACAGGAAAGACAGGTGCTTTTCTGCTTCCACTTCTAGAACAGCTACAACATAATGCCGATAAGCGCAATGTTAAAGCATTGATTCTTGCACCTACACGTGAATTAGCGATTCAGATTTCGGATAACTTTAAAGAGTATGCGAAACATTTATCTGTAACGCAGGCTACAATCTTTGGTGGCGTCTCTCAGTTTCATCAAGAACGCGAACTCCGTAAAGGTGTTTCGGTGATTATTGCTACGCCAGGACGACTATTAGACTTAATGGAGCAAGGAATTGTGCGTCTCGATAAAATCGAACATTTTGTACTTGATGAAGCCGATCGTATGTTGGATATGGGATTTATCAATGACATTAAAAAAGTCATTGCGAAGTTGCCGAAACAACGTCAGACACTCTTCTTCTCTGCAACAGCTTCTGCTCCGATTATGAAATTGGCGAATAGCCTTTTGAATAATCCTGTACACGTCTCCGTTACGCCAATTTCTTCTGCGGCAACCTTAGTAGATCAGTCGATTTATTACGTTCGTAAAGAGAATAAAAAACTCTTATTAAACCATGTATTGAAGTCGAATGATGTCGAACATGCATTGGTCTTTACTCGCACTAAAAAAGGTGCGGATAGGGTAGCGAAGGAGTTAAATAAAAACGGCATCACTTGCGAAGCGATTCATGGCAACAAATCGCAAGGGGCAAGAGAACGTGCATTACAAGGTTTTAAAACACGTAAGATCCGCGTACTCGTGGCAACAGATATCGCTTCTCGCGGTATTGATGTCGACAAGTTATCACACGTGATCAATTATGAAATTCCAGAGCAAGCAGAAACCTATGTGCACCGTATCGGTCGTACAGGACGTGCAGGTGCTTCTGGTACCGCACTCTCTTTCTGCGCAAAGGAGGAAGTAAAATACATGAAAGATATCAGCAAGCTGATTAAACAAAATATAACGGTGGTATCAAGTCATCCGTTTGTCAATTAGGATTTATTATTAACCGTTTGCAATGCGCAAACAAAAAACACAAGTATGAATAAAGGAAAAGTGAAGTTTTTTAACGACGAAAAAGGTTTCGGATTTATCACAGGTGAAAACGGTGAGGACATCTTTGTACACGTAAGTGGTCTAAAAAATACGGTTCAAGTAGGTGACGATGTTACCTATGATGTAGAAAAAGGTAAGCGTGGTTTAAATGCAGTAAACGTAGCTGTAGTTTAATTTTAAACGCTCCCATCTCAAAATCTCCAAAGTGTGTAAACGCTTTGGAGATTTTTTATTTTAACTCACGTTATGGTTCGTGTCCCTCACATAATGGTTCGTGTCCCTCACATAATGGTTCGTGTCCCCACGAACCAATGCGTTATCCTCAATGCTCATCCCGAACGTTCGGGACTTAATACTTCATTCTCCACTCGACAAATCGATGCGGAGTAATTAGTTCTTTTTTGGAAAGCAAAAATCGGAAATAATGTTCCGCCCCTACAGGGCGGTGAAATTC
>JAPJNH010000157.1 GCA_026461075.1 Chitinophagales bacterium
CTTTCCCTTTTCACCAATTCCTAATTTTTCATCCCGAACATTCGGGATTAATTATTAATTTTTAATTTCTGTTTGTCCTAAAATATATTTCCCCCCTTGCGTATATAATTAAAATCTATCCCTATGATTCAAGCTCTCTTCAACGCCTGCGTTTGGATTCTTATTCAAATGGCTCATTTCTTCGGCACTTCCTATGAAGCGATTAATATCTGGATCTTCGTCGTTATCCATCCTGCATTAACCATCTATCTCTTCTATCTCTTTCTTAAATACAGAAAAAAATATTTGGCATTAATTGCTCCGCCCGCGAAATAACAATGATTAAGAAATCCGACTTCGTTAAGCATCTCTCCCAACTCAATTTTAGGGAACTCTATAAGTTGCTAAAACAAAAAGAACGTTGGTCAAATATCCCAACCGACGACTTCTTTTTTCGTTTTATGGTTGCTTTAAAACCTATAATTGAATTAGACGTGAAAGAGCTATATCATATCAATGGCGTTTGTAGCGGAGAGGGATGCGGCAACTTTTGTGAACGAGGCATAATATTTTATCGACTTGTCGCTAACAAAACAAATAGCGTTCTTGATGATCGTATCGTAACACCTGAATTCGAAAATAAATTCTGTGAAGAAACGGATGATGAAGATTTCTTTTCTATCAAACTAATCAATCTCATACTAGAAGGACCTCTCGATGTTTTAGATGATATCGCTTTTTGTAGTAGAATGGATTATTCTTCCCTTTTGCAAACAGATACAGAATTCTTTTCAATGGATATATGCCATCCCCATATTTACGAGTCGGAGACGCCTGAGAGGAAACTTGAAACCATCTATCCAATTCAAGACAATATGCTTATGGATCGCTTTGCAAGTCGCCTACGTAGCCTCGATTCACGGATATTGACGAAAGAATTCATAGATAGAATGAATAAAGAAAGGCAAATGTATTTCTACGAGGATTTTTACAGAAGCTTTTCTAATAGGTCGTTAAATGGATTTCTTAAATTTCATGAACGTGCTATGGTCATTCAAAAAATCTATCAAAGTGAAGAGCGAATTAGTATAATGTTGAAGGAGTACGAAAGTCTGGATAAAACTGATGAATGCTCATGGGTCGAGTGGCTCGAACACTATTACGAGCTGGTTTTAGATTTGATAGGTGAAATTCGCGGTCTGCAAATAGGACCAGATAATCATTTCAATGAATCTTATACTTCGTTGACGAAGCAAAATTTTTGGTTCATGAACAACTATTCACACTTCTGTTTTGATATGCGTCCATATAGAAAGATTTTCGACGCATTAAATATGTTTGATGAATTACATCAGCAATGCATGAAGAAGTATCGTATGATGAGTTATCAGGTTTATCAAAACGACTTCCAAGGTAAAATGTCATTTGATTCTCCAAAGCTGCATTATCTCTATTATCTAGCGAATGATGGAGAGGGGAGTGATGACTTTTTATTAAAGGAATAAGGACAGCCTTCACTAATTTCAATGCCCCCCGCACTGATTTTAGCAATAGACTGTCCTTTATATTTTTACGATAAAAACGGTATTTGCCGGCTTTCTGCTTCATCTAACAAATGAATCATATTATTAGACATAAGAGTGAAATTTCGGTGAACCGCATTATCTCTTTGACGCTTATTAGGGTAATGACTTAATAAATATGAAATATTAAAATTGTAAAACTCGTTATAGAGTAATATGGGATCACGAATAGTGCGCTTACGGGTGCCAGGTTTTTTACCTTGAATAAATTCTAGAATGAAATTTCCTGATTTAGGAAAATGTGTTTTAAGACTCAGCAAAACATCCTCGGGTCTTCTTTGGTAAGCCTCTTGATACATTTTTAGAATCGGGTTTAATAGCTCCTTTAATGGGTTCCTGGATTCATATTCTAAAATTTCATAACAATTATTAGTTAAATCATCTATGGCCATCCGCTGACCACATAAGGATTCATTCGCTCTGATAGTGGCAAATTCTAATAAGAATCTGTCATCTTCAAATTGCGGTAGATTATAACACGCCATCTCTTCCTCCGTAAGCTCTTCTCGGTTGGATAGCTTCAACGCCAAGGCTTCGAAAAGATCACTCTCACTGCTCAAATGGTATTGGCGCATTAGTTTTTCAGTAAGGCTTAAAGGCGTCTCTTTCGCAAATACCTCGTTAATCGCCCTTCCTGGTGAATTTGATATTTTAATTGGCTTTTTCACTTTTTTGGGTGCTGCTTTTTCAGGTTTGGAATGATCTTCCACTAAGTAGTGTATAAGCTTTATAAAGCCGTTAATGATAGAAATATAGCCCATGATAGAGGAGTTTTAGATTATCAATGAATTCAACGCAATGAAATGGAATTCGCAGTTTATACCTATTTCGACATGTTTTGGATATACAGTTCTTTCGGCATAAAACCGCCGTAAACAATCCGCGTTACATTACACAACCACATTTTTTTAGGATATCCTTTAGGACCGTCAATGGTGTAATTCCCGCCATTACTTAAGTGATTAGGCTCAATCAATTTGATTTGAAAAGCGCCCTCTCTCGGTTTTCTATACGCTTTAATTGTTGCAGTTTTCCCATCTACTGTAAGTTTATCCAATAGCGTGTCGGCACCCGCAACCATCATAAGGGCGGCTTTTGGCAATGCGTTTAAATACCATTCGTTAACATACCAAATTCCATTTTCTTTGATGAAGTGTAAGTTTTTCATAATTGTTTTGTTTTATTTGTTGGGTCAAAGGTCTAGCTATTTCAAGCCCTGGACAATTTTCTACAAGCTTGTAATGAGCTTTGGAGAAGGCAAAAAAAGAGTCGAATTCATTCAATTCCTATTCTATGCAATCCTTAGAAGTGTTTTTGTATCGGAGTCCTGAGCTTCCTTACCCCGTCTTGCGGGAGGTATGCGATTTAATGCAAACCATTAAGGGGCCTATTAAATTTAAAATGCTAGAAAAGGAAGAGAGTAGGGAGGTAACGACAAAATCAAACCCTAAATCCTTACGTGTTAAATCTTGGAAACAACTTTTTGAAGAAGTAAGCCAATATAGAAGCCATCATAATATTCAAGATGCTTATATGGTGTTTCAACTTACGAATCACCCGAATGAATATGGCTTTTATGCAGCAGTGGATGAAAAAACTAAATCATTAAGTTTTATCAATTGTGCTTATCAAGATCTTTTTCCAGATAGCACAATACGTTATCCTATTGCATTTAATATTGTTGCTATGTTGTTATTAAGTCGCTTATTTGATAAATACAGCGAGCTAAAATATTTAACGCATCAAACGCCTCGTGGCTGCCTCATGGACTGGGCCTCGGATCGTAAGGAACTTTTGTTTAAAATGCGCACAGGCGATCTTTGTGAAGATTGTTTGAATGTATTGAAGAAGAAAAAAATTGACGCGAGCTATTCACAACAGCTGTTTAATTTTTTGGATGCATTCTCCTTGCAGATGAAATTCAAGCAACGTCTAGAATTGAATCCTACAGCCTTAAAAATGGAAATTCGTGGCGTAAAAAAAGAAATATATTTTCCGCAACTCGGGGATTTAAATGTGCGCTTAACCCCTTTAGAGAAGACAGTTTATTTTCTTTTTATAGCGCATCCTGAAGGAATCGAAATGGTGGACATCCCGAGTCATAAAAATGAGCTGATGCGTATTTATAAAACACTTTCCAGTGCTGATGAAGAAGATACCATAATGGCTCGCGTCAATCAATTATGTGATCCACGCGATAATTCTATTCATGAAAAATTAGCCAAGATTAAAGCTAAATTTGAACAAGCGCTCGGCAAAGAATCTGCTAAAGCCTTTTATATAAGCGGTCCCCGCGCTGGTCTCCGTACCATCAAATCTTTCTCAATTCAATAATACCCTAATTATTCATTATTAAATCTTCATTCTCCACTCGACAAATCGATGCGGAGTAATTAGTTCTTTTTTGGAAAGCAAAAATCGGAAATAATGTTCCGCCCCTACAGGGCGGTGAAATTC
>JAPJNH010000158.1 GCA_026461075.1 Chitinophagales bacterium
TCCTTGTGCTAATGGTAACGCAGTTGAATAGTTGATCGTATTTGTCTGGCGACGCATGTAAATTTTCCATGAATCAGAACCCGACTCACGACCACCACCTGTTTCTTTTTCTCCTCCGAAAGCACCACCAATTTCAGCACCTGATGTTCCGATGTTTACATTCGCAATTCCGCAATCAGAACCTTCGTGTGACAAGAATGCTTCTGCCTCTAACATATCGCGTGTGAAGACAGAAGAAGATAATCCCTGAGGAACATTATTGTTTAATGCAATCGCTTCTTCAATCGTTGAATATTTCATGATATAAAGAATTGGAGCGAATGTTTCTTCTTGAACGATGTGATAATGATTTTCAGCTTCAATCACACAAGGAACCACATAACATCCACTTTCGTATCCTTCACCTGAAAGAACTTCTCCGCCTGTAATTACATTACCACCTTCTTTCTTTGCAGTTTCAATTGCATTTAAGAAATCCGTTACAGCACCTTTATCGATAAGTGGACCAACTAATGTTTTAGCATCTAACGGGTGGCCTATACGAATTTGCTTATACGCATTTACTAACTGTGCTTTGAAAGAATCATAAATCGATTCGTGAATAATCAAACGACGAGTTGAAGTACAACGTTGTCCGGCAGTACCTACTGAACCAAACAACACAGCTGTCATAGCCATTTTCAAATCTGCTTTTTCAGAAAGGATAATGGCATTGTTACCTCCTAACTCTAATAACGAACGACCTAAACGCTCTCCAACAATTTTACCTACACGCTTACCTACGCGAGTACTTCCTGTTGCAGAGATTAACGGAACTCGTTTATCTGCTAAGAAATTATCACCAACATATTTAGAACCTCCTGCTACAAGGTTTAAAACACCTTCAGGAACGTCGTTTTCTTTTAATACATCAGCAATGATATTATGAACGGCAATAGCACATAACATTGTTTTAGAACTTGGCTTCCAAACTACGGTATCACCACAAACCATGGCTAACATTGCATTCCAGCTCCATACAGCAACTGGGAAATTAAATGCAGATATAACACCTACAATTCCAAGTGGATGATATTGCTCATACATACGGTGACGAGGGCGCTCGCTATGCATTGTTAAACCATAAAGCTGACGAGATAATCCAACTGCAAAATCGCAGATATCAATCATCTCTTGAACCTCTCCTAAACCTTCCTGATAGATTTTTCCCATCTCATAAGAAACCAATTTACCAAGGGGCTCTTTATACTGACGAAGACGATCACCAATCTGACGAACTACTTCTCCACGCTTAGGCGCAGGCACCATTCTCCATTTTTCGAATGCTGCTTGTGCTGTAGCAATAACTTTTTCATAGTCATCAGCCGTCGCTTGATTTACCTTTCCAATTAAGGCACCGTCCGAAGAAGAATAGGACTCGATAGTTTCACCTGTAGTATTAAACCAATGAGTACCAGTACAAGCACCATGATTAACGTTTTTAATACCCAATTGTTGAAGCATTTCCTGAATGCCAAAATCGTTTGTTGTTGAAGTAGTACTCATTTCGTATTTTAATATTTGCGCAAATGTACAAAACCGAATTGTTTTTACGACTATCTTACTATATAAGTAATCATTTAGCCCAATCACAAGATGATTTATACTGTTCAGTAATAATACTTGATTAGTATAGATTTTTTTCCGACTTTTATACTCCCAAAACCTAATTACTTACACTGAAAAGTCGGGCGATTTGTTTTAACTGTCTCAGCTATAGCCATCGACTTTTTTAATTTAACAGATTATGAAAAAAGCGCTAATACTAAATGCTTTCTTTATTCTTTTAACGCTTACTAAAATATTTGCGCAAGGTCCACAATTGAACGTTATTTCAAGTGATGTTGTATGCCCTTCCAGTGGTTGTCAGCCTATTGCCTCTTCGGTAACCATAACCAATGCTGCACCCAATGTAACGATTGATGGTGCTTCGATTTTCTTCTACTCTGGATATACTCCCGCTCAAGATTCATTATCATTTACGCCAATGTTTGGTATTACAAGCACTTGGAATCAAAATACAGGCGTATTAACATTACACGGTATTGCAACAGTAGCTCAATATCAAGCAGCACTTCAAACA
>JAPJNH010000159.1 GCA_026461075.1 Chitinophagales bacterium
AGTGCCGCACGTTGCGATACCGAGGACGTTCCACTGGTAAACTGACCTTGAATTTTATCACACGCTTTCGCAATAGCCAATGGAGCTCCGATATAACCAATTCTCCATCCTGTCATGGCGAACCCTTTAGAAACGCCATTTACCGTAATTACTCTATCACGAATCGCTTCGAACTGCGCAATACTTTCATGCTTGCCATCGAAATTGATATGCTCATAAATCTCGTCGGAGATTACATGTAAGGTCGGATGTTCGGCTATCACTTCCACTAATGCTGCGAGTTCTTCTTTCGTATAAAAAGAACCAGTCGGATTACAAGGCGATGAAAAAATCAACAACTTGCTTTTAGGTGTCAAAGCAGCTTTTAATTGAGCGGCTGTGATTTTAAAATCTTGATCAATACTTGTTTTGATAAACTTTATCTCCCCTTCCGCCATCTTAATCATCTCAGAATACGAAACCCAATAAGGCGTAGGAATAATCGCCTCTTCGCCTGGATTCAACAAACTCAACACCACATTGATAATGGAATGTTTTGCGCCAGTTGATACAACGATTTGTTCAGGACTATAATCCAGATTATTCTCTCTTTTAAATTTACGGGAAATCGCCTCACGCAAGTCGGCGTAACCAGCAACAGGCGTATAATAGGTATAGCCATCATCAATGGCTTTCTTTGCTGCTTCTTTCACAGCCAAAGGGGTTGGAAAATCAGGTTCTCCCAAACTCAAATCAATAATATCTAAACCCTTCGCTTTCAGCTCGCGGCTTAACTTTGCCATTTGAATGGTTTGTGACTCACTCAAACGATTTACTCTTTCTGCAATAGGATTATTCATAACACAGTATTAGAAGATGAAAATAAGAAAATATCATCGAAGATGAATAGTCGCTATTCACACGCACTCAAAAAAATCCATTAAAAGATACGTTTAATGCGCTCTACTAGAAGCAGCCACATTCAAAGGCGCAAATTCATTCTTCAAATAAAGATGATGCGCAGCAATGGCAATCATTCCTGCATTATCTGTACAGTATTGAAATTCTGGAATATGTAATTTCCAACGATGACGTCGGGCAAGATCATTCGCGGCCCATCGCAAGCCACTATTCGCGCTCACGCCACCTGCAATCGCAATGGTACTTACCCCTGTTTCTTTAGCTGCCTTCTTCAACTTATTCATTAAAATGCTCACAATCCGTTCTTGTATCGAAGCGCAAATATCCTTTAAATTCTCTTGAACGAAATTGGGATTCAAAGCAGTCTGTTCTTGGATAAAATATAAAATAGCGGTCTTCAAACCACTAAAAGAAAAATCATAGCCAGGAATCTTCGGCTCAGGGAATTTAAATCTTTTGGGATCGCCACCAACAGCGTATTTATCGATAAGTGGGCCTCCTGGATATGGCAAGCCTAAAATTTTTGCTGTCTTATCGAAAGCTTCTCCTGCTGCATCATCGGTAGTTTCACCAATCACCTCCATATCGAGATAATCTTTCACCAACACAATTTGTGTGTGGCCACCGGATACAGTCAAACATAAAAATGGAAAGGCTGGCATTTCTTCATTCAAGAAATTTGCCATTACATGCGCCTTCATGTGATTAACAGCGATCAAGGGCTTGTTAAGAGAAAGTGCCAATCCTTTAGCAAAGCTTACACCTATCAACAAAGAACCTATCAATCCCGGAGCAGTGGTACATGCCACCGCATCAATTTCGTTCCATGAGATATTGGCTTGTTTCATCGCCACTTCTACTACTGGAACAATATTTTTTTGATGATCGCGAGAAGCCAATTCAGGTACTACGCCTCCATATTGCTCATGTACCTTTTGGGTACAGATATAGTTGGAAAGGACCTTTCCATCCACAATTACTGCAGCAGAGGTATCATCACAAGAAGATTCTATCGCCAATATTCGTACCGAAGACATGTCGCAAAGGTAAGGAGGATTTCGGGGTTTGGATAATTTTTAAGACCTTGCACCTTCAATCAATAATAATGAGTCAATTAATTTACGGAAGACATCCTATTTTCGAAGCTATTCAAGCTGGTAAAGAAATCGAGGTATTGTACATAGAGAAAGACCTTAAAGGTCCTGGTATCAGTGAAATTCGTCAAGCGGCCCGCGAATTAGAGCTCCCTGTAAAATCTGTTCCAAGAGAAAAGTTAGATTATATCGCGCGCAATAAAAATCACCAAGGGGTGGTTGGTTTATTAGCGATGATTAAATATTTCGACAAAGAAGACATCCTAAATCAGGCACAAGCCAACGGAGAACAACCTTTGTTTTTGATTTTAGATCATATTACAGATGTGAGAAACTTTGGCGCCATTGCCAGAACAGCTTATGGTACCGGCGTTCACGCAATTCTTGTTCCGCAAAAAGGTGGAGCGCTTATCAATTCAGATGCATTAAAAACCTCTGCAGGCGCTTTGAATCATGTGAAAGTTTGTCGTGAAATTGATTTGGTACAAACCATCAAATGGTGTAAAGCAAACGGGATTCACGTATTAGTGAGTGACTTGAAAGCTAGTAAAAATCTTTCCCAAATAGAATTCGATCGTCCGATGGCGATTGTCTTAGGTGAAGAAGGAATCGGTGTAAATCAGCTCATCATTAATAGAGCAGACGAAACCTTCAAAATTCCTATCAACAAAGGACTTGACTCTTACAATGTAAGTGTTGCCGCGGGAATGATCCTCTACGAACGTATGCGTTCGATGGAATAGCAGATTAAGCTAGGTCGTGACCTAGCTTATCTCTTTTTGTTTGCAAATATTTTTCGTTGTGTTTATTAGGACAAACCTTAATAGACACATTGTCCACGATTTCTAATCCGTATCCGATAAGTCCTGCACGCTTTCTTGGATTGTTCGTTAGCAATTTAATTTTAGCCACATTCATGTGACGTAAAATTTGCGCTCCGACACCATAGTCGCGCTCATCGCTCTTGAAACCTAATTCTAGATTAGCTTCTACGGTATCAAGCCCTTGCTCTTGCAATTTATATGCTTTCAATTTATTCAAAAGACCGATACCTCTACCCTCTTGATACATGTAAAGGATAAGGCCCTTCCCTGCTTCATTCACCATTTCCATGGCCTGATGCAATTGTTCGCCACAATCGCAACGTAAAGAACCGAGAATATCTCCGGTAACGCAAGAAGAATGCACGCGTACAAGAACAGGCTCATCTTTCGTCCATTCACCTTTTTTCAAGGCTAAATGTGTTTCATGACTATTTAACTGAGAGAATGCGATCAATTCAAAATCACCCCATTGGGTCGGCATCATCACACGCACCTCTTCTTTTACCAAAGACTCTTTCTCAATACGATACTTAATCAAATCTTCAATAGATATAATTTTGATATCATGTTGCTTGGCGATTTCCAAAAGCTCTGGTAAGCGAGCCATGGTACCATCTTCATTCATTATTTCCACAATCACCCCTGCAGGCTCAAATCCAGCCATTACAGATAAATCAACTGCAGCTTCGGTATGTCCTGTACGACGTAAAACACCCCCCTTTTGAGCTTTTAGCGGAAAAATATGACCAGGACGCGCAAATTCCTCCGGCTTAATATTTTCGTCCAACATCGCTAAAATCGTTTTAGAGCGATCTTGAGCAGAAATACCTGTGGTACATCCGTAGCCCATTAAATCGATACTAACAGTAAAAGGAGTGGCATGATGACTTGTATTCTCACTAACCATCATATCCAACTTCAATCGATGGCATAATTCCTCGGAGATAGGCGTGCATATCAATCCACGTCCAAATTTCGACATAAAATTTACTACTTCCGGAGTCGCCATTCTTGCAGGGACGAAGAAATCTCCTTCATTCTCACGATCCTCATCATCTACCACAATAAGCAGTTTCCCTTGTTTAATATCTTCTAAAGCTTCTTCAATTGTATTTAACATCTTCTTCGTTTTTACACTTTTCTTAAGGTTGGCTTCCAATTTGCATTTTTTCGACGTTTTAATAAAAAATCAATCATCCCTAAAAATACAGCCAAATTCATTTGGCAAAAATACAAGATTGAACGTAACGGCGCGCGTTTAATTACTAATAGTCTGCTAATTCCCTCCAACAAAAGACCTAAACATAGGAAATCAAGAAAAAGTTCTGCTACTAACTTTGGTTGTAATGAAAATGAAAGTATTATACAAAAAGGCCCAAACCAACGAAGCCCCTTGTGCGACCAAAAAACAAAGCCAATTGGGCTCCACCATTTCAATAACAATTTTCTAAAATGAACAAGGTTTTGAAAATTACCATATGCAATTCTACGTTTGCGACGAAACTCCTCTTTCCAATCCGCAGGTAAATCTTCATAGCAAATCGCCTTACTATTAAAACATGCTTTTCCTCCATTATTAAGCACATGCAAACACCAATAGAAATCATCCACAATAAACCCAGGAGGGATTTTTTCAAATGAGTTCGAACGAATGGCAAAACATGCGCCAAAAGGCCCCATTAATACGCCTTTCCAATCAGATTCTAACTGTTTAATCCGATTTTCACGACTGATATAATTTTCTTCTAAGCCAGCAACATTCTCAAATGAAGATCCTGTATTAACAACATTAGCACCAACTAATTCAATCTCTTGATTACTAAATCCATTGATCAAAAGTTGAATCATCTTTTTTTCGAAAAAGACATTGGCATCGGTTAGTAGAAGAATAGCATCCTTATCATTCGATGCGCCAGACAAATCGTAAAGTCTATTCATTATTTCCGGTTTGCCAACCCGCCCTTCCATCCGAGTTAAATGGATTTGCGGAAAACGAATTTTATATTCCTGGACAATTTCATCTGTTGAATCTGTAGAGGCGTCAGAGCCTATCCAGACCTGAATTAAATCCAAAGGATAGTCGCTATTAAATATGCTATCCAACTTTTTGCCGATTACACTTTCCTCGTTATAGGCTGCAATAAAAATGAAAATCTTTTTTCTTAAATCTATACTAGTTTCTTGAATTGGATTTTTTTTAGTGAATCGTTGAAGCATTAAAGGATAAAGCAAATAGGAATAAACAGGTAATATCAGCAATAGTACCGAAATCCCTAAAAACACTAAATGCCAATTCCATTCCATTAATGCAAAGTTAAGAAAACCCAATATTACACATAATACCATTTTAAAATGCTAAGTTTGTTTAAATATTCAGAATTGAAAAGTAATTCAAACAAAAAGCGTCGCAGTGCTCGTCCGGGTACCGCAGACAGTAGAAAAAGAAACAGCAACAGTGCTCCGGCAAGAAAGTTTGCCAATGCCGCTCCGAAAGTATACGAAGGTAAAGTGGAAATGACGCGTTCGGGCTCCGCTTACATTATTTGCGAAAACCGTCCAGACAAAGATATTTTAGTCAGATTTTCAGATCTAAATGGCGCTTTAAACAACGATAAAGTTTCGGTAAAAGTTACCAGAAAAAACGGCTCGCGTGAAGAAGGTGTAATTATAAAGGTAAAAGAACGTGGCACGAAACTATTCATGGGTACTATCCATGTAAAAAAACTATTCGCCTTCGTTTTACCGGATCGTCGTTATGGAATGGTAACAGACATATTCATTCCAATCAAAGATATTAAAGGAGCGAAAGACGGAGACAGAGTGCTTTGCGCCATCACCGATTATAATGAGAAAGGATATGTGCCGGCAGAAGTAAAAGAGAGTTTTGGTCTACCGCAAGCCGCTCGATCTAAAAAGAATAAACAAGAACCGCAAGCGGAATTTAGAAGAGGTCGTAACCCAATCGGTATTGTTACGGAGATCATTTCAGAAGACACATTGAACCGTGTAATGTGGCAAACTATCCTTCTAGATAATGGATTTGAATTAGAATTTCCAAAAGAAGTATTAGACGAAGCGCATAGTTATGATGGTAAAATAACTGCTGAAGAAGAGAAGAAAAGAAGAGATTTTCGAGAAATTACCACCTTCACTATCGACCCTGTCGATGCGAAAGATTTTGATGACGCCCTCTCCTTCCAACACCTTCCAAATGGCAATTACGAAGTAGGTATTCATATCGCGGATGTTTCCCACTACATGCCAATCAATTCCGAATTAGACAAGTTTGCGGCATTACGTGCTACGAGTGTTTACTTGGTGGACGGAACCCTGCCAATGCTTCCAGAACGTTTATCAAACGAACTTTGCTCCCTTCGTCCGAATGAAGACAAGTATTGTTTCGCGGCGGTATTTGAATTGGATAGCAAAGGAAAAATCTATAATGAATGGTTTGGCAGAACAATCATCCACTCGAAAAGAAGATTTGCGTACGAAGAAGCCCAAGAAGTTATTGAAACAGGAAAAGGAGATTTGGCAGATGAATTAGGTATTCTGAATCGAATCGCACACGCATTAAGAGACGAACGTTTCAAAAAAGGGTCGATCAACTTTGATACAGTTGAACCACGTTTCAAATTGGATGCAAACGGACAGCCAACAGCTATCGTTTTAAAAGAAAGAAAAGACGCGCATTTGTTGATTGAAGATTATATGCTTTTGGCCAACCGTCGTGTTGCTTTCTTCCTTTCTAAAAAAACATTCAAAGGTCGTCCAATCCCCTTCCCTTATCGTGTGCACGATTTGCCAGACTTAGAAAAACTAAGATCGTTCAACCAATTTGCACATCAATTTGGTTTGAAAATCGATACAAGCAAACCGGATAAAATTGCAAAGTCATTCAATGAAATGCTTGTAAAAATCAAAGGCCATTCAGAAGAAAATATATTAATGTCTTTGGGTATTCGCAGTATGGCCAAAGCAATTTATACCACCAAAAATATTGGTCACTACGGCCTAGGCTTTGATTTCTATTGCCACTTCACCTCTCCAATTAGAAGATACCCAGACGTCTTGACACATCGCGTACTTGCAAGTGTGTTAGAAAGTGAAGGCTCCTTATACGCAGAGGCTGTGATGGAAAATTTATGTAAAATATCCTCTGAGCAAGAAAGAAAGGCTGCTACAGCTGAACGCGATAGCATCAAGTTCATGCAGGCATTGTTCATGAAAAAACATATTGGCGAGAAATTCGACGGTGTGATCAGCGGCATTACCAATTTTGGTATGTTCGTTGAAATCCAACCTGACAAATGTGAGGGAATGATTCCTGTAAAATCACTCGGCGAATCGGTAGAATACGATGAAAATTCAATGACACTCTATCGTAGATATACGGGACAGTCCTATACCTTAGGACAGAAGGTTCGTGTATTGATCAAAGATGTGAGTCCGGATCGTCGCGAGATAGATTTAGTACTACTCGACGAGGAAGCCTAGTCTTTACATACGGAAACCCCCACCAAGCAATGCATACATTTTTGATGTATGCATTTGAGCTTATACTGCGCTAAAATCATTTGCGAATCGGCCATTGAAGTAATGGATGGCAAAAGTCTATTCCATTGTAAAATAACATGGTTCGTTTCTGCGGGAAGTTTTGCTAAACTTCTGGACACGGATTCAATGAGTGGCTCTACCTGACTATCCTCTTCCAAGGCAAGAAAGTATGGGACAAAGGCATTGGCAAAAACCGAAGCCTTCATTTGCTTGCTTAGCAATTGATAAGAAGCTTTTATGGTATAGCCTTGTAAAACACGAGGCTCTTGCCAAAACAAGGATGTTTGAATATCTAATTCATGCAACCATTGTAATGCCTCTGCAACATTACGTTTTTTCAAATGCTCCAATGAATTGGGCAATAAGGCACACAACTGAGCCAATTGAATCAAGCGTACCGGAGGAAAATTCGCTGGTCGCATTCTTGAAAAACGCCACAAGGAGGCTGGTATCTCTTCCAACATAAAACGCATCTTCAGTATCCGATAACGTTCGCGTAATTGAATGATATAAACATCCTCCGCAAGCGCAGTTAAAAAGCCAGCAACTCCGAGTAAAACAGCTTCCCAATCCATGATACTCAGACGCCCCATCATTTTTTCAAAAGGTATACGTGCAAATAAAAGCTCCATAGCATCTTGATTGACCGGCTGGCCAAATACGCGAAAAAGCAATTGATACAACAACTTGACATCGTACGGATAAAATCTTCGAATAAGTTCTAAATGCGCTTGCCTATTTTTTAGTAATCGTTCGCGCCAGGTACGTTCCATTTCAACTTTAAACTTGTCGGCGGTATCATTCCGCCAAAGTGACCTACAATAGATGTCTAACTTACTCGTTGGCTGCACATGCCGTAAATACTGTAAGGGAACCCGACCTTTCAACTCAACAGTTGGACAATTTAAAAATGGCAGGTGCACGTCCTCTTCATATACTACATGTAGTATCATTTTTCCATAAGCCGCATCCGTTCGATGTCCATGCTTTAGGTAATCACTACTCTTAATATGAATTTCGACGTCACCCACCATCAATAAACCATCTACATAAATCTGAGCATCGATGAAATCAGGTCCTGAATTGACGTTCAGTACTCCTTGATCTAGAATACGAATCAGCTCACCTTTACTACTTCTCAAATCCTTGGCATCAAATAACTGATACTCCCAAACATGACTCAATTGCACCTCTTTCATAATTTCTGTTTGATTAATAACGCAAGATGCTCGCATTTCGTATTTTTTAACGTATTATTTTTTGTCGACTTAAAGCATTCCTTATCTTAGGGTAATGAAAAAAATCTTGTTGATTTTAACGCTCTTGCTACCGATAAAACTATTATCGTCTACCCTTTTAATCCCTATGGATGATTCGCAAAAAGAGCATTTGAAGGCATATGGTGTTTGTTACTGGCTTTTGAACAAAGGCGTTGAAGCTGATTGGTTACTCAACTACAGAGGTGGCAGTTTTGCCGCAGAAAACAATAACGAGCTTGAAAAAGAATGCATCTTGAGAGGCGTTAGTTATGAAGTTTTGCCTTCTGCTCAATACCAAAACATCCTTCGTCAAATAGCAGATCCAGAGGTAAACATGGATTTAATCAAATTACAAAAACCACCTAAAATTGCGGTCTATTCACCGAAGAACAAATTACCTTGGGATGACGCTGTTACAATGGTTTTGACCTATGCAGAAATTCCTTACGACATAATTTATGATGACGAAATTTTAGATGAACTAACACTAGCTAAATATGATTGGCTGCATATTCATCATGAGGATTTTACAGGTCAGTATGGCAAATTCTATGGCGCCTATGCGAATGCACAGTGGTATAAAGATGATCAACAATTAAATGAAGAATGTGCGCGTAGACATGGCTTTAGTAAAGTCTCTCAATTAAAACTAGCGGTTGCCAAAAGGATAAAAGAATTTGTAGCAGGTGGTGGCTTTTTATTCGCTATGTGTAGTGCAACTGACTCCTACGACATTGCCTTAGCGGCAGAAGGGAAAGATATCTGTGAAGCTATGTTTGACGGAGACGGAACTACGCCTGGGGCTGCTCAAAAACTCAACTTCGATAATGGAATTGCATTTGAAAACTATCACTTAGAAATGAACCCTTACGTTTACGAATACAGTGATATCGATGCAACAAACACCCGTCAAGTACCGATGGATTTAGATTACTTTACCTTATTTGATTTTTCAGCGAAATGGGACCCTGTACCTACGATGCTTTGTCAAGACCATATCCGGACCATTAAAGGATTTATGGGACAAACCACGGCATTCAAATCCGCCTTCGTTAAAAAAAATGTGTTGATAATGGGCGAAAACAAACCTGCCGCAGAGGCAAGATACATACACGGTGAGCTGGGGAAAGGCACTTGGACCTTTTATGGTGGGCACGACCCAGAAGACTATCAGCACTTGGTTGGCGACCCTAAAACCGACCTTTCTTTGCACCCAAATTCTCCTGGATATCGCCTTATCCTAAATAATGTACTATTCCCTGCAGCAAAGAAGAAAAAACAAAAGACCTAAAAATTGAAATAACACCGCCTGTATAGTATATTTGCAAGGCTAAAAATTCAAGTATAATGAGACAAATCGCTTTCCGTCAGGCTCTTCGTGAAGCCATGCAAGAAGAAATGCGTCGCGACAACCGAATCTATCTAATGGGTGAGGAAGTGGCGCAATATAATGGTGCCTATAAAGTTTCTCAAGGTATGCTTGATGAATTCGGTCCAAAACGTGTAATTGACACACCAATCGCTGAATTAGGCTTTGCCGGTATCGCTGTTGGTTCTGCAATGAACGGCTGCCGCCCAATTGTAGAATTTATGACTTGGAACTTCGCAGTGCTTGCTTTCGACCAAATCGTAAATAGTGCTGCAAAGATGCGCGCTATGTCTGCAGGTCAGTTTGGCAATCCCATCGTATTTCGCGGACCATCAGGTTCTGCAGGTCAGTTAGGCGCACAACACTCTCAAGTTTTCGAATCTTGGATGGCGAATGTCCCAGGCTTAAAAGTTATCTCCCCTTCTAATCCTTATGATGCTAAAGGCTTGCTGAAGTCGGCTATTTTGGATGAAGATCCTATCTGTTTCATGGAAAGTGAAATGATGTATGGTGATATGGGTGAGGTTCCTGAAGAAGAATATTATATCCCAATTGGAAAAGCAGACGTAAAACGTACTGGTACCGATGTTACCTTGATTTCTTTCAACAAAATGATGAAAGTAGCTTTAGCTGCTGCTGAAGAGTTAGAAAAAGAAGGTATCAGCGCAGAAGTAATCGACTTACGTACGATCCGTCCTTTAGATATGCAAACGATTATCGAATCTGTAAAGAAGACCAATCGTGTTATTATCGTGGAAGAATCATGGCCTTACGGAGCTGTATGTACTGAAATCGCTTACCGTATCCAAAAGGATGCGTTCGATTACTTAGATGCGCCTATCCGTCGTGTAAATGGTGCAGATTCATCCATGCACTATGCGCCAAACTTAGTGGCTGCTTACTTACCTGATACAACGAAAGTAGTGAAGGTAGTTAAAGAAGTGCTCTACCGTTAAGAAGCTCAGTTAAGCTCAATATTAAATGCGTTCGAAAACCTGAAAGGTCACATCGAACGCATTTTTTTCGTCCGAAAGCACCGTTTCTGACTCAATTTCACGCCATTCAAGTGCATCCAATGAAGGGAAATGAGTATCTGCCTCCGCAGCTTTAGTATGCACGCGCGTTAGATATACCCGATTTGCTTTTGCAATCGTTGCGGCATAAATCTGACCACCTCCAATAATAAAAACTATTTCTGCGGAAGGAAACTGCGCAAGCGCCTCTTCAATTGAAGGATAGGTTTCTGCCCCTTCCACTTTAAAATCACCTCTAGAAATAATGATATTACGTCTGTTAGGCAATAAGCGACCAATTGATTCAAAGGTTTTACGACCCATAATCACAGGATGACCCGAAGTGACTTTTTTAAAGTACTTCAAATCTATCGGCAAATGCCATGGCATTTGATTACCAAAACCAATCGCATTGTTTTCATCAGCCGCCACAATCAAATGCAAAGCCATAACTACGCTTTAAAATAATCTTTTATAACCTTTACTACGCTAGCCATTTCTGCTTCACTAATACCAGTACTACACGGAATGCTCAAACAGTCCTTATAAACGGAGTTTGAAGTATCCTGCTCAGTATAGTACCAATTATGTTTGAACATTTGCAATTGATTCATTGGCATCCAAAAAGGACGAGCGATAATGTCCGCTTGCTTCATCGCCTCTAATAGCTGGCGCGAATGCTTCGACTTAAAAGTGAAGAGCCATTCATTCACTTGCACATCTTGTTCAACCTGCTGAAAACTTATATCGCCCACTCCTTTTAAAGCATTGCGATAATAATCGGCAATAAATTGCTTCTTCTTTAAAAATTCAGGCAATTGCTCCATCTGCGCCACTCCTACAGCTGCCAGGATATTCACCAAGCGATAATTATAACCTATCTCATCGTGAATATATTCTTCGGGATGAATCTTCGCCTGCGTCGTTAAATGTTTCGCACGTTTCGCCAAGGCTTCATCATTCGTAACAATCATCCCTCCTCCTCCAGTTGATATAATTTTATTACCATTATACGAGAAACACCCCATCAAACCGAAGGTTCCTGTATGTTTTCCTTTATAATAACTACCCAAAGATTCTGTACTATCCTCAATAACAGGAATACAGAATTCATTAGCTAAGGCCATCATACGATCCATATCTGCTACATTCCCCAAAACGTGAACAGGCATTAAACAGGAGATGCGCTTATTATCCTTCTTTGCATAACAATGCCCGTCTTTTACGACAGTTTCATTACGCAAAAACTTTTCAAGTAAATCTAAATTCATCTGCCAAGTATTCGGATCTACATCCATCAACAAAGCTTCTGCATTCATATAGGCCACCGCATTGGCTGTGGCGATAAAAGTTATATTAGGAATGATTACATAATCACCGGCCTCTACGCCTATCAAACGCTGACAGACTTGCAATGCCGTAGTTCCATTCATACAAGCCACCGCGTATTTAGCGCCAGTGAACTCCGCCATTTGCTCTTCAAAGCGATTAACATAACTACCCACACTACTGATCCAGCCTGTATCTAGACAGTCTTTCACGTACTTCCACTCATTACCCGCTAAATGCGGCACACTTAAAGGAATCATAGCAATTGATTGAGTTTTATTAATTAGTCATTCGCCAAAAACGGGTAGGTATAGTCTGTCGGAGGATTAAAGGTTTCCTTAATCGTACGCGCAGAAACCCAACGATACAAGTTCAAGATTGAACCAGCTTTATCATTGGTACCCGACTTACGGCCACCACCAAAAGGCTGTTGTCCAACAACGGCTCCGGTAGCCTTATCATTGATATAGAAATTACCAGCAGCATGACGAAGAGCACGAAGCGTCTTTTCCACCGCTGTACGATCTTGAGCAATGATAGCTCCTGTTAACGCATACGCAGAGGTGCTATCGACCACTTTCAAAATAGCGTCAAAATCGTTTTCAGGATAAGTGTAAATCGTTAATACCGGTCCGAAGATTTCTTCGCACATAGTCAAATATTTCGGATCAGTCGTTTCAATCACAGTAGGCTGAATAAAGTAACCTTCTGATTTATCATAAGTACCGCCTACCAATATTTTACAGCTTGTATCATTTTTGGCTTGATCAATAAAGCCTGCAATTTTATCAAAGGCACGCTCATCAATTACAGCATTGACGAAGTTGCCAAATTCTTCTGTTGTACCTACTTTAAAGCTTTTTACATCTGCAACTAATTTGGCTTTAATTGCTTCAGCCAAGTTACTCGGCAAATACGCACGTGAAGCTGCAGAACATTTTTGTCCTTGATATTCAAATGCACCACGACTTAAAGCGGTGGCAGCCACATCAGCATGGGCACTTGGATGCACCAATACAAAATCCTTTCCACCTGTTTCACCAACGATACGAGGATAGCTCTTGTACTTACCAATATTTTCACCAATTGTCTTCCACATATAGTTAAAGGTATTGGTACTTCCGGTGAAGTGTACCCCTGCGAAATCAGGATGTGAGAATACTTTCTCTCCAACCATAGGACCATCACCATACACCACATTAATTACACCTGCTGGCAAACCAGCTTCCATCAATATTTCCATCATCACATTCGCAGAATAAATTTGCGTGTCTGAAGGCTTCCATAAAACAGTATTACCCAACATTGCAGCTGAAGTAGGCAAGTTAGCACCGATTGCAGTAAAGTTAAAAGGCGTAACAGCAAATACAAAACCTTCTAGTGGACGATATTCCACGCGATTCCACATACCGGGAGCCGATACAGGTTGTTGCGCATAAAGTTCGTACATAAACTGTACGTTGAAACGCAAGAAATCAATCAACTCACATGCTGCATCAATTTCAGCTTGGAAAGCATTCTTACTCTGCCCCAACATAGTGGCAGCATTCATTTTATAACGATACTTCGTGGTCAATAAATCAGCTGCTTTCAAAAAGATTGCTGCTCTTTGTTCCATTGGCATAAATTCCCAATCATGTTTTGCAACCAAGCAGGAAGCAATTGCGGCCTCAACATTCGCACTCGTACCTTTATGAAAATAGCCTAAAGTATGTTTGATTTCGTGTGGTGGATGAATTCTTTGTTTGTCTCCAGTACGCACTGCTTCGCCGTTAATCCACATTGGAATATCCACCTCTTGAGATTTCAATTCAGCCAATGCGGCTTTCAATGCTTTACGTTCATTACTACCCGGAGCGTAATTTAATACCGGTTCATTTTTAGCTGCTGGAATTTGATATAACATGTCTAAAGAATTTATTTAACAAAGGTACAAAAGGCGAAGGAGAATTAAAGCCAATTTAAGTTGCTTTTATGCTAACATTAAACGAATTTTGCAGAATAATTACGCGTTATGAAACCTAAGTCTTTCCGTATCATTCTGAGCATCTGCTTGATTTTATTTGCAGGAACCGTTCTAGCGCAATGTCCGATGTGTGGCGAAGCTGCAAGAACCTCCCTGAAAGAAGGCAACACAACAGCGAAAGGACTGAACGCGGGCATTTTATACCTTTTACTAGGCCCTTACTTCATGGTAATGGCAGGTGGTATTATCTGGTACAGAAAAAGAAAGAAAGCTAAAAAGGCCTTAGCAGAAGGCGTTTAAGCTTATTGTTTGATCATTTCTTCAAACTCATAATTTAGAGTATCCATAAGTGCATTATCAATCTTTTGTAATGAAAGACTGCTAATCGTTTGCCCTAAGTATCCCGAGCCTCTGTAGACACAGGTCCCATGATGAACAGTATCCAATAAAAAACTCTTCAAATCAGCTTGTATACGCAATTTAAATGCAAGCTTCAATACTGCTGCACTATCGTGAACGTTCAATTGCATTAGCATAGCACTATCCCCGCTCGCGTTATAAATGGCGTGCCAAGCGCGATAAACATTTTTGTTTTTATCAAGACCATCTCCTACAAAATCTCCTACAAATTGATAGCGTACTTGCTGTCCACAGTCCGCGCCTCTATATCCCATCTGGCAAATACAATTGCCATCCAAACAAGCGCCGCCGTTTTTACAAACAACCCCGCTACATGGATCCTTGGCGCAACTCCAAACTGAGAACAGAATCACAGAAGAAAGAAAAAACAACTTGAACCAATTCATATTTTAACATTCTATTGTAACAAAAGTACTGATTCCTTCGTATCGTGCAAATTAATATACAGAACTTCGCCACGGGTTAATAATTAGAAACCACAAAACCCTTCTCTAACAAAGCTTCTGTGTATTTTTAAATCAAACATTTTAAGCCAATGAACAACATCATTTTATTCTTGTTACAAAGCACTGAAACTGCAGCAACTGCTGTAGCTGCGACTGCCAACGAAATTGCTAATACTGTTGCTGCTGAAGCTCCAAAAGCCGCTGCGCAACCAACTTCCCTACTCGACCTACTTACGAAAGGAGGAGTAATCATGATTCCAATTGCTATTTTATTAGTAGGAGCAATTTATGTTTTCATTGAACGTTTCATCACCATCTCTAAAGCAGGTAAAGTAGATGATCGTTTTATGAATGTAGTAAAAGATCATATCGCTAATGGTAATATCCAAGCGGCAAAATCATATTGCCGTGGATTCAACCACCCTGTTGCTCGCGTAGTTGAAAAAGGGATCGATCGTATCGGTAAACCAATCAAGGATATCGAAAGAAGTATGGAGAATGTTGCCAAATTGGAAATCTACAAAATGGAGCGTTGGTTAAATATCCTTTCTATTATCGCTGGTATCGCGCCAATGTTCGGATTCCTTGGTACCATCGCAGGTATGCTTAAATTGTTTGATGAAGTAGCTAGCGCTAACGTATTGAGTATCGGTACAATCGCTGGAGGTATCAACGTTAAAATGGTTACCTCTGCTGCCGGTTTGATGGTTGGTATCTTAGCCTTCGTATTTTACAACTCATTGAACGCAATGATCGACCGCGTGGTAAATAAAATTGAAAATTCTTCCTTCGAATTTGTGGATTTATTGCACGAACCTTCTCATTAATCTTAGAACAATAGCATCATGAATCTTCGCAGAAGACATAAACACAATGCAGAGGTATACGTTCACTCACTGAGTGATATCCTCTTTTTCTTGCTATTTTTCTTTTTATTGGCTTCCATTTTGGCAAACCCCAATGTGATCAAGTTGCCTTTACCAAAAGCAAATAGCAATACCACAAGTAAGCAAACGGTGGTGGTTAGTATCAAAGCGGATAATACCTACTTTGTAGCAACCACACAAGTAAACGCTGATCAATTGGCAGATGCCATTAAACCCTATCTTGGCGATCAATTAGATCCGTCGATTGTGATTAATGCTGAAAAGTCTGTCCCTATCGAAAACGTGGTATACGTTCTTAAAATCGCTCGCGACCTAAAAGTAAAAGCGGTTTTAGCAACTGAACACGAATAAATCATTTCTTATGATTAGTACCTATTCAGAAAACGAATCGAAAAAACATTTCATAGCCGGTGGCACTACCATTGGTATTGTAGTGGCTCTTTTTCTTTTCTTGTACTTCGTGAAATACAAATTCCCCGACCCTCCTCCTATTTTGGAAGAAATGGGAATGGAAGTGAATCTTGGCAATAGCGATAACGGAAATGGCGACGAACAGCCTTTGTCTGCCGAGTCTGAAAGCGCTACTGCTGGTGGTGATTTGGCACAAGCGGGAGGTGGTGGTGATACGGACCCTCAGAATCTTGAAACCAATGATAATGACCCCGACTCCGCTCCGGTAAAAACAAACGACAAGAATAAAAACAAAAGCAATATCAAGTCGAAGCCGACAGATAAGCCAAGCAAAAACCCACAACCTACTGCTGAAGAAATCGAATCACAAAAGCAAGCTAAGATTGCCGCAGCTAACAAAGCGAAAGCAGATGCAGTTAAAAACAAACTTAGAAATGCTTTAAATAAATCGAATAACAGCACTAGTGAAGGTACTGGCACCGGAACGGGCGATATGGGAGCTCCAGATGGCGATCCTAATGCAACAAACCATATCGGTGATCATTCTTATGGCCCAGGCACACAAGGTACAGGTTGGAGTATCAAAGGTTTGAAAGGACGTACACCACGTAGCAAGAGCATCCCAAAAGAAAACTCTCAAGAGACCGGTAAAGTAGCGATCCAAATTACCGTAAACAAAAACGGTAAGGTGGTTAAAGCAATCTATGTTGGACAAGGTTCTACTACCTCTAACTCTACATTAAAGGCTGCTGCTATCAAAGCTGCTCAAAGTTGGATATTCAATGAAAAATCTTCAGAAGAAGATGAAACAGGTGTGATCATCTTCAATTTCAGAAACCGTTAATTACCGTTCGGATTTAACACCTTAAAGGTAGTTCTACGATTCTGTTGATGTTCCTCATCAGTACATTGAACACCATTTTTACAACGATTTATAATTTGTGTTTCCCCATATCCCTTCGAAAGAAGACGGTCTGGGGAAATTCCTTTTTCAATAAGATAGGCAACTACTTTATCCGCACGATCCTGACTTAACTTTTGGTTGTATTCATCATCGCCCTGTGCATCTGTATGCGAACCTAATTCAAATTTCAAGTCTGGATTCTCCGCCAATAATGGCATTACAACAGAATCCAATACAGCAGCCGCATCTGAACGAATATCCGATTTATCTAAGTCGTAGAAGATATTTGGCACATCAATCAACTTATTTTTGACAATCTTCACCAAGTTCAAGTCTTTGTTTAAAGTAACCAATGCCTCATAATTTTGTGGCAAGTTTTTACTGCTGATATAATCCGACTTCGCAAAGAACGTCTTGGCGGTTGCATTTACTTTATAATCCTTATTCTTTTGAATGGTAAACGCATAGCCACCCTTCGCATCCGTTGTATCACTTGCCACCGGATAGGCAATCCCGTTTTCCATTTCCAACAATTGTACGATTGCATTAGGCAATGCCGGCTTTCCGTCAATATCCCCATAAATCGTTCCTTCCAAACGATACTTCGTCTCATGCTTTAACTCGAAATAAAACAATTCGTCGCCGCCACGACCACCACTACGATTCGAAGAGAAATAACCCTTACCCATCAAAGTATCTGGCAATTCACTGCCTTGGTACGAAGTAAAAAACACAGCAAAATCGTCACCACCACTATTCATCGGCCATTGCAGGTTAGTTGGTCTGGAAAATTTCCATCCTGTTTTTTGCGCGTAGTAAATGTCTAGACCACCCATGCCATCTAATCCATTAGAGGAAAAGAAAAACAATCCATCCTTTCGAAGAAAAGGAAAGACCTCATCCTTGTCGGAGTTGATATTCGGACCAAGATTACGCGGTTGCGACCAACCCTCTGCGGTTCTGGAGGCTACATACAAATCCTTTCCGCCAAAGCCGCCTTGTGCATCAGAGCTAAAAAATAAGGTCTTGCTATCCTCTGTTAAAAAAGGCTGACCTTCGTTTTGTAAGGTATCGTCTCCGAAAAGCAATAGTTTGGTCGCTGGCTGCCAATTTCCATCTGCATCCTTACGAGAAACATAAAGCTGGGTAAAATTATCTTCCTTATCTCCTACTACCACTGTTCTTGCGAAGATCATTTCGGTCTTGCTTTTATTGAAAGCGCAAGTTCCCTCATGACCTGCTGTATTAATATTGTCCGAAAACTTCTTTGGTCGTGTATAAGCACCTTCTACTAGTTTAGTAGTATAGAAATCTGAAAACTTCTCGCCGGTCCAGCCGTATTTTTCATCTCCGGTAGACGCTGAACGATCAGAGGTAAAAATAAACTCGTCTTTTCCGAGCGGTACCATAGCATATTCATTACGAAGCGTGCTAATAGAATCTAGACGCTCCACAGCATAACGCGAGCCTTCCTTCTGCCAATCTTGAAAAGTCTTATAACGAGCAACTAATTTATCAATACTAGTTTTTTCAGAAGGTCTTTGTTTTGCGAATTTCTCTAATTGGGTGATGCAAGAAGCATAATCGCTATTGGCTCTTAATTTGTCGATATAGGCGTAAAATAATTCAGGCTTGCGGTTGTTCAACTCATACGCTTTCTTCGCCCATTCTGTCGCCTCTTTGTTTTTATTGGCGTAGCCATAAGCTTGGGCAATCAATAAACTTTTGGCAGCTTTCTCTTCCTCATCTTTCGAAGCCGCAATTTCTGCTTCTAACAATTTAGCCGCAACGAGATATTGCTTTTGATCAAAGGCTTGC
>JAPJNH010000160.1 GCA_026461075.1 Chitinophagales bacterium
GAGCTTAATGAAGCGGTAAATAATAGGGCAACAACTAAAGAGAGTATTTTTTTCATGTGTTTTAATTAAGGGACGATGTTGAATTCGAGGATGGAGTAATAAAATGGAACACTCGAGCCCCCTGTTGGGTTATTCATAACTCTGAAGGTATCGCCTGCTTTCAACCAAAGACTATTATTTATTTTAGAAGAATAGCTATTACTAATAGGAAATACTTGACCATTAATTTCATATAAATAATTTGTCTGACCTGAAGTTACTGCCTCGATAGCCTCAATCTTCCATACCTTTCCTGTGGGTACCGTTATTAAGGTGCTTGACTGATTAGGGTTTAAAGCAAGGCTTACACTTATCACGCGATTAAACTGCAAATTGCCTTGAGCCTGTGCAGTAAAAGTAGGCATTGCAAAAAAGGCAATGAACGAAACAAAAATGGTATAAAGTATTTTTTTCATTTGTATTTTTTACCAGTAAATGATTACTTGACCAGGAGCACCTTTACCTCCAGCTCCGCCAGAGCCACAATTAGAAGCATATCCACCACTTCCGCCACCTCCAGGAGAAACGCCATCATTTCCATTAGAACAACCACCCATTGAACCAGATGCTCCAACACCTCCATTATAAGAAGCACCTCCTGCACCACTAGCAACACTACTATTACCGCCAGCAAGACCATTCTTACCACCCATTGTAACCGATGCAGAGGATGTGCCTCCAGCACCGCCTAAGCCTCCCCCACTTATTGAACTTCCATCTATCCCTGTACTTCCTCCACTAGCTACCAATAATGTAGAAAAACTTGATTGACCCTCACTATTTGCAACAGTTACATTATAAATTGTACCAGGGATAACTGTAAAACATTGATAACCATATCCACCGCCGCCGCCGCCACCACCAGAATAACTATTACTTTTGTAGCCACCATTTCCGCCACCGCCCCAAATCTCGACACAAATCGACGTTACGCCAGGAGGTACCAAAAATTGATAGGATCCGGCCACATTAAAAACTTTAGGTGATTTATAAAGCACGGGCGTATTGCTAGTAGTACTAGAACTTGAACTAGTAGAAGCACTCGTTCCACTTGGCAACATAACAGCCCCCATACTCGTAGTGCTTATTAAAGTATCATAGGCAATCGCTTCAATCTTCCATACCTTACCTGTCGGTACCGTACTTAAGCTTGCAATTTTAATCACCTGATCGTATTTCAAAACATGATTCATACTATCGGAATTAAATTCTATCCCAGATAAAAAGCTCACGTTTTTTGAAGGGGCAATGCTTTGTCCCGCCTTTAACCAATAAGGTAATGAGTTTCCTGCCTTGAGGTAAACCACCTGACCATCGATTTTCACCGCCGCTTCTTGGGCCTGCGCTAAAAAACTACTTGCTACTAATAAGAGCAGTAGATAATAAAGTATTTTTTTCATCATTAAAATCCGTCTGTTGTATATAATAAGGTATTCGAATTACTTCCCGTGCCGGTAGACTGTGAACTACCACTGGTAGCAGAGTATAAAGAGTAAGGAACCGCCATCATCTGTTGTGTACCCATGTTCACATAATTCGAACCCGTACCCGTAATATCTAATTCCATTTTCATGTACTTCGCATTCTTACCCCAATTCACACCGCTCAAAGTACCGGTAACAGGCGTTCCTAAACCTACATTCACATTAAAAAGTCCTACGCTATTGGTAGTCGCGCTATGCGTTTCTTGATAGACCACCGTTCCTGTAGCCACACTATCTAAAATGCTGAAACGTACCTTCACAGCCGTGTTTACTAAGGCCTGACCGTTCGCAGCACGAGCCGCCGCTTGATAAGGAATACCCTGTGGCACTTGCGCAAAGGCATGCGTTGCAGAGAACAATAAAACAACCAGGAAAATAGCAGCAAACTGCTTAAGGGAAATAAATTGCATACTTTAGGAATTTAATAGGGTCCAAAATACTAAAAATTCGCTAAGTTGTTAATAATCAAGGCATAAAGGCAAAAAACAACACAATAAAGACAAATATTCTTTTAGCTCATTTTCAATTATTTATACTGAAAAAGAGCCCGTAAAATGCTTTATTGCAAGTAATTGCAAGTATTTAAAACCCAAAAAATCGGCCTTCGGCCTATTAAATACGCGTACTCAACGCAAAAGTGATGCGATGTTCAGTCGTTCTCAAATCACTTTGAAAGGGCTTTACACTTTGATCCGTCGTATAGCCATTGGTGGAAGTAGTACCTCCGCTTCCCGCAAAATAAGGCAGATTCGCCTTGCGGTAGCCATACTCTACGCGGAACGTAAAGTGGTCATTCGGCATCCAATCGAAGCAAGCGACGCCCTGGAATACATTTACACTCCGCTTATCCATCCAGCGCAACGCATTTTGATAAGCCACCGGATTCGTCCCTGGATAAAAACTCAAATACATGCCTGGGTTTTGTACATAGTCGGCACGCAAGGTGAGGGCGGTCTTTTTATCGCTAAACCAAATACGATTGGCGAAAGAAGTGCCTATCATATAATTGCTCAAGGTATGATTCGGGACATGCAAATAAGTTTCGAAGCCGAAGTGATTATTCCAGCTCAAGGCCGCTTGGGCAATCTTTCTGCCACTGCTCTTCGCACGGTAATAACGCCAGTTGACGCTATTATCATGATGGAAACGCCAATACTTAATCATAGGCGTCGTTTCACCTAAATAGAAATTAGCCACTAACTGCAAATTATCATTCGGACGATAATAGGTAGAGCTGCCTAATCCTGGTGCTTTTTGGAAATTATTATACATCTGCCATCCGTTCAACAACCACACTTGTGTCTGTAAATGACGAGTAGGATTGATTTGTATACGTGCTCCTTGAAAATAGAAAGGGGTCATTTCGCAAGGCATAGCACGTTGATAGCACCAGTTCTCTTGCGTGAGATAACTTTCCAATCCGATAAATGACATAAATATCCCTGCCTCCACATTAATGCCATACCATTTATTAAAATGATAGCCTGTCGCAGCTTCACGGATAAACTTCAAATTACCAGTGCCGGTATTTCTACCCAAAGTCACCGACGGATCTTGCTCTTGCACGATGTGTAAGGAATTGCCTGTCTGCAACCAGATACGCGCAATCGTGTTTTTATAATTCGATTCAATCCCCAATGAAACCATGTTTAAGGTCACTTCATTGGTACGCCCCATGGTAGCGGAGATCGTTTGGGTATGGTCGATGGGCTTGGCGAAGTTATAATTGTAATATGCATCGACGTAAGCCACGGCCGTTAGAAAATCCTTATACTGCAAAGGAAAGTCTGTCTGACGGTTCTGCCCATTGACCCAAGTAGCGTCGATGCCCGCAAAAGGGGTATGCGGGAAGGAATCTGTGGTTTGCGCGAAAGCAACTATCGGAGCGATGCTAAGGAATGCGAGCAAGTATTTAAGCATGAGCAAAATTAATTAAGAATTAAAAATTAAAGATTAAAAATTACACCTTGAATTGTCTTTCGTGCAAGTCATACATCAATGCTTCACGAAAACAAGCTCAAATAGCGGTAGCAGAACCAAAATTATTAATTCTTATCCCGAACCTTCGGGACTTAATTCTCAATTCTTAATTCTTAATTGTAATTACGCTGCCTGATCCATCAACCATTCACCGAAGTGACTGAGATGTTTGTTGAGGTGATGAATACGTTGGTAGCAGGCGTTGGCGGTTATTTCCATGCGCTTGGCAATCGTTAATACGTCGAGGTTTTGTACATAGTAATGATCGAAAATCTCCACATAAGCAGGCACCTCTTGGGCGAGGTGTGCGCGTACGTCTAGCATCAATGCTGGGGTGAAAATCATAGCATCGTGCTCGTCGCGCGGATCTTCGCCTTTTGCGATGCTGTCTACATCCACAATTTGAATGCGTTTCTTGCGATGTAAGGAAATACAAAAATTACGGAAACAGCGGGAAATATAGGTTTCAACGGCATTCGAGCAGTTGTACTTACCGACGTCGAAGCGCTCGGCTACTTTGGAGAAAGCAAACTCATGCGCCAATTCTAACACCTCCTCGGCGTCGCCCCATTGCGCCCAAGAGCGGTCGTAGGCTTTCTGACAAACCTCAATCACCCAAGCATGAATTACCTCGAAGGCTTCCGGACGGGCATTGGGATAACTGTTGAAAGGCAAGAGCGTATTGGCATGTAAATCACATAAATAACGGAAGAACAATCGGACCACCTGATCATTTGAAACATCGTTACAGACGACATTTGCGTTGAAGCTTGCGATAAGACGCGCCACTCGACTACTTTTACGTAGTGAAGTAGGCATTTTAGCAAGGATAGCCTTGGTACTAGGCGCTGCGGTGGTGGTTGTGTGCTTCATGATTATGAGGATTTAATTATTTACATTTTATCAGGCATGCTTTTCCCATTACCGCACCTCCTCTTTTTTGAAAAGCAGGTAGCAGAGCGACAGATTCCTAGTCGACCCCATAGCCAAAGCCATGGTACCGTTAAGGAACAAAGGGAATTTAGATGTACTAAATTGTCTTAATAAGTTTTTAGGGGGGACTATTTACGAAGGTTCTTCGCTTTTGTTTCAATCAACCTCAAAAAAATAGTTTGGGCTGAAACCGTCATAAACAGGACAACGAAGGTAGACAGGATTTTGCCAAAAGCAAGTTTTTTGTAAAGTATTTTTTTGACACTTTTTTTCATATTACGTGTGTTTACAATACATAAAAACAGCAAATGCGCACCCAATCGAAATCTTGTAAAAAACATTCACAAAAAAAATAATTTCGACAGCTCCAGGTGCATAAGTTGAATAAAAGAAAAATATATTCTCGACGTCGTGAAATCCAAAGCGCGTTAAATAGGTGTTATGCTGCCTAAATCATAATTACATTCGATAAAAGAAGCTAACTTACTCTTCAGAAAAACGACTCACCATGGATAGCTTTTGGCAATATGACCCTACCTACTTATTTAAAGAGTTAAAATCAACTGCAGAAGGCCTCGATGAACGTAATGCACAACAAATCCTTTCCTTCTTTAAAGAGTCGCAAAAAAGTAAATCTTCTTTTCAAAAAGACCTTCGGCTTTTCCTAAGTCAGTTTAAGAGCCCATTAATGTTATTACTTGTCGGAGCCGTTATTTTATCGGCATTTCTAGGCGACACCTCCGACGTATTTATTATTATTTTCATCGTCCTCTCCACGGGCCTACTTAGTTTCTTCCAAGAAAGAAATGCAGGTCGAATCGTTGAAAAATTACAGTCCTTAATCGCTCTTCAAACAAGAGTGCTCCGCAACAACATTGTTCGCGAAATCCCAAGCAAACAGGTGGTAACAGGAGATATCCTCCTCTTAAAAGCTGGCGATATCATCCCTGCCGACTGCCTGCTAATAGAGGCCAATGAATTACATACCAATGAATCTAGCCTAACCGGTGAATCCTTTCCTGTACGCAAACAAATTGGAAAAATCCCAGCAGACACCATACTCAGCGAACGAAGTAATTGCGTTTGGGAAGGCACCAGTATTGTCAGTGGAAGTGCGAAAGCTATTGCCATCCATACGGGCTGTCAAACCATTTTTGGAAGTATAGTAGGGAGCACAGAAAAGGTGGTAGAAACAAGCTTCGAAAAAGGCATTCGTGATTTTGGTTTTTTCTTAATGAAAATTACCCTTGTACTGTCCGTATTTATTCTTTGCGTCAATCTGCTCAACCATAAAAGCGTTATTGAATCCGCTTTGTTTGCTTTAGCCTTAGCCGTAGGAATGGCCCCAGAACTGCTCCCAGCCATTACAACCATCGCCATGAGTGCGGGCGCTAAACGACTTTTGCAGAAAAAGGTGATTGTGAAAAAACTTGCTTCGATTCAAAACTTAGGCGAGGTAAATTTACTCTGCACAGATAAAACAGGCACCATTACAGAAGGTACAATTGCCATTCATTCTATCCTCGACGCACTTGGTCAGGACAGCGACTACGCAAAGCAATTGGCCTATTGGAACGCAAGTCTTGAATCAGGTTATCAAAACCCCATTGATGAAGCATTGAAAAATATGCAGATGAACGACAAAGCCGTTCCGCAGAAACTGGCAGAAATTCCTTACGATTTTATCCGAAAAAAATTGAGCATCCTCGTAAAAAGTGCACATGGTAATATCCTCATCAGCAAAGGAGCAGTAAACGAAACCCTCGCCATTTGTCAGTTCATACGAATGCCAGATGGCAGTATTCAAAACATCGACCTGCATCAATCGAATTTAGAAATTTCCAATACCTCTTACGGACAGAAAGGTCTTCGGAGCTTAGCTATTGCCTATAAACCCATGTCTGCAGATTCTGTGCGTAAGGAAGATGAAAGCGACCTTATCTTCGCTGGATTTATCTTATTGCAAGATCCTGTAAAAGCGGGCATTGCCGACACCATACACGAACTGAAAACACTTCAAGTCGATCTAAAAATTATAACGGGAGATAATAAAAATGTCGCTCGTGCAATTGCACTTCAAATCGGTATCGAAGAACCTGTGGTACTTACCGGTAAAGATCTGTTGCAGATTAGTCCTGAAGCACTTGTATTAAAAGTAAAAGAGACGCATATATTTGCCGAAGTAGAGCCACAACAAAAGGAAAGAATCATTCAATCCTTGCGAAATTCTTATACCGTCGCTTATATGGGGGATGGGATCAACGATGTGTCCGCCATTAACGCAGCAGATATCGGTATTTCAGTTGATAATGCGGTAGACGTCGCAAAGGCTGCTGCAGACTTTGTCGTAATGGAAAAGAATTTATCCGTACTAGTAGACGGTATTCAGGAAGGACGGAAAACCTTCGCAAATACATTAAAATATATTTTTATTAATACAGGGTCAACCTTCGGTAATATGTTTAGTGTGGCTATCGCTTCGTTATTGCTTCCTTTTTTACCGATGTTGCCGAAACAAATTCTTCTCACCAATTTCATTACCGACTTCCCCTATCTCACCATTGCTTCAGATAATGTCGACCAAGAACAACTAGCAAGACCTGGACGTTGGAATATCAAAATGATTCGCAACTATATGATCATCTTTGGTATTCACAGTTCACTTTTCGATTTAATGACTTTCTTGACGCTATTATACATCTTGAAAGTGAAGGTGACTGGTTTTCAAACCGCCTGGTTTGTAGAATCTATTTTAACCGAACTATTTATCCTTTTCATCATTCGAACGCATCAATCCTTTTTGAAAAGCAAACCTGGCAAGTACTTATTCTGGCTGAGTCTGCTAGGGTTATTCTTAACCATTGGGCTACCTTACTCCCCCTTCGCAAGCGAAGTAGGTCTAGAGCCTTTACCTCCTCTCAATTTACTTTTGATGTTAGGAATCGTATTTCTTTATATCACTACAGCGGATTTATTGAAAGTATGGTTCTTCAAAAAGCATAGTACCTCCTAACAGATTATTATTTTTAATTATTTTATGAGTCGAAGAAATTCGCTATATTCAATATCATGAAAACCATTCACCGCCGTAAATTCATACACCTTGCTGGATTAGCCAGCGCAATGGCCCCACTTTATAGTTTCGTTCCAAAGCCTAAAAAGCAATTTTTAGGTCCCTTAGTCATCTCTACCTGGGATGCAGGCATCCGTGCCAACGAAGCCGCTTGGAAAATCCTTTCACAAACAGAAGGGCATGTCCTCGACGCCGTAGAAAAGGGAGTCATGGTAACGGAGTCTGAAAACAACTGTTGTGTTGGTCTGTCGGGCAACCCCGACCGCGAAGGTATCGTAACCTTAGACGCGTCTATCATGGATGATCAATACAATATCGGTTCGGTAGCGGCCCTCGAACGCATTGCCCATCCTATTTCTGTAGCGCGAGCCGTGATGGAAAAGACACCGCACGTCATGTTGGTAGGAGAAGGTGCGCAGCAGTTTGCCGTCGCACAAGGCTTCGAGCTCATGCCGCAACAATTATCACCCGACGCGGATAAAGCCTATCACGACTGGTTGAAAAAATCAGAATATCATCCTCTCATCAATATAGAAAACAGCGCTAACAAAGACCGTCAACACGGACCTTTTGCACCCGATCGTTATGACGACGGAACCTTCAACCACGATACCATCGGTATGGTAGCGATTGATGGAAAAGGTCGATTGTCAGGTGCTTGTACCACTTCAGGTATGGGCTTTAAAATGCGCGGCCGTGTAGGTGATTCACCGATTATCGGAGCAGGACTATATGTAGACAATCAAGTAGGGGCAGCAACAGCCACTGGTCATGGCGAAGAAATGATTCGCATCGCTGGCTGTCACCAGGTGGTGGAATATATGCGTGCCGGTCATAGTCCTGAAAAGGCCTGTAGAATGGCGGTAGAGCGTGCCTTGCAGATGCGTGGCGACAAATTGAAAGAAAAACAAATCGGATTTATAGCCGTGAATAAAAATGGTGAACACGGCGCCTTTGCCTTGCAGAAAGGATTTACCTATTCTGTGCAGAGCAATCAAATCGCCAATCAAGTATTCAAAGCGGATAGTTTATGGTAAAGCAAACCTTACTAGAAGTTTGTTGTCCGTCTGAAAAAAGTGTTTTACTCGCTGCAGCGGCAAAGGTAGAGCGAATAGAGCTTTGTGAAGATTTGACTTGCGGAGGAGTGACGCCTTCAGATACACTGCTTGAATTAGCATTACAGCAGAGCTTCCGGACACATGTCTTAGTTCGGCCACGTGGCGGAGATTTTGTCTATAACGAATCAGAGATAGAAGCACATTGCACCAGCATTCGAAAGGTGTTACAAATGGGTGCACAGGGTGTTGTGGTGGGCGCAGCACAAGCAAATCAAGCGTTAGATCTTGTTGCTATGAAACGCTTTAAAGAAGCAGCCGGAGAGCATACTATTTATTGTCATCGTGTCTTCGATGCGGTACCGGATAAAGCAAAGTCATTACAAGAGTTGATTCATTTAGGTTATGATGGTGTATTGACCTCTGGTGGAGAAGGAAAAGCGATTGAATATACAGACAGCTTGAAACGTCTAGTGGAATTGGCTCCTGAAGGATTCTGCATTTTGATCGGAGGCGGGGTGCGTGCAGAGAATTTTTTAGAATTACAACGCTTAACAAATGGAAAGGCCTTTCATTCGGCCGTTGGCGATGAAAATGATACCTTCGCATATCAAAATGCTTTAGAAGCATTAAAACAAAATATATTATGAATTTAGCGTCTTATATCGATCATACGCTGTTAAACCCGGCTACGACAGAAGAACAGGTGAAGCAATTATGTGAAGAGGCGATACAATATAGCTTTGCAGCGGTATGTGTGCCACCGAATCGTGTGGCGGCCGCGAAATCCTTTTTAAAAGGTAGCAGCATTGCATTGGCTACGGTCGTAGGTTTTCCAAACGGTTATCATAGCACAGCGGTGAAATTGTTTGAAGCGGAAGAGGCCTTGAAATATGGTGCTACCGAAATCGACATGGTGATTAATTGGGGGGCTTTGAAAGAAGGACGTGATCAAGAAATATTAGAAGAACTTTTTAGTTTTACGGCTTTGTGTATCGAATACGAAGCGGTGTTGAAAGTAATTGTAGAATCGGGTATGCTTACGCAAGAGGAGTTAGAACGCGTGATCGGTTTGTGTGCGGAGGCGAATGTCGACTTCGTAAAGACCTCCACAGGTTTTGCCGCAAAGGGAGCAGATTTGGAAGCGGTGAAGACCATGCGTCGTTTACTGCCCGAACATATCCAAATTAAAGCGAGTGGTGGTATCCGTACGAAGGAGAGTGCCTTGGAATACATTGCTGCCGGAGCAGGTAGAATAGGGACGTCTAATGGAACGAGAATAGTGAATGGTGAATGATGAATGATGAATAATTAAGGATTAAGAATTGGGGATTAATGAATGATCATTTAAAAACTGAATAGACAAATAACAAACACATGAAGTTTCTTTTAACCTTATTTAGTTTTCTGCTATGCTTTGTCGCTGGAAATGCACAAACTAACGGCGCGTTCACACATAACGGCAGTACCAGAACCTTCATCACTTACGTGCCTTCGACCTATAATCCGAATACCCCCGTACCATTGGTACTTGTCTTACATGGTCTTACGATGAGTGGCAACAGCATTATGAGTGTAACAGGATTTAACAGTTTGGCAGAAACTAATCACTTCATTGCCGTCTATCCCGATGGACTCAATAACGATTGGAACTTCGGTGGTACTGGTGCTTCCAACACAGATGATGTCAGTTTTTTAAATGCGCTCATCGACTCCATGGCCACGCATTATAATATCGCTCCAGACAAGCTGTACTCTTGCGGATTCTCTGCCGGCGGTTTCATGAGCTATCGTATGGCCTGTGAATCGGGTCGTTGTTTTGCTGCCATCGCCTCCGTGAGCGGCACCATGGGTACCTCCGTCTACACTTCTTGCACACCGAATCATCTTTGTTCTATCATGCAAGTACACGGCACTTCCGACTTTATCGTTCCTTACGCAGGTGCTGTCAATAACGAATCTGTAGACAATGTCATTCAGAAATGGATTGGTGTCGATAATTGCACGGCTACGGCAAATAGTACAAATCTGCCAGATAATAATCTTAGCGACCTCTCTACCGTTCAGAAAATTCAATACTATCCTTGCAGTACGAATACCGAAGTGCTCTTGTATAA
>JAPJNH010000161.1 GCA_026461075.1 Chitinophagales bacterium
ACATAACATAACATTACAATAATATTAAGTATCCCTATTTTGTTTGAATCAATACAGCGGAAAGTTAACTTTGCGAAAAATAAATCAACAATTCCATGGCCTTAGATTCAATTTTTAAGTTTTTTGCACCAAAAGATCGTAAGTTCTTTCCTTTATTTGATGAGCAAGCTGCCAACCTGGTTAAAATTGCTGCATTGATGCATGAGTTGGTAAATTCAACTGACCCTGATAAGCGAAAAGAGCTAGAGAAGGAAATTGAAAATTTGGAGCATGTTTGTGATCAATGTGCGCATAAAATATATTTAGAACTTTCTAGTAGCTTCATCACGCCATTTGATCGTGAAGATATTCATCGTTTAACATCTTCCATAGATGAAATTGCTGATTATATTCATGGAGCAAGCAAACGTATAGATATGTATAAGGTAACAGAATTTTCTCCTGCGGTTATTAAACTTGCAGAATTGATTCACCAAAGCACGGTCGAATTACAACGTGCGATTAATGAACTGAAAAACATCCGCAATATGCGAAATATCACAGATGCTTGTGTACGTATAAACAGCATTGAAAATCATGCTGATGACATTTACGACACAGCCGTTGCAGGTTTGTTTGACAACGAAAAAGATGCGATAAGCTTAATCAAGCAAAAAGAAATTTTATCTGCTTTGGAGACTGCTACAGATATGGCTGAAGATGTAGCCAACGTTTTGGAAAGCATGTTAGTTAAAATTAGCTAATCCAAAAGACATGATGACTCTACTACTCGTCGTAGTGGCCCTTGCCTTAGTGTTTGATTATATCAATGGTTTTCACGATGCTGCTAACAGTATTGCAACCGTGGTTTCTACAAAGGTTTTGAGCCCCTTCCAAGCTGTTGCTTGGGCAGCATTTTTTAATGCCGTTGTGTTATTCTTAGCGAAGTATCAAATATTTGGCTTTGAATTAAAAGTTGCTGATGCTATTGCAAAAATTGTAAAGACAGAGGCAATTTCATTGGAGGTTATTTTAGCAGGGCTCATGGCCGCTGTTATTTGGAACTTGGCAACTTGGTACTGGGGTATCCCCTCTTCATCCTCGCATACTTTATTAGGAGGTTTTGCTGGGGCTGCGATTGCAAAAGCAGGATTTAGCGTTCTTGCAGACTTAACCAAGATTTACACTACTATCGCATTCATTTTCCTTGCACCATTTATTGGTTTAATACTAGCATACATTATTTCTATCATTATCCTACACTTATTTAAACGTGTGCATCCGGGAAGAGCTGACAAATGGTTTAAACGACTACAGCTTGTATCTTCTGCAGCCTTTAGCCTTGGACATGGATCAAATGACGCACAAAAGGTAATGGGTATTATTGCTGCAGCACTATTAGTATTCACTGCAAGTGCAAAGAAGCAAAACATTGCAACACCTAAATGGACAGAGATTAAAACGGTCTACAAGATGGATACCAATTTCGTCTCTATTCCTGTGAATGCCATACATTTCGACTCTATTAAAGGTAATTCTGATACTATCTTAAGTGGTCATCAACAAGCCATTTTTAACCCAAAAGCAATCTTCAGTAAAGGGAAAGCGCATAGCAAATCCGATTGGGCTATTAAAAAGGAACTTAGTCATCAATTGGTGAAAATCAATGACAGCATGGTCATGGTACCAACAAATGCTATGGTTAAAGTTGCGACTTTAAAACCTAAAAAAGATATCACGACTATACCTGATTGGATTCAATATGCCTGTTTTGTTGCGATTGGCTTAGGTACATTATCAGGTGGTTGGAGAATCATTAAAACAATGGGTTCTAAGATAACTAAAGTAACTCCTTTTGAAGGCGTTGCTGCGGAATCTGCAGGTGCTATTACACTTTATTTAACGCAAATGCTCGGAATACCTGTCAGTACTACCCATACCATCACAGGTTCAATTGTTGGTGTTGGTTTGACACGAAGAGTTTCAGCAGTGAGATGGGGTGTTACCATTAAATTGATGTGGGCTTGGGTATTAACCATTCCTATCAGTGGAATAATGGGTGCGTTGATTTATTATATCACTACCTTATTCTAATAAATTATTCAATAAAAAAAGCCTTCCAAATGGAAGGCTTTTTTGTTTAGGCAACACGGAAATTAGTCGTCAGATAAATTTTCATATGCACTTTTTAGCTCATTGTAATTATGCTGTTCGTTTAACTTTTTACAGATCATTAGTCCTTGATCATAAACAAGCAAAGCCTCATCAATTCGCTCATCCTTCTCCAACAACTTCCCTAGGTGATAATACACTCCGCAATAGTTAGGGTCGTTGCTAATAATTGCTCTGAATAAGGATTCTGCCTCTCTCGACTCCCCTACTTTGTTCATCTCTAGTCCAAGAGCAAACAACAGAAAAGAATCTGTTGGTTGATCTTGTAACATCAATTTTAATTTCTCTACTCTTGCGATATTATTCATAAAATGGAGCAAAATGCTTACTTTTGCAATTCAAAAATAATGGTTTTTACGCTTAGCGTCAATTAAATTAGGAGTTAAGCCAAAACAATACTAAAAACTTCAACAAGAATAGCTATGAAAATCTTAGTATGCTTGAGTAAGGCACCAGACACAACCAGTAAAGTTGCATTTACTGACAACGACAGCAAATTTTTAGAGGATAAAGTCACCTGGATTGTAAATCCTTATGATGAATGGTATGCACTAGTGCGTGCTCTAGAGTTAAAGGAGACATTAGGCGGTACCGTTACTACAATTAGTGTAGGTGGTGCTGACTATGAGCCTATTATTCGTAAGGCTTTCGCCATTGGTGCTGATGACGGTGTTCGCATTGACCTTGTTGCTAATGATGCGAGTGTAGTTGCTGAGCAAATTGCAGCCTATGCACAAGACAAAGGTTTTGATTTGATTCTTTGCGGTAAAGAGACCATCGATTACAATGGTAGTCAAGTTGGTTCTTTATTGTCTGCTGCTTTAGATTTGCCTTATATTTCTTTAGCTACCAAATTAACTATCAATGGCACATTAGCAGAAGTTGATCGTGAGATTGAAGGTGGAAAAGAAATCTGTGAAGTAAGTCTTCCTGCTTTAATCTCTTGTCAAAAAGGGATGGCAGAAGCGCGTATTCCTAACATGAAAGGAATTATGGCTGCGAGAACTAAACCATTGCAAGTAGTAGCACCAGTAGAAAGTGCGTCCTTAACTGAAGTGGTAAAATTCGAATTGCCTGCAGCTAAAAAAGGTTGTCACTATTTAACAGCCGATCAAATGGATGAATTAGTTCGTCTTTTACATGAAGAAGCAAAAGTTATCTAACCCTATTTAACGATTTTTATGTCATCAATTTTAGTTTTCATAGAAAGTCAAAATAATCAAATTAAAAAAGCTTCCTTGGAGGCTTTAACATACGCTCGCGCACACGCGAATGCTGCAAATACAAGCGTATTTGCGCTTGCGGATGGACATTTATCATCAGAAGTATTGTCTCAACTTGGTCAATATGGTGCTGACAAAATCATCACTTTAACTGATGATCGCTTAAACAATTTTGATTCAAAAGCGTATGCGTACATGATTGCAGAAGTTGCAAAAACGAACGCATGTGACGTGGTTGTAATCAGTTATAATATTTGCGGAAAGGCAATCGCTGGACGTGTTGCAAAATTATTGAATGCCGGTCTTGTTGCTGGTGCAATTGACACACCAGACACTAGTAATGGATTTGTAGTTAAGAAGGGGGTATTCTCCGGAAAAGCATTTGCTTATGTTCGTATTAATACAAACAATAAAGTAATTGCATTAACACCGAATGCCTACAAAACGGAAGCTTGTCCGAAGGCAGGTGCAATAGAAGCAGGCAACCTAAATGTACCAGCTGAACAGTTTAGTGTTAAGGTAAAAGATACACAACGTAGTAGTGGTAAAATTCCATTAACGGAGGCTGAATTGGTAGTGAGTGGCGGTCGTGGTTTAAAAGGACCGGAAAATTGGGGCATGTTGGAAGAGACAGCGCAATTATTAAATGCTGCAACAGCTTGTAGCCGTGCGGTGGCTGACGTACATTGGCGCCCACATGAAGAGCACGTTGGACAAACAGGTATCACCATTCGTCCGAATCTATACATTGCGGTGGGAATTAGTGGTGCCATTCAGCACTTAGCTGGTGTGAACCAAAGTAAAACGATTGTAGTAATAAATACAGATAAGGAAGCTCCATTCTTCAGTGCAGCTGATTACGGTATTGTTGGTGATGCATTTGAAGTGGTTCCAAAACTTAATGCTGCCATTAAAAAATTCAAAGGACAATAAGCATGAGCGATTCCCCAAAGATTGCTTTAGAAATTATCGCGTTATCCCCTAACGTCGCGCAGAACCATAGTTATGCCTTGATTTTAGGAGAAATCGATGGGGAACGTCGTTTGCCTATTATGATAGGCGCTTTCGAGGCTCAAGCGATTGCTGTTGCCTTGGAAAAAATCACACCAAGTCGTCCGCTGACACATGATTTGATGAAGAATATGATGAGCTTGTTCGAAATTACTTTGAAAGAAGTGATTATTGACAATATGCAAGACAAAGTATTCTATTCGAAATTAGTTTGTGAACTCAATGGAAGATCTTTGGAAATAGATTCAAGAACCTCTGATGCCATTGCAATGGCCATTCGTTATGAATGTCCTATTTATACTTTTGATCGAATTTTAGATCAGACTGGTTTTTCTTTAGACACCAAGGAAGGTCCAGAAGGTAAACGTGTAAAAAAATCAGATAGTACTGATGGTGTTTCAACTACAGGCAGCAGTTCTGATTCGAACAGTAAATACACCTTAGCACAGTTACAAGAACGCCTAGCGCAGTATTTGGAGGATGAAGAATATGAGAAAGCTGCTCAAATAAGAGATGAGATTAGTCGTAGGGAGGGCAAGAAATAATTTTTAATTTTTTTGGATAATTTCCGGAATAGTTTATTTTTGTATTGCACTAAAAGTCAATACTAAATCAAAACTTACAACTGTGGAGCACAACAACGGAAATGAAAAGCGTATGAGTGACAGTGTTTACTCAACGAAATTCAGAGCAGGCAAACGCCGTACTTATTTTTTTGATGTACGCGCAACTCGTGGCAATGACTATTACATTACCTTAACAGAAAGCACTAAGCGTGCAGATGGAGATGGTTACGAGCGTCATAAAATTTTCTTGTACAAAGAAGACTTCAACGAATTTTTGTCGATGTTGACTCAAACAATTGACCACGTTAAGCAAGATTTAATGCCGCAATACGATTATGACGAATTCGGTCGTCGTCGTGCTGAAGCTCAAAAAGAGTGGGAAGCTCGTAAAACTATGGACGGTGGTGAAGGTGGCTCTTACGAGAGTTCAACAGATCACGGTGACGTAGATAAATGGTAATCCAAATTACTAAACATAAAAAAGCCTTCTTTTCTGACGAAATGAAGGCTTTTCTTTTTATTACACGCGATCTTAAAACAATCTCTGTGCGGCTTAAATCGAGCTTAAAACAGCGTTTATTACTTCATTAACTTGCGACTCCGATAGTTGAGCATAAACAGGCAGACTAATTTCCGACTCCCACAATTTTTTAGAAACCGGATAATGATTCAAATCGTATCCAATACCGGCATAGTAGCTTAATAGCGGTATAGGTTTGAAATGCACATTAACAGATACATCTTTATCAAAAATACGCTGAATAATTGCATTACGTTGTTCAAGCGTAACCCCTTTAATTCTTAATGGGTATAGGTGTAATGAAGAAACGCTTGTACCATCCATGAATTTAGGACAAATCAAGCGCTCATCCTTTTCGAAAGCAGTTTGATACGCTTCAAACACGCGCTTACGTTCTGGAAGCATTTTGGACTCATATACCTCGAATTGAGCTAACCCTATTGCCGCAGCAATATCAGGCATATTACACTTGTAACCTGGTTCAACAATATCATATTCCCAAGCCCCTTTTTGCGTCTTTGCTAGAGCGTCTTTGGTTTGGCCATGTAAAGATTTGATATAGAGTTGACGATAAATGAGTGCATTATCGAAAGGAGCAGGCAAATTCAAACAAAGAGCGCCACCTTCTGCCGTAGTTAAATTCTTTACAGCATGGAAAGAAAAAACAGTTGCATCACATAGTCCTCCGGTTAACTGTCCTTTATATCTAGCTCCGAGAGAATGTGCAGCGTCGCTTAATACCATGATACGCCCCAAGCTTTTTTGTTGTTCGTTATTGGCGGTATAGAGCTTTTTAATTTCCGGATTATTGACCAACGCATTGATCGCTTCGTAATCGCATGGAAAACCTGCAAAATCAACAGGCATGATTACTTTAGTGCGTGAGGTAATTGCTTTTGCAATATTCTCTACGTTAATATTAAAATCGTTTTCGTTTACATCCACCAAAATCAATTTTGCATTGCAATGCATTACCACATTGGCAGTAGCAGAGTAAGTATAACAGGGAACAATTACTTCATCGTTTGGTCCGACCCCTAACCAACGCAACATTAATTCCAGACCAGCAGTGGCAGAGTTTAAGCATAACACATTTTGAATGCCGACGTAATCTGCTACCTTTTTCTCTAATGCTTTCGTCTTAGGACCGGTAGTAATCCATCCACTCGTTAATGCTTCTGTAACTTCCTTGATTATGCTTTCGTCGATGTATGGTGGAGAAAATGGAATCATAATTATTTATTTTGAACGAGGTAATTTTCATAAGGTAAGCGAGTCGCCAAAGATCTTGCCAAAGTTAGATCATCTACGTATTCCAATTCGCCACCAAAGGAAACCCCTCTTGCGATACTTGTTATTTTAACAGGAGAATCTTTTAAAATTTTTGAAAGGTAGAAAATGGTTGTATCCCCCTCTGTAGTTGGATTCAAAGCCATGATAATTTCCTCTACTTGATCCTCGCCTACTCTTTTCAGTAAATCGGGAATATTCAAACTATCGGGCCCTATTCCATCAATGGGCGAAATTACGCCACCTAAAACATGATAGGTTCCGTTATATTGCTGCGTATTCTCAAAAGCAAGCACTTCGCGAATCGTTTCAACAACGCAAACTTGCTTCTTATTACGAGCGGGATTTGCACAAATAGAACAAAAAATCTCATCCGTGATATGATGACACTTTTGACAAAACTTAATGTGCTCACGAAGATTGGTAATTGCATCTGCTAAATGGCGTGATTCGTTTAAATCCTCTTTTAACAAATGCAAAACTAAACGTAAAGCACTTTTCTTACCAATGCCTGGCAATGCACCGAAGGCATTCACTGCATTTTCAAGCAATTTGGAAGAGTAAATCATAGCGCTAAATTAAAGAAAAGACGCAAGAGATTGATGAATGGGTTTGTCTTTATTTTATGAACAATCGAATTAACTCCAACGAAGCAATTTAACCGTTTGTAAACTGCGAATAATCATCAATGGAATGATGGAACTAATCAATATTGCGGTCATTAAAATTGCGTTTAAAGCGAAATAATCGATCATTTGCAGACGCATAGGGACAAATGAAACAAAATAAGACGCTTCATCCAACTTAATCAAATGGAAATTGGATTGGACTACATAAATCAAAACGGCAAGCAAATTACCCCAAACCAGTCCCTTCAAAGCAATCCGAAAATTATACTTAAAGAAGAGGCTGAATAATTTACTTTCGGAGGCGCCCATTGCTTTTAGGATACCGAGCATTTGCGTTCTTTCCAATATCAGGATTAGAATAGTTGAAATTACATTAATGATGGCAACGCCGCCCATAACAAGCAAAATGACCCATTCATTGGTGTTTTGCAATTCAAGCCAATCAAAAATTTGCGGTTTCAAATCACGTAATGGAACCGCGATTTGATTTTGCGGAAGCATTCCATTCCATTCATTTTGATTTTTTGTTAATGTTTTAACGTCGCCGTAAACTTCATAGTTACCGCAATCGTTCGCTTTCCAGGCATTTAATTTTCGTATGTGACGAATATCTACCCAAACCATGCTCTTATCATACTCATCAATTCCAGAATGAAATAATCCAACTATCTGCATTCTACGTAGTCGGGGGCTTTTGTCCATAAAATAGAGATAACAGCGGTCGCCTATTTTGATGTTAAGTCGATTCGCCATCCAATCCGAAATAATCGCTTCGTTATGTAAACTCGTATCTGATAATTGCAGAAATTGTCCAGCTTTGAAATATGTCTGCAATTTTTCCTTGCTCCAGTTTTCATTTAATCCTTTAACAACTACCCCTTCCAACTCCTCTTGCCATTTTAATATCCCCGCTTTAGTCGCTGTACCACGTATATCCTCCACTCCAGACATAGCAAGTAATTTTTGACGCAGGGTATCATTTAAGTGAATTGGAACGGATTCATAGGATTGATTTTCTAAATAGGGTACAATTTGCATTTGCCCCCACAGGCCAAACATTTTAGATTGCACCTCAGATTTAAATCCATTAATAATCATATTAGCCAGCAGTATAACGCTGAAGCTAAGCGCAATTGCGATGGTAGCAATTCTAACAATTAGGCGTGAAAAGCCTTTTTTATTTTGAGCATATAATCTTTGTGCAATAAAGGAGCTAAAGGAACTCAACGCTAGTTAAGGCTTAAAGTTGGCAAACCAGGTGCAGAGACTTGATTGAACATTAATGGAACAATCTCATAGTTCAGCATTTTATGCTGTAGTGGTAATGAATCCAACAACTCCTTGATATCATTCTCCCCTTCAACATCAATCACCATCCACAATTTAGATCTATCCGCACTTAAAGAATAGCTTTTGATAATCCCTTCATCCAATAACTGATTGATACGAAGACGATGCTGTGGAATCAGCATCATAAAGCTTTCATCAAACTCAATGGGCAAATCGTAAATAATCAAAAACTCATTCATAATCCAAATATAATTTCTCGTTAGAGTAATAACAATAAAAAAAGGGGAATGTTATTCACATCCCCCTTTTTGTTTAATGTAAGTTATACACTTGCTTTTCTTTCGGATAACGAACGGTATAGCCGACCTTTAATTGTTTACTATCTCCGTTACCAATATTCAGTTTCCAATGCCATTCGCCGCGCTCCTCATTCTTTAACGGAGAACCACTTGCATTTGGATCCACAATAATTTCTTTATCTTGAGATAATGGGTATTGATCAAAAACATGAACAACAATAGGCTCCTTTCTTAAGTTTCGCAATACGATTTCATAGGTATAGGTTTGCGTTTTTTCGCCCCCAATCAATTTGGAAGAGGTTTGATCTTTCAACTTATTACGTTTTACTACCACTTTTTTATCACGACCCAAAGAGCAATTAAGCGTGTCGCCAGTGATATTAGGATCAATAGTGCTTTGCCCTACATAATTGCCTTCGAAGAAGATATTTGCTGTTCCTGGAATTAGATTCAATTTCTCCCAATCTGATATGCGAGCCAATAAGAAAGCTGCACCTTCTAATTTTGGAACCGAATAATGTTCAAAACTTGCATTCAATGTATAATCAATCATATTCACCAAATGTACTTGACCATCAGATGGAATATCATAACTCAAGGCAATATCAAATTCAACATTCAAAGCATTATCGGATACCGTAACACTTTCTCCTAATGAATTACTCCAAGCAACAGATTTATCAATTTGAGTTATGCCAGGCGCAGTACTCATACTTAGGTTGATGCTTGCACCATTAGCGACAGGAGCATAGTAATCTGCACGTGCATCATTTTTTCTTTTGTAGACATTAGGCGCGTTGAAATTAATCCACCAAGGAGATAAAACAGGCTGCGTTCCCGATTGATTGATGTTACCAGTACTGATTGTCAACTTTACATCATTCCAAGGCATACCGGTATTTTGCCAAACTTGTGCCTTGTAATTCAATTTAACAGCATCGTTTAAATTTTCTGCACGTATGTCATAAATAGGCGTCCATCCTGCATTTGAAACCACAAAGTTTACTTGAAAATTCGCAGTGGTAGCGGTAGCAGAAGTGATCTGCATCACCACTTCTCCATTCGGAACAGCTGTCTTCGCATTCTCAGTTGTTTGTTCTGCACCCAAGCGCCCTAAAGTTTCCTGAAGTTTAGTACTTTCTTTTCCTAGTATACCTAATTCAGCGTTTAAGGATCTTTGTTTGGTTGAATTATAATCAATCAACTTCATCAATTCAGTAACATTCAAGCCTGTATTTGCTCCGGTTACCGTTAAATTAGAATTCAAAATGGTTAATAAATTATTTACCACTCCTTGCTCTACCGCGTTTTTATTCATCAATTCATTAATTAAATTAATAGAATCATTGATTACTTTTAAACGCGCAGATTGCGCTTGCAATCTATAAATGTTGTTCAGAAAATTAGTCGACTGTATAACAACATCCTTCGAACCTGATTGCAAAGTGGCTATGTTAATTGATGAAGGAAGGCCTTCAATATGCACCAAAGAAGTACCTGCTTTTACTGGCACGTTGGCTGTCCAATATAAATTTGCGGCTTGCTGATAAACCGTAACATGTTGCAATTTAGCTTTTCCAATAACTTCTGGGTTATTATCAGCGAATGCACTCATTGAAAATAAAAGTGCCAGACAGAAAGACAAGTATTTCATAAGTTGTATTTTTGATAAAGATGCGAAAAGTTCGCAATTCCACAAGCTGATTTAAAATTTATTAAGAATAGACTGTTATGAAGATTATTGATTTAAGAAGTGATACCGTAACGCAACCAGGCGATGCGATGCGTAAAGCGATGTTTAATGCACCTATAGGTGATGATGTTTTTGAAGATGACCCGAGTGTAAATGCATTAGAAGATAAAGCTGCAGCGATGTTTGGAAAGGAAGCTGCTCTATTTTGCAGTAGTGGCACACAAACCAATCAGATTGCTATTAAGGTGCACACACGTCCGGGAGATGAATTAATTTGCGATGGATTTTCACATATCTATAATTACGAAGGTGGAGGAATCGCCTTTAATTCAGGTGTTCAAGCAAGATTAATACATACTAAAGATGGAATATTTACACCAAATGAGATACGCGAACGAATTAATGTAGACAATGTTCATTTTTCGCGCACGTCCCTTATTTGCGCAGAAAATACAGTCAATAAAGCAGGTGGCAGTATTTGGACGAAAGGCGCATTGGAAGAAATTAGCACTTGTGCTAAAGAAGTTAAGTTGCCCTTGCATTTAGATGGAGCAAGGCTCTTTAATGCACTTGTAGAGAGTGATTATTCCACAAAAGATATCGGCAATTACTTCGATACGATTTCCATTTGCTTAAGTAAAGGTCTGGGGGCTCCGGTAGGCTCACTGTTACTTGGAGATAAATCATTCATTAAAGAAGCGAGAAGAATACGTAAAGTTTTTGGCGGAGGAATGCGCCAAGCGGGCTTCTTAGCGGCAGCTGGTCATTATGCCTTAACAAACAATATCGATCGCTTAAAAGTCGATCATTTGCATTGTAAGAAAATTGCGAGCGTGGTAATGGAATGCAACTATATTAGCGAGGTGCTACCACATGCTACGAATCTTTTAATATTCAAATTTAAAGATGCGGGCCTAACACCACGATTTATTCAACATTTTGCAGAAGCAGGAATCAAGTTAGTGAGTAGTGGGCCTACCTCTATTCGTTTTGCCTTTCACTTAGATGTTTCGGAAGATGATTTAATCCGAATCGAAAATGCGTTGCGGAGTTTTGTTTAACGCAACTCCATTACATACGGCAATCTAGCTTGTACACCTTTTAACTCCTTTACCCAAAGTACTTGCTTAAAGACAGGATACAATTCACCCAGACTAGTTTTAATTTTTGTTTCTTCTGATTCAGAAATAGCTTCGACTAACATTTCTGTCCATTTAGGTTCATTCTTTGGCAAATACACTTTTTGGCATTTGTCGAGTTTAGCCATTTTACGGGCACAGTCAATTGCCTGCTCCAAATCACCTAGACGATCCACTAAGTGAATATTGATTCCAGCCGGACCAGCCCAGACTCTTCCTTGAGCAATGCTATCAATAACTGTTCTTGGCTGCTTTCTTCCTGCAGAAACTTTCGACAAGAAATCAATATAGATTGAATCAACCCCTGCCTGAACAATTGCCTTCTCATCCGCTGTTAAAGTTCGAGTAAGGTTTGGCATATCACTATACTTACCTGTTTTCACACCATCATTCGTAATCCCTAATTTATCATTCAAGAATTTCTCCATACAAGGCAAAATCCCAAAGACACCTATTGAACCCGTTAAGGTTGTTGGCATGGCAAAAATGGTATCTGCGGGACAAGAAATATAATAACCACCGCTCGCTGCGTAGTCACCCATTGAAACAATAACAGGCATTTTCTTCTTCAGCAAAGTAATTTCGCGCCACATGACATCGCTTGCTAAAGCTGAACCACCTGGAGAGTTTACTCTTAATACAAGGGCTTTATAAGAATCATCCAAGCGTATTTTGCGTAATTGCTCCGCAAACTTTTCAGAACCGATATTATCTTTCTCGCCTTTACCATCCACAATATCTCCATTCATAAAAACGACTGCGATTCTATTAGTCGCGTCTGTATTATCCGCATCAAAATTAATCTGCTTTGAATTTGCGTAATCCTTAACGCTTAAAAAATGCGACTTTAACTCATCCCCTTTTAAGCCTGTTTTTTCAGTTAGTTCTGCCAAAAACTGATCATAGTACAATGTTTTATCTACGAGATGAAACTGCATTGCAGAGGAGGCACTACGAACTAATAAATTTTGAGAAATTGAATCTAAACGTTGGAACGGAATTTTTCTGGAAGAGGCAATTTCGCCCATGAATGAATTGTAAATAGTCTGCATAAATGCAGTAGTTTGAATTTTATTCGGTTCGCTCATTTTAGTTGCGCGTAAAGGCTCTGTCGCACTTTTAAACTTCCCACAATAGAAAATCTGAGGCTCGATTCCAAGCTTATCTAAAGCACCTTTCAAGAATGTAATATTCACGCTTAGTCCTGCAAATTCAATATAACCTTGGGGCGTTAAATACACCTTATCAGAGACACTAGCGATGTAATATCCTTTTTGAGACATTACTTCTCCATATGCATAGATTGTTTTTCCACTAGTTTTAAAATCGAGTAAAGCAGCACGTAATGATTGCAAAGTAGCCCAACCTGCCTGTGGCATTTGAACGTTCAAATAAATAGCCTTAATATCCTTATCTGATTTTGCAACTTTTAAAATTTTCTTCAACTCTAATAAACCAAGACTCTTATCAGACTCAACACCTCCTAACAAAGAAAAATTTGCACCATGTTGGATGGCACGTTCTTCAATTGGACCATTCAAATCAATTTTTAGAATAGAATTTGCATGCACTATTACGGCTTTTGGTTCAGAGAATCCAACCGCAATCCCTACAATGATTGCGACGCCAATAAATACTAACAAAAGGGAACCAACAATAAATCCTAAAAGGGATGCAAAGAATGTTTTAAAAAAGGAAGCCATAAAAAATGTTTGTTCAAAAATACAATTTTATCGTGACAGGACTTAAAAATCAAGCTTTCTTAGTACCTTTCGACTGAATTATGGAGAAACCAGAAATAATATGGGAAGACAGCAATTATGTTGCTGTAAACAAACCTTCAGGTTGGTTAAGTATACCTGATCGATTTGACGCTAACAAGCCGAATATCCTAGGATTTTTAAACAAACTTTATCCTAAAGTTTATGTGATTCATAGAATCGATAAGGACACCAGTGGCCTGATTCTATTTGCAAAGAATGCAGAGGCACATCAATGGGCGAATGATCAATTCAGTTCACATAGTGTTTGCAAAAAATATCTTACCCTCGTCATTGGACGTACACCAGAAGAAGGTGAGATTAATTTTAAAATCACTGAAGATCCGATTCATGCAGGAAGAATGATGTGTCATCATAAATATGGCAAGGAATCGCATACCCTTTACAAAACGATAGCAAATTACGCTTGCGGTATGAGTCTTTTGGAGGTAGAACCTAAAACAGGACGAACACATCAAATCCGCGTGCATTGCTTGACTGCAGGATTCCCATTAGTTATTGATCCTTTTTATGGTGGCGAAGAAGGAATATTTCTTTCAGCCATAAAAAGAAAATTCAAATTAAGCGTAAATCAAGAACAAGAAAACCCATTGATGAATCGTTTAACCTTACATGCCTCTTCACTTGAATTCATCCCATTAGGATCTACATCCCCAATAAAAATAGAAGCTCCATTAACAAAAGATTTTAGAGCAGTTGTACAGCAATTAAACAAATGGTCAATAAAGTAGAAGATGCGTAGAAAGAGTAATGACGTTAGTTTGCAAGAGGCGATGCAGCAGTATCTAAGGCAATTTCACTTGGAGGATGCCTATATCGAAGCTCGTATTAAAAACAACTGGCAAGAAATAATGGGGCAGTTAATTGCAAGTCAAACTAGCAATGTAAGCTACAAAAAAGGAACAGTGGGAATCAATGTGAATATTGGCGTATTGAAAAGTGAATTAAGCCACGGCAAGGAACAGGTTAAAAAATTGATCAACGACTACCTGGGAGGAGAATACGTAAAAGAGATTAATATCTTTTAATAAAGTCCTTTTCTTGCGACCTGTACATAATGGCTAAAAATAACGCCCTTGTGTAAACACACTTCGCCATGAATGGTAAAATGCTCCCTATTCAGCATTTGGCGATAATCTTCTAAATTAAATTGTTGCGGATGCAACATGTCTCCAGGCAGCAGATTGAATATCCATTTAAGTAAATTCCAACGATGTGCATCGGTACTTATTACCAAAACACCTCCAGGCTTGAGTGCGGTGTATAAATTTCTATATCCTTGGTAAATATTTTCTACGTGATTGATAGCGTTCAAGCAAAAAATGACATCGTACTTTTTTTCCGGAGTCCA
>JAPJNH010000018.1 GCA_026461075.1 Chitinophagales bacterium
AGTTTTATCGTACTGACACTTTTCGCTTTTCATAAAAAAAGTGAAGAGCGGATGCTTAGCTATGTCGTTGATCTAACTAAGGAGCGTGTGGAGATGCGATGGAAAGGGAATGATAAGAACCCTTTAATGAGTTTTGATCATTTGATCACACAGCTCGAGTCGGAAGGTAAAACGATTCACTTTTTGATGAATGCAGGTATGTATGATGCCAAACATGCGCCTATTGGTCTTTATATCGAAAACAAAGTATTGTTGCACAAGGTGAATCGCACCACAGGAGCTTCTGGCAATTTTTACATGCAGCCTAATGGCATTTTTGCTATTTCTACGCATCAAAAACCGGTCATTGTTCCAACAGATCAATATGCAATAGCAGATACGATTCAATATGCGACGCAATCAGGACCGATGTTGATGATTAATGGTAAAATAAATCCACTGTTTGCGCCGAAGTCGGTGAATACGAATATTCGTAACGGAGTTGGGATCATGCCGAATAATAAAGTCATCTTTGTTATGTCGAAGACCGAGGTAACCTTTTATGAATTTGCTAGCTATTTTAAAAAGTTGGGCTGTAAAAATGCGTTATACTTGGACGGTGCTATCTCTCGTAGTTATTGTCCATCAGCTAATTGGTTGCAAAAGGGAGGGGAGTTCGGAGTGATGATTTCGGTGATTGAGAAGTGAGCGATTTCTTGTATATGATTGCCTGACGAAGTTTTGTTAAAAATTAATTTCAAAATTGTAAATTTGAATCTATGAAAAAGATATTGATAACTGGTGGTGCAGGATTTATTGGTTCGCACGTCATTCGTCGTTTTGTAAATACCTATTCTGATTATATTGTCTATAATTTGGATGCATTGACTTATGCTGGCAATCTGGAGAATCTAAAAGATTTGGAGAATGCTGCTAATTATAAGTTTGTAAAAGGGGACATCACTGACGAAGCCTTTATCAATAACTTGTTCAGCACAGAACAATTCGATGGGGTGATTCACCTCGCTGCTGAATCGCATGTGGACAGAAGTATTATGGATCCTTTAGCCTTCGTTCGCACCAATGTTATGGGTACTGCAGTGCTCTTAAACGCGGCTCGTCAGGCATGGAAAGGAAACTGGGAAGGCAAACGCTTTTATCACGTGAGTACGGATGAAGTTTATGGTAGTTTGGGTGATACCGGGTTGTTTACAGAAGATACTCCATACGATCCGCATAGTCCATATAGCGCTTCAAAAGCCGCTAGTGATCATTTCGTTCGAGCTTATCATGATACTTATGGTATGCCTGTAGTGCTTTCTAATTGTAGTAATAACTACGGCCCGAATCACTTTCCTGAAAAACTAATTCCATTAGCTATTTTTAATATGCGCAATAACAAACCGGTTCCTGTATATGGCACTGGAGAAAATGTTAGAGATTGGTTGTTCGTAGAAGACCACGCTCGCGCAATTGATACCATCTTCCATCAAGGTAGAAATGGCCAAACATACAATATCGGCGGATTCAACGAGTGGAAAAATATTGATTTGATTCGTCTACTTTGCTCCATCATGGATCGTAAGTTAAATCGTCCGGAAGGCGAAACTGCTAAATTGATCACCTTCGTGAAAGATCGTGCAGGACATGATTTACGTTATGCCATTGATGCGAATAAATTGAAGAATGAATTAGGTTGGGAGCCTTCGCTTCAATTTGAAGAAGGGCTAGAACGCACGGTAGATTGGTACTTACAAAATGAAGAGTGGTTGAATCGCGTTACTTCTGGGGCTTACCAAAATTATTACGAATCACAATACGTGGCTCGTTAATTTTGTTAAGCGCTTTCCATAATTGGATGGCTTCCTTCGCTTCTTTTACATCATGAACTCTAAGGATTTGAGAACCGCGTTCTAATGCCCAGGCATGAAGGACACTGGTTCCATTCAATGCATTTGCAGCGTCTGTTCCCAATGTTTTATAGATCATCGATTTTCTTGAAATGCCTGTTAAAATGGGCTTATGCAATTGGTGAAACAATTCCATGTTTCTCAGTAACTCGAAATTGTGCGCTGCATTCTTGCCGAAACCAAAGCCTAAATCGATAATCACTTCTTCAATTCCCATCACCTTAAGTTGCGCTAGTTTTTCTTGAAAAAAGCGATAAACCTCCTGTGTAACATTGTTATAGCTTGGGTTAAGTTGCATATCACTTGGCTTTCCTTGCATATGCATTAATACGTAAGGGACTTTTGTCTTTGCGGCAATATCTAAAATAGAGGCATCCATACTGCCGGCAGAAATGTCATTGATAATATTCGCGCCTGCATGAATAGCGGCTTCGGCTACCTTGCCATAAAATGTATCAATCGAACAGTGAACATCCGGATAATGTTTCTTTGCTAATTCAATCGCCGGTAGGACGCGATCTATTTCTTCTTGAACGCCAACTTGTGTGGCGCCAGGACGAGTGGATTGCCCTCCGAAATCTAGTATCGTAGCGCCCTCATTAATCATAGCTTCAATTTTGTTGGCTATTTCAGCGCTTGCTTGTACACGACTTTCACTATGAAAGGAGTCAGGCGTACAATTTAGAATCCCCATTATCTGAGGCTCTTCTAATGAAAAGAAATGTCCCTTCATATTGATACTTTGACTTATACTGCTTTTCATGCGGTAAAGGTCTTATATTTTCTTTAAAAATTGTATCTTTAAGCTATCACTATGTCACTCGAAAAAACGATAACTCAGTATAACGAAGCAGTTAATATCTGCTCTTCCATTTTCTTTCTTAAAACAAAAGACTATGGTACTGCTTGGCGCATTTTACGTTTGAGCAGCATCACCGACCAAATTTTTATTAAGGCTAATCGCATTCGCACTATACAAGAAAAGGGCGAAATGAAAGTGAATGAAGGCGTTGAAGCCGAATTCATTGGCATTGTCAATTATTGCGTCATCGCCTTGATGCAAATGGAATTACCTAATGATGATAAGCTAGAATTGGGCTTGGAGGAAACTGAATTTCTGTTCAATAAAAAGGTGGAGGAAGCTCGTCAGTTGATGCGCAATAAAAATCATGACTATGGTGAAGCATGGCGCGAGATGCGTGTTAGTAGCATCACCGATCTGATTTTAATGAAATTATACCGTATTCGTCAAATTGAAGATAATCAAGGGAAAACACTCATCAGTGAGGGTATTTCAGCGTCTTACTTCGATATGATTAACTATGCTATTTTTGCCATGATTCGTTTAAAAGAACTTGGACAATGGCATTTGAATACCTCTGCTAACGCCTAAACATTTTATATGCGATTTTTCGTTCAGCTAAGTCGGTACCTTATTGGACTCTGGCTGCTTCTTAGCGGAGTACTTATGCTAAACGATCCAATAGCATTTGCGAACAAAATCGAAGTTTATTTTAACGCCTTACACGTCGGCTTTCTGCAATCCATCGCCATCTATTGGGGGATGGGGGTAGGGGCTCTGACCATGTTGCTTGGCTTAAGTTTGTTATTAGGTTCTTTTATCCAGATTACTAGTTGGTCGGTTGCCGTATACGCTTTGCTTTCTACCTGCCTGACAGGATATATTAGCATTAATAGATTATTCGTCGAGATGCCTTCTTTTGGGGAGTTATTGCATTGGTCGCCTTTGGCAGCCTTTTATCGCGATATATTTGTGTTGGTATTAAGTGCTTTATTACTCTTAGGGAAAAATCAAATTGATGCGGTTGGTGGTTTTAAATGGAATGTTTTCTTTTTTGTACTCGCAGCCTTGTCAGTTATTGCGATACCGTATTATACATTTACGTACGGTGCTTTGTACAGCAAGCAGCCTTTGAAAAAAGGCTTGGATCTGCGTGCGAAATGGGCGATTGCTCCAAGTGCTCCGAGAGATAGTTTTGCTACCTATTTCTATTATTACAACCTAAAGAAGCAGCAAATTGATTCATTCGGTGCTGATAAAATAGGCGAGCATTTAAGAGAATTAGCCAATAAGAAGAAATACCTCTTTGAAAAGAGTGCAAGTATTTTAATTCGTAAGGGTGAGCAAGCTAAGGAACCCGGTTTTAGCCTGCTAGATGCCTATGGTAGAGCGATTCACGACTCCTTATTGAATCAAAATGGCTTGTCTTTATGGATCGTTTTTCGCCAAACGAATGCACTGAATGAAGAGGCTCAACGTAAATTACGCTTAGCTATTAAAAGTGCGGAAGATATCAAGTTGCCCCTCATTGGCCTCAGCACCCTGAAATCAAGCGAATCAGATAAATTAAGACACGATAATAATTGGAGTATTCCTTTTGTGCAATGCCCTAGCGAGGAATTTATACGTCAACTCTGTCCGCAAAATCCGACTTTTATTTTACTTCATAATGGCAAGGCAGAACAGATATGGACCCTACATACTTTGCCTGCTGATTTTACGCGACTTTAATTTTCCATAAAGGTGTACAATTGAAAAGCCCTTTGTGAACAAGTTGCGGCCTTCCTTTTCCATACTACAAGGCGCTTAGTATAACTTTAAGCAGAAGAATTCCGTACAAAAGAATTCTAAAGAATACGTATGCTTCAGAAGTTTATCATCCGCCCTTGCTTTTTATTGGCTTTAGCAATTGCAACAGTTTTGCCTGTTCAATTAAAAGCCCAACAGACAGCCCATTATACAGCACCTGAAACTGTTTTTAGAGATGCCGTTTCTATGTTTGAAGTTGAACAATATTGGCAAGCACAGCAATTGTTTATTCAGTTTTTGGCAAGTCCTCAAGGGGCAAGCGATCAAAATAAATGGCGCTTGTGGCAATCGGATGCAAACTATTATAACGCTGTTTGTGCCATGCAGTTGAATCAGCCGGATGCTGAGTATCTGTTGAAGAAGTTCCTAAAGGATTATTCGAATACAACGCGTGCTAACAATACGCGCTTTTATTTGGGGGTGTATAATTTTAGAAAAAATCAGTTTAAGGAGGCCATTCAGTTTCTGGAAAAGGTCGACTTGTCTGGTTTGAGCTTTGCAGAAAATCAAGAAGCGAATTTTTGTTTAGCCTACAGCTATTTCATTACCAAGAAAAACGAAAAGGCCTTGCCTATCTTCAAAGGCTTGGCAAATGGACGTTCAAAGTATGCTGCCAAATCAACTTACTATGCAGGATTTATCAGTTATAACCTAAAAAATATTGATGACGCTGCAGGCTATTTTGAAAAAGTAAAGCTTTATCCTGATTACGAACTCATCGTCCCTTATTACCTCTGTCGTATCTATTTCTCTCAAAAGAAATATGAACAATTGTTGAGTTATGCAGAAGATGTATTGAAAAAGGAGAACGTTCAAAATAAAAGTGATATCCAATATTTAATCGGTCAAACGTATTTCCAAAAGAAGGAATATGCCAATGCGTTGACCTATTTAACGGCTTTTGCAGCGCAGAACAAAAAGATGCGTAAGGATGATTTATATCAAATTGCTTTTGCGCAATACAAAACAGGCGACTATAAAAACGCCATCGAGCATTTGAAAGATCTGAATGTGTTGAAGGATACTTTAGGACAATTCTCCTTGTATATTCTCGGAGATTGTTATTTGCAAACTAATAATAAAACGAGTGCCCGTACCGCTTTCAGCCAGGCTGCCAAATTCAACTTCGATAAAGAAATCGCTGAACAATCAGAATTCTTAGCAGCGAAGTTAGCTTTTGATGAAGGGCTCGACGAAGTATCATTAACTACTTTGCAATCCTTTGTCAAGGAATATCCTGATTCTAAAATGTTAGGCGAAGCAAAGGAAATGCTAACAGATATTTATGTGCGCTCTAATAATTATGCTGCCGCATTAGAGTTGTTGGAATCGATTAATAATAAGTCTCCCCGCTTGAAGGCAGCGTATCAAAAAGCAGCTTTCTGTTCAGGCGTGCAGAAATATCATAACCGCGACTTCCATGGAGCGCGCAACTTCTTTGAACGCTCACTGCGTTATCCTGTAGACAATCAAATGGTGGCAGATGCAGCCTTTTGGAAAGGGGAGATTGCGTATTATGATGGAAGTTATCAAGATGCTATTTTGGAATTCAATAAGTATTTAAGTCTGTCAGAAATGGCGGGTGCAAAGGTTTCAAATAATAATTTGGCAAACGTATATTATGATTTAGCCTATTGTTATTTGAAGATGCAAAAACATGATCAGGCATTGCAGTATTTGAATTCTTGTCTACAAGTTGCTAAAGAAAAATCAAAACTATGGACGGATGTGAACTTGCGTATCGCGGATTGTTATTTCGTGCAGAAAATTTATGATAAGGCTACTAGCTATTACAATAACGTAATTGAAGCGAAAGGTGCTGGTAATGATTATGCCTTGTATCAAAAGGGGATTATCCTTGGCTTGACAAATGATAATGCTGGTAAAATTGAAGTGCTTTCGCAGGTTGCCGTAACCAATCCTAAATCTGTATATGTCGACGATTCTAAAATCGAAATCGCAAATACTTATTTTAATGATGAGAAATACAAGGAAGCGGAAGGTGCTTATGCCGACGTGATTACCAATTATCCAAAGAGTCCTTTTTATAAGAAAGCGCGTGTACAAATGGCCTTGGTTTATGTGAATACAGATCAAGATGAAAAGGCCTTAGAAGCCTATAAGGATTTAGTAAAAGATTTTCCAAATTCACCAGAAGCGACAGAATCGCTCTTAGGGATCCGTAATTTGTATATTGATAAAGGCGATGCAAATGGATTTTTGGGCTATTTGAAAACACAACCTGGTTTGTCTTTGAGTGCTTCTAATGAGGATAGTTTATTGTATGAAGCGGCTGAAAACAACTTCAACACACAGAAGTATAATGCGGCTATTGAAGGGGTTAGCACTTATGTCGATAAGTATCCTAAAGGATATTTTATTCCGAATGCTTTATTCGTTCGTGCGGAATCGTACGTTAAGCAAAGTGAATGGGGTAAGGCCTTCACCGACTTTACCGCTATTGCTAATATGTCGCCAAACGACTATACAGAACGTTCGGTACAGAAGGCTGCCTATATCGCTTATGTTCATTTGAAGGACTATCCGCAAGCCCTTAATTACTATCAATTGATGGCAGAACGTAGTGGCTATAAAAAGAATAAAGCAGAAGGGATTTTAGGAGCGATGCGTAGTGCGTATAAATTGGAGAAGAATGAAATCTGTGCGAAATATGCGCAAACAGTTAGTACTGATGAGACGTATTCAACCGTGGATCAAAATGAGGCGCATTTTTATTTAGGGAAAATGGCTTTCAACGCTAACGACACCTTAACAGCTGAAAAAGAGTTCTCAACTTGTTTGAAAAATAATAAGGGAGAACAGGCTGCGGAAGCGCGTTTTTGCTTAGCGAAGATTAAGTATATGAAAGGGAATTATCAACGTGCCGAAGACGCGTGTTATGATATCATCAATGAATTCCCAACCTATGAACATTGGATAGGCGAGACCCTTTTATTATTGGCAGATGTATACACTGCAGAGAAAGAATATATCCAAGCCAAATCGACCTTAGAGACCTTATTTGAGAATGTAAAAGATACTGCATTACAACAACGTGCAGATGAGAAAATGATTCAAATTCAAACGAAAGAATCGAACGACTCTAAATTGTTAAACGAAACTCCAAGCAAATAATATGAAGAAGCAATCAGTAAAATATATCCTTGCGTTAGCTATTAGCTTCCCTCTTTTTGCCAACTTCGCTTCGGCACAAACACCTGTTGCTGCGATTACTCCTAAAGTGGATACCACTATGGAAACGGAGCAAATTGATATTATAAAACCATATCAACCTATTTTGGCCGATGCTGTGAAAATGAACTTTTCGCCTGAAATGCCAAAAGTGAAAATTGAGGTGCCTAAATTAACCTACAATGTCCCAACACGATTGCTTGCGGTAGTGCCTCAATCGCCAGAATTAAAAGCGGTTATGTTGCCAAAAGATAAACAGCAATTGATCTTGCCTACTTTATATGCTAAGTTGGGCTTTGGTAATTATACCACGCCTTATGTCGACTTGCGTTATAATAATGTCAATAATGCGAGCTTCCGTTATGGCGTGAATCTGTTTCATCATTCCTCAAACAGTGCACCAAACCCCGTTCAACGTTTTGCACAAAGTAAAGCGCAGCTACAATACCAATATCTAATGCCAGCGAATGTCTTGGAAGGAGATATCACGTATACCAACGACGTATTCCGTCCTTATGCATTGAATACAGAAAGCAATAAGCTCTCTCTCAACGATAAATTCATGACTCACATCCTTGCTCCAACGATTATCTTTCGCAAGCTGAATCAAGATGAGAATAAAGAGCTAGATTATAAATTATCAGTAAAGCCATATATGCTCTCTCGATTAGATTCAACCTTCCATTCTATTAATGAAACGGGTATCTGGGCTGAAGCGAAAGTACAGAAGCCATTTGAAGACGGAAGCATAGCCGGAATAAAAATCAGTGAAGATTATAACAGTTTCAGTAGTGCGCACACAACTTGGGATCCGTCCTTGACTAGCTACAAAAATTCTTTAATCTCCGCATCTCCTTTTTATAATATTGAAAAGAAGGAATGGTTTGCACGCATTGCTGCGAATGTTCAGTTTAGTCAGAACGCAAGTTATATCCATCCAGATATCGAATTGGGCAAAGATTTGATTGCTCAAAATTTACAAGTGTATTTAGGCTATAAGGGTAATGTGCTAAAGAATACCTATCGTTCGATGTTGGCCTTTAGTCCAGTATTAGACTCTACGCTCATTAAAAACACGATTCGTCAAGATATCTTCTTAGGATTAAGAGGCTCTTTCAATAAAGAGTTTACGTATAATGCTCGCTTCGCATACGTGCAAGCAAAACACCAAGGCTTCTTGACGATGGCAGATTCTAACAATTTGCGTAACTATCGTATGGAGTTTATTGATTCAAAGGCGTCTCAATTCAATGTGCATGCCGAGGTGAATTATAATAAGTCTGAAATTATTCGTGCAGGACTTTGGGCGGATTATACCAATTATTATTTGCCGAATAAGTTTTATGCCAACTTCGCTCCAGCGTTTGTTGGTGGCTTACAAGCTAATTATAAGTATGAGCAGAATTGGGAGTTTGGGATGCAAGTATTCGGATGGAGTAATCGCCAATATATGCGCGGTTCCTCTTTAGAGACGCTTAAAGGCAGCGCAGATGTTAATTTGAATGCATATTACCATTACAACGCTAACGTTAGCGCCTATATTCAATTGAACAACGTCGCTAATCAAAAGTATTCTTATACCTTAGGTTATCCTGTTTATGGGATTAATGGCGTGATTGGGGTAGTGCTCCGTTACTAATTAGAAGTTGTAACAACCTATACGGCCAATATACATGCGGCCGCGATATTCTGATGCTTGACAACGTGAGAAGAATATGTAGGAGAAATTGATTTGTACGAAATTGTACCAATCTTTATCGCCTGCATCACCTCTTTGTACCCCTTTTAAGGAGCTATCATCATAATGTTTGAAACCTCTGTAGGTAAGGTCGGCAGCGGCAGAACCATTGACTTTCGCTAATTCTACTCTATCCGGGTAAGTGGTACTCACATCATCTAGGTAATCCGTAAAAGTTTTGCGCATTACGAATTCTCCAGAAACCACCAATCTTTTATTAATCGCATACTTGATACCTCCACCCATTGGGACTGAAAATTGGGTTAATTTATATTTGGCAGGGTAACCCGCAAGACCTTGACCCTCTGTTCCGAGTTCTTGTAAATGGTAAAATTCTCCATAATAACTTGTCATTGGATCGAAGTGGAACATTGCGATTCCTCCAACAACATAAGGTGAAAACTTTTTATTTCTGCAGGGGTTAAATGAAAACAAATTTAATTCCCCAACCAAGTAAGCTTCTGTAATTGGACTCGTAAAGTTAAGATTACGGACGATATGAAATTTGTTCAAAGAGTATTTGTCGTCCCCAGAAATACTTCCTCTGCTTACGCCAAATCGCCCACTCACTAAGCCTTTCAGCACGGTACCTCTGACAAACATTCCTGCAGCTGGATGGTATTGACTCATTTCACCATAAGGTGCAACAATGTCACCTAGGTAAAAGCTAAAGCCTCCTGAGACACCACCTTCAGCGAACTGTGCATAGCTGTTTGAAGTAAGTGTTAAGTAGATAAAACTTAATACTAAGGAGCTGATAATTCTTTTTAACATAGTAAATCAATTAGCGAAGTCGTAAAAATACTCCTTTTTATACAAAATATACGCAATGGTAATTCCGGAGTACACGTACCAATCTTTTGACTTTGGATTACCTCTAGTGCTATCAAAGGTATAATCTACTGGAAGGTTATAGTACTCATCGGCGCGGATAGATAATTCTGCCGCCATCGGCCCGTTGTTTGCAGCTAGATATTTCAATGGTAAATATCCTCCACTGACATCGTCAAGATAGTCGGTGAAGGTTTTATGCATGCTCATTTCAGCGGTTAGTGTGATATAATTACCATCACCTAATCGGAAGCCATATTTAATACCCCCACCAAAAGGAATCGAAATTTGATTTAGTTTGTATTTGGGGCCATAACCCGGAATTCCTTGTCCCTCCGTTCCTAGTGGCTGTAAATCATACCAGACCCCTTTGTAAAGTGCTTTTGGGTTGAAGTGATAATAGGAGATGCCTGCAAAAAGAAAAGGAGTGAATGGTTTTTGTTTGTTGATTGGTTCGAATCCTAAAATATTCCAATCGAATTGTAAAGAGCTTTCAAAAAGATCAGTCTTAAAACTTAGATTTCGTTGTTGATGCGCAAAGCCTTTCGATAGGGCATCATCTCCGGCAATTGCACCATTGGTGGCCATGAATCGGAGCGACCAATAAGGGTTTATTGTAAATCGTGAAGATACACCGTAGTAGGGTTTCCAGGTTTTAGGATGCGGAATCGTGGTGCTTAATTCACCCACATATTGCGTAAGTCCACTCGCCATTCCAATTTCCCAATTGCTTCGATTGATTTTATAGGAGTTGCTCCATTTTTTCTTGGTTCTATATGGATTGCCATGACGACCACCCAAAGCGAAGCTGCTAAAATGAATGCAAAGAAAAATAATAAGTAAGCAAAAACGATTCATTAGCGGTGAGTTATCAATTTTTGGATCTTGTTTTTAACAAAATACTTCCCAGTAGAAAAATTCCAATGACAAAATACACAATTAATACCACAATTGAATTGCGCATACTACCGGTCCATTCATCAATAAAGCCAAATGAAAAAGTTCCAATGGTAATGGCGAGTTTTTCGCTCACGTCAAAGAAGGAGAAGAAAGAGGCATGGTTCTCTGTTTGTGGAAGTAGTTTACTATAAGTACTTCTTGACAAGCTCTGAATGCCTCCCATAACTAAGCCGACGCAGCCACCTAGTATTAGGAAAGGAATAGCACTATACACGAAATAAGCACCGAAACAGATAAATATCCATAAGGTAACGGCTAAGGTTAATGCTTTAAAATTTCCTATTTTTTGGGAAAGCCAAGCAAAGAGAAAAGCGCCTCCAACGCCGATATATTGAATAATCAACATGGTCAAAATGAGTTGGTCTTGCGCAAGTTTAATTTCTTTGCTACCGAAGGTGGACGCCACATACATAACAGTTTGTACGCCCATGGAGTAAAAGAAAAAGGCGATTAAGAACCGTTTTAAAATCGGTGCGTGACGGAGTTGTTTTAATACCTCATTCAATGCAGAATAGCCCGATTTTATTACACCTGCGTGAATATGTTCGTAGTTGATAGGTGTTGAAGGGAGTCTTGAAAAGGTAATTTGAGCA
>JAPJNH010000162.1 GCA_026461075.1 Chitinophagales bacterium
ATTCCCCAATAATATTGCTCGCATCTCCATTTTTCACTAACTTCACTCTATGAAGCGTGGCATCCTTTTGCTCCTTACGGCCTTATTCATCTTCTCTAGCACAGAATGTAAACAGCTATTGAAGTTGCCATTGCTGTGGGAACATTTTTCTGAACATCACCGCCACAATCCCCAAATAAACGCACTACAATTCTTCCTACATCACTATGCTTGTCAGGAAGACCATGCCGATAAAGACGATCAAAAACTGCCGTTTAAATCGGGCACACAGTCTATTCATCAGCTCTTCCCTTTTGCCGTTAGTCAGAACGACTGCGCCCTGCACTTCTTTTCTAACGAAGACGGAACCCCTCTCAACGACGCTTATCAAGCGCCTTATAGCACTGCTGCTCACGACTTAGTATGGCAGCCTCCGAAGTTTAGCTAGTTTATACACGGTGCTTTAATCGCAGAGAATTCTGCCTTCTTTTATTTTTAAACTATTTATTGTGCTACAAGCAATCATTGACTTCTCAGTCAAGAATAAATTATTAATTGGTTTATTCGTCCTTGCCTTAATAGGTATGGGTGTTTATCAAGTAACCCAACTGCCCATAGATGCGGTACCTGATATCACGAATAACCAAGTTCAAATTATCACGCAAGCGCCTTCTCTTGGCGCAACAGATATCGAACGACTCATTACTTTTCCTATCGAACAATCGAGTCGGAATATCGCCGGCATACAAGAAGTACGCTCTTTTTCGCGTTTCGGACTTTCATTAGTGACCCTTGTATTTACCGACGAAACAGATATCTATTGGGCACGGCAACAAGTCGCAGAACGACTACAAGGATTACAATCCGTCATTCCTCCAAGCATCGGAGTCCCTGAGTTAGGTCCGATCTCTACGGGCCTTGGTGAAATTTATCAATATACCGTTCGTCCAAAACCCGGCTACGAAAAGCGTTTCGACGCAATGCAATTACGTAGCATCCAAGACTGGTATGTTCGTCCGCAATTGCTCAGTGTAAAAGGTGTGGCAGAAGTAAGTAGCTTCGGCGGACTTTTGAAACAATATGAAGTAGCTATTCGTCCAGAGCAGTTAAACGCCTATCATATCAGCATTCCAGAAATCTTGCAAGCTTTAGAAGCCGCCAATCAAAATACGGGTGGCGCGTATATCGAACAACAACATGAGGCCATCTTCATTCGTACCGAAGGATTGTTAAAGTCCTTGGAAGATATCGAGAACATCGTAGTACGGACGAGTCACGATGCACAACCAATCAAAATAAAGCAAGTGGCAGAAGTTCGTTTCGGCCATGCAGCTCGATATGGGGCGATGTGTTATAACGACGAAGGAGAAGTCGCGGGAGCGGTAGTGATGATGTTGAAAGGTGCGAATAGTAGTCAGGTAATCAAAGGAGTGAAAGAACGTGTGGTGGAGATTCAAAAGTCTTTACCAGAAGGTGTTTTGGTAGAGCCATTCTTAGATCGAACGAAAATGGTAGACAACGCAATTGGCACTGTGGAGCACAATCTACTAGAAGGAGCGCTCATAGTTATTTTTGTATTGGTGCTGTTTTTGGGTAACTGGCGCGCAGGTTTATTAGTAGCCTCTGTCATTCCTTTAGCGATGTTATTCGCGATTATCTTGATGAATATTTTCGGTGTCAGTGGCAACTTAATGAGTCTAGGAGCACTTGACTTTGGATTGATTGTTGACGGAGCCGTGATTATAGTAGAGGCGGTTTTACATCAACTACATCATCAAAAGAAATGGGCTGTAAAGAATACAGGAGAAGTTAAGATTGATGAGATCGTACGTAAGAGTGCCGGAAAAATGATGAACAGCGCCGTCTTCGGACAGATCATTATTCTCATCGTTTATATTCCTATTTTCTCTTTAAGTGGTATTGAAGGAAAGATGTTTAAGCCGATGGCTCAAACCGTAGCCTTCGCTTTGTTAGGCGCCTTCCTGCTTTCCTTAACCTATATTCCGATGATGAGCAGTTTGTTTTTACATCGTCCGGGAAGAACCGAGTCCTCCGAACCAAAATGGATGATATGGTTGGAGCAGCGCTATCAAGTGGCTATGCTATGGGCATTGCATCATATTAAAGGAATATTTATCGGAGTCGCTGTATTGTTTATACTAGCCATCCTATTAGGCTCTACGCTTGGGGGAGAATTTATACCAACTTTAGAAGAGGGAGATTTCGCTGTCGAGACGCGTGTGTTGAGTGGTAGCGGCTTATCAGTGAGTATAGAACAAACACAAGCGGCTGCGGGAATCATCAAAAAGAATTTTCCAGAGGTGGAACAGGTGGTAACGAAAATTGGTAGTGGTGAAGTGCCTACCGATCCGATGCCGATGGATGCTGCCGATATGATCATCGTTTTAAAGCCAAAGTCGGAGTGGACTTCGGCAGATAATTTCAATGATTTAGCGGCGAAGATGCGAGAGAAAGTATCTGCGATTCCTGGCATTACTACGAGCTTCCAATACCCTGTGCAAATGCGTTTCAACGAATTGATGACAGGGGCTCGACAGGATGTGGTTTGTAAAATTTATGGGGAAAACTTAGATACCTTGGTAGCCTATGCGCAACGTTTGAAAGGCTGTATGGAAAAAGTGGAAGGTGTGCAGGATATCTATGTAGAGCCTGTTGCAGGAGTTGGTCAGATAGTCGTTCGATATAAGCGTGAAGCCTTAGCGCAATATGGCTTGCGTATTGAAACAGTCAATCAGGTAGTGAATGCAGCTTTCGCTGGACAAACAGCAGGCTTATTATTTGAAGGTGAGAAGCGCTTCGATATCGTTGTTCGTTTGCATGGTGATGAACGCAGTCGTTTGGAAGATGTGCAGAAATTACGCGTTCCATTAGCGAATGGCGAACAAGTCGATCTTAGTCAGATAGCCGATGTGGGATTGGAGAACGGACCCTTCCAAGTGCAAAGAGAAGACGGACATCGCAGGATAGTGGTAGGATTCAACGTACGTAGCAAAGATGTGATGACGGTAGTGGAGGATTTACAGAAGCGTGTAAGTAGCGATATTCAGTGGCCTGCAGGCTATAGCATCACTTATGGCGGTACCTTTGAGAATTTCAATGCAGCTAAAAATCGTTTGTTGATTGTCGTACCGATCGCGTTATTACTTATTTTCTTACTCTTGTATCTTGCCTTCAACAGCCTTCGTCATGCGGCTTTGATATATACAGCTATTCCTTTCTCCGCAATTGGTGGTTTGTATTTCTTAGTAGCGCGTCAGATGCCATTTAGTATTAGCGCTGGGATTGGCTTTATTGCACTGTTTGGCGTCGCGGTGCTGAACGGGATTGTTTTGCTAACGGAGTTTAATGCGCGACATGAACAAACGAAATCATTACTACGTGTGATTATCCAAGGCGGTACACGGCGATTACGGCCGGTACTCATGACTGCTTTTGTGGCATCCTTAGGCTTTTTACCAATGGCTATTAGTAACGGAGCGGGGGCTGAAGTGCAACGTCCTTTAGCAACTGTGGTGATAGGAGGTTTGCTAATTGCTACTTTCCTCACCTTGTTTGTATTACCACTGTTTTACCTTTTAATTGAAAAGCGTTATGGGAAGAAATAATATTTTACTCTTATTAATATGTTGTTGTAGCTTCTCTCTTAAAGCACAACAACGTTTAAGTTGGCAACAGGCGCTCGATAGTGCGATGCGCAAGAATCCTGATTTAATACAGGCGAGAAAATATCAAGCGTATCAATCGACGAAAGTGGCTTCGGCATTTGATTTGCCGGCTACACAGTTTATGCAAGAGTTCACTCAAGGTGTTGCAGTGAATGTGCCTTGGCAATCTACCATTACGCAAAGTGGAGAATGGCCGGGCGTATACAAATCGCAACGTGCTATTTATTCTACTGAATCAAAGCAAGCTAGTTGGACACTGAAGGATAAAGAGGCTTATATACAAAAGACCTTACTCCTCACGCAGATGAATTATGCTGCAACGGCTCATCTTCTTAAGGAACTTCGTCATTGGGATTCCTTGTGGGCGACAGGCGTGCAATATGCTAGTTTACGCGCACAGTTGGGAGAAACAGGTATTTTAGAATTGAAGAGTATTCAGCAATTACGTCGTCAATGGCAATCACAGATTGTATTGTGTCAAGCGGATAGCCTCCGTTACTTAAACGAATGGCGACAGTTGTGCGCTTCCTATAATGATCAGCCTGCGATAGAAATGTATGTCTGGAAGGATGAGTTGCCTTATCCTGTAGAAATAGGTTTGGAACATCCTTACTTGCAACAATGGAATAGCACTCGTTTGGCCGCCCAACAACAAGTGCAATTAGAGAAAGCAAAATTGTTTCCTTCATGGACTTTAGGCTATCAGCATTATCCAGCTTCGTCCACTAATATTGCTTTCCTTGGAGGTAAAGATGCCAAGGCTTATGTGTTAATGGCTGGCTGGAGCTTGCCTATTTTTACAAGTGGTCAAATAGCTCGCGTGAAATTAGCTAAACAGGGAGTGCAATATGTACAGGCGAGTGTGGAAGCAGCGCAGAGCCGTTGGCTTAGTAACTATCGAATTGCCTTTGCCGACTATATTGCTTCCAAGAACAATCTGAATCAGTACGAGAATAGTTTGTTGCCAGATGCACGTCAGATTTTACAACTTAGTGCGCAGCAGTATAAGCAAGGGAATATTAGCTATCTCGAATGGTTGCTTTTAGCACAACAAAACTTACAAACTTTGATTACGTATTGGCAAACGTTACCAATTTACAATCAGCGTGCCTTAGAATTACATTACTTAAACACGAACAAATAATAAAATGAAAAAACTATATATAATTGGGATGTTGGCAGTGATTCTGTCATCCTGTAGTCAGAAAAAAGTAGAGAATGCAAGTGAAAATAAGGCGAGTGCCCTTGTTTCAAGCAGCATTACATTAACGGAGTCGCAAGCCAAAGCGGTGCAGATTCAATTAGACAGCGTACAATCCAAGTTGATTTCGCATCGCATCGAAGTGAGTGGGCAAACAGAAGTTCCGCCACAAAACTTGATTACAGTATCTGCCCCATTGGGAGGCTATTTGAAGTCGACAGATCTCTTACCTGGAATGCCAGTTCGTAAGGGACAAGTGATTGCGATTTTAGAAGATCCGCAGTATGTAGAGTTGCAACAGAATTATCTTTCTGCGAAAGCGAAGCTTCCGTTTTTAGAACAGGATGCCAAGCGTCAGCAATCTTTGTTTGAGTCGCAAGCGGGAAGTGAAAAGCAAATGCAGTTGGCCAAGAGTGAGTTTACACAACAACAAATTTTAGTAAAGGCCTTACAAGAAAAATTGAATCTCATTGGTATAGATGCAGCGAAATTGAATGTAGAGAATTTGTCACGGAGCGTAGTATTACGTTCGCCAATTGATGGCTATGTATCGCAAGTGAAAGTGAATATTGGCAAGTATGTGCAAGCATCAGAAGTGGTGGTTGAATTGATTAATCCAAGTGACTTGCATTTGAAATTGAAAGTGTTTGAAAAGGATATGGTTTATTTGCAAGCAGGTCAAAAGGTCGAAGCCAAACGTGTGAATGGAAATGAAAAGACTTATCCTGCTGAAATCATTTTAATTGGTCAGAATTTAGATTCGGATCGTAGCACTGAGGTGCATTGTCATTTCGAGGGTGGTCAAAGAGATTTGAAGCCGGGCATGTACATGACAGCGCATATTGATTTAGATGAGGCAAAGGTAAAGGCGCTACCGGAGGATGCTTTGGTTTATTTTGAGGGAAAGCAATATGTCTTCGTTGCCAATGGAAGCAATACCTATAAATTAGTTGAAGTGCAGTTAGGTCGTAAAGAACGAGGATTTATAGAGATTGTAAATGGTGATGAACTTGCGTCAGAAAGGGTGGTGGTGAAGGGAAGCTATAATTTATTAATGGCGATGAAAAATTCTGCGGAAGAGTAATTTGTCTAAAGGCATTCTGCTGTTTTTTAATTATCTTGTTATACCAAGAAATGAAAAAACTGTGGACACTTTGGTGTATTGTATTGCTGTGCTGTTTTTCGACAGTAAGGGCAGGACAATGGCTTTGGGTAAAGGGTGATTCTACGCAATACGCCCTTGGCTCCTATGGTATCAAGTATTTAGCCTCTCCGAATAATAATCCCCCAGCGCGTTATGCGGCAGCACACTGGAAAGATTTACAAGGTAATTTCTGGATGTATGGTGGCGATATGCATGATGATTTGTGGAAGTTTAATCCTAGCACTTCGCAGTGGACATGGATGGGAGGATCGACCTTATTGAATCAAGCACCTGTTTATGGCACTTTAGGCGTTCCTGCTGTTTTAAATAGTCCAGGTGCAGTGCAACTTACGAATGCTACTTGGGTCGATAATAATGGAGATTTATGGATGTTGGGCGGGATTAATCAATCCTTGTATAAGTCGAATGCCTTATGGCGTTATCACATTGCGACTAATGAATGGACCTGGATGGCGGGCACTAATTTTAGTCAGAATGCAAGCTTTGGTCCACCAGGTATTTTTAGTAGCAACTATACACCACAAGGAATTACGGAGGACAATGTCACTTGGGTGGATTATCAAAATCATTTATGGCTCTATGTCAGTGGAAGCTCTGATTTATGGGAGTTTAATCCGCTAACGAAGGCCTGGGCTTGGATAAAAGGAAACCACGGTGTTAGCTCACCGGGTGTCTATGCGCCATTGAAGCAATGGGCGGCGAATAATTTGCCACCTTCGGGGATCGCTTATTGCAGTGGCATGACAAGTGTACAAGGCTGGTTAGAAATCGTAGTTCCAAGTCCAGGGAACGGCTATAGCAATGAATTGTGGGCTTACGATATGAATGCGCAGATGTGGTCATTGCGTGCACGGACAGCAGGTGCTAACGGAGCGTATCTTCATCATTGTCTACCTGATTATATTGATTATCCCAAAAAGAATGTCGACTATCGCGTGACCCCAGGCTATTGTCCGAATACCTATTGGTTTTTTGGTGGCGACTATGCTGGAAACGACTTGTGGTTGTTCAACGCTAATTCAGCTTCTTGGAATTGGATAGATGGTGCCTTAGGACAGACCCCTGTCTTCGGAACAAAGGGCGTTTCCAATTCTTATAATCGTCCTCCGGGAGGTACGGGTAATTGTTTATGGACAGATAATAATAATAATTTATGGGTTTTTGGTGTCAATAAAACAAATGCCTTGTGGCAATATGTCTATGATCCAAACTGCACCGCACCTTCCTGCATCAACGACTCTACCGTTGTTTTAACCTATTGCGCAAATGATAGTGTATGGATTCCCAATCAATGGATCAAGAATGAAGGCGTATATACTACAACGCAAATAGTTAATGGTATTACGCAAAACGTAATTTACCTCGTCTCACAAATTCCAGTAATCAAGCAATACATTAGCATTCCCTATGATTGCCATCAAGTACAGTTATGGCCGAATGGAGATACTGTAACAGGGCCTTCTTCACAAACGCTGCATTATACTTCTCATGGTGGATGCGACTCTGCAGTGGTGATGAGTTATTTTGTTCCAGAAACCTTTATTAATGCGTGTGCACAACCGCCACACTTATTACCGAACGGTGTCTATACTAGTACACCAGGATCTTATACAAATACTGTACACACTGCGCAAAGTCCGTATTGCGATAGTATTATCATTCACACGGCCATCTATGAAATGCCAAAAGTAGATTTTAGTTTTCAGGATACGATTTGTATCGGACAGTCAGTGAATTTTACCGACTTCGTTATTCCGGATACTTCGATGCCTAATGCGAATATTAATTTAATCTCGGAGCAGTGGTATTTTGGTGATACTTCGCAAGCAAGTATCAATCCGAATAATCCGAATTTCGCGATGACACACAATTATGCATTGCATACGTATTTTACGAGTGGTGTGTATCAAGTAAGTCTGGTAGTGATGAATCCTGCTGGTTGTTATGATACTATCACGAAGTCGATTTATGTGATTCGTAAGCCAAAGCCAATGGCCATTGCAAGCACACATGATTCTGTCTGTATTCCCTATGATACGACCACTATCTATTTGCAAGGTAATTCAAAGTTTGGATGGACTTATTTCTGGGAATTGAATGGCGCACAATTGGTGAAGGGAATTGTAAACAGTTCGAAACCCATCAAGGTGTCATGGTTTGTCGCCGGAACGCATGCCGTGTTATTACATGCATATCCTCCGCCAAATGATACCGCTTGTCCGACACTGGATACGGTATTCATTCATACTAAAGGAATAAACCCTGATGTGCATATTATGGGACGGGATATTATCTGTACTCAAGCTTCAGATACCTTATCAGCTAGTTCTCTAGCCTCACAATGTGGTGCTTCGACGATGGGCTGTTCTAATCCGTACACGTATGTCGTGGGAGCTTATAAACCACAATTAGTTGCTTGGCAAAATGTTTCTGTGAGTCCTTTCAAGACAAGCAGTCAACGCGGACGGATACAGTATTTGTACAGCGCTAGTGATTTGAATGATTTGGGTTTGAATGGGGCTTGTACTATCAGCGCAATAGCTTGGCAGATTATTAATAAGCAAAGCACGACTCCGGTTAAAAATTTTACTATCAAGTTGTCTTGCGTGCCTTATATCACATTCCCAGGAATTAATATTTTTGATACCCTCACACCTCTTACAACCGTTTATACAACGAGTTCTTATTCTTCTGTAATGGGTATGAATCAATTCGTTTTACAGACGCCCTACAATTGGGATGGCGTGAGTAACTTGTTGTTAGATATTTGTTTCGACAACGGGAATGCTACTAGCATGGATGATGTAATTGCAGCCTTTAGTGGCTTAGCCTGTCGCTATAATTTTAGCAATACGCAAATGGTCGGAGGGCCTTGTGCGGTACGTAATTCAATGTTGAATATCACTGCAACGCCGTATTTACATTTAAGTGTATGTCGTAATTATACTGCGACGCCTGCCGGAACGCAGTTTACGTGGACCTCCTCTCCAAATGGATTTTCAGCTAGCGGATCACCGATTGTTGTAAATCCAGCGCAAGCCACCACTTATTATGTCAACGCCTTTAATGGTGTTTGTACTTCCACGGATAGTTTTAGCGTTTCTTCCCCGGCTGTGCAGACAACTATTCATTTGCCGAAGGATACTTTGTTGTGTAAAGGAACAGGCCTTACGCCACCCACTTTTCTTCTACAGTCGCAAACTAATGGCTTACATCAGATCTCTTCTGCGTTAAGCTGTATGCTAGCACCGCCATGTGCTAAGGCTGATTTTAGCGTGAACGTGGGTAATGGAAGTATACTGGCAGGACCTTGTTCTCCGTTTTATGGAATCATTGAAAATCATAAAATGACGATGCGCTATAAAGCGAAAGAACTTCGTCAAAGTGGTTTGTCGGCTTGTAGAATTGATAGTATTGGGTTCTTTGTGACGAACAAAATGTCGATGTTGCCATTTGGGAACTTCACAATAAAGATGCAATGCGGTGATCCTAATGCAGCTTCCATGTCGAATTATCCTGGCGGAAATATCGTAGCCTATTTCCCAAGTCTAACGACCAATGCGGGCTGGACGATGTTAGCGTTGACGAATGCTTTTGTGTGGGATGGCGTCAGTGATTTAATTGTGGAGACGTGTTACAGCTCTGGAATATTCCAAATTGGTACAGATGAAGTTCGTAAGTCATTACATTCTGAAGTACGATCGATTTATGGATATTCAAATAGTCCGATGGCTGTTCCTGGTTGTAATATTTTTCAGTGGGTGTTTAATACCTCTTATAATTATTCTCACGAGTTACCAGATATACGACTTGCCGTTTGTGATGCGGACTCCAGTATTAGTGTACCATTCGTTTATGCATGGCAGTCTTATCCGCTTGATTCTGCTACGATAGGCGCTACCGGTCCGAATATAACTATACAGCCTACACAAACGACTACCTATGTGGTGAGTTTGGTGAATGCCGCGGGTTGTCCTACTACAGACACTTTCAAGGTAGTATTAGCGGATCCATCCATACCGGATACCACGAAAATTCATTTATGTGCGTCACAAATATTTAATTGTGGACACGGTCATATTCTTACGCAAGCGGGTTATCATAGCGATACCTTAGCCAATAAATTCGGTTGCGACAGTATTCATGTTAGTAGTATTGTGGAACATTTCAGTAGTCGTGATACCGTGATTTATTACTCTTGTGCGAATCAATCGCTAGTGTTGCCAAGTGGTCAAATAGTTACGCAAACTGGTTTGTATCGGGATACTTTATTGAATCAGTATTTGTGTGATAGTTTTATTGTATATGATATTAAGGTGGTTCCTGCCAAGGACACTACCTTAAATGCACGCGTATGCGAAGGCGATTTATATAATTTACCAAATGGTCATAAAGTATGGATGGCAGGCGATTACTATGATACTATTTCTTCGGTGAATGGCTGTGATAGCGCAATTAAAATTCATTTGACTATTAGTCAGAAGCCTTATGCAGACTTAGGTCCAGATACTTTTATTTGTTTACAGCAAACATTACAATTACATATTGCAGATTCAATTGCGACACAGATATTATGGAGTGATGGAGCTGTGCGTCCAAACTATTCCATACACTTACCTGGTATTTATTCGGTGACGGTTTCGAATCCGCCATGTATCGATGCTAGCGATCGAATCGTCATTAAGCAATATGATTGTCAGTGTGATTTAGTTATTGCGAATGCGTTTACACCTAACGGAGACGGGTTAGACGATCGTTTCTTCCCGATTATTCAATGCGACTTGCCATATGCTAATTTTGTGTTCCGGATTTTTAATCGTTGGGGTGAGTGTGTTTTTTATACGAGCGATCCAATGCATATAGGCTGGGATGGCGCTTATAAAGGACGTCAACAGCCGATTAGCACCTTTGTGTATGAGCTTATTTACACGGATCCGTTTACGCATATAGACTATTTTAGAAAGGGAAATGTTGAGTTGATTCGATAAAATGACTTTAATCATTGTTCGGTTAGTAAGGATTGCTTAACTTGTTTAAAATCTTTGCTATGCTTATACAACAATTTACCTCTTCGATCAAGCATCCTGAGTGGAAAGAGCTAGTTTCTCCTGCTCGTGCTATCCATGCGCAATTGGTGTTAGTGTTTACTACGCCTAGCAAAGCAAAGGACGAATCAATTCTTAGTTTTATTCGTGAAAAATATCCAACAGCTCATATTATGGGTTGTAGTACTTCTGGTGAAATTGCAAACGGAATAATTGAAGAGGCAGGGGTTGTCGTTACAGCTATTGAGTTTGAGCATACCAAATTGGAAAAGCATTCTGTAAACTTAAGTGGTGCAGCAGATAGCACACGTGTTGGTGAAGCGCTAGTAAATCAATTTACACAGGAAGGGCTCCGTCACATACTTGTTTTAAGCGAAGGCTTACATATCAACGGAACACAATTGGTGGAAGGCATGCGTTCGATCTTACCTAAGGAAGTAAATGTTACGGGAGGCTTGGCTGGTGACGGAGCTGATTTCGTTCAGACCTATGTTATCGATGGAGAGCAAGGTGCTGCCGGAGATCGTGTAATTGGCTTAGGATTTTATGGCGATAAAATTAAGATAGGATATGGTTCGTATGGTGGTTGGGATATCTTCGGTGTGGAGCGCTTAGTAACACGTTCAGAGAACAATGTCTTATACGAAATCGATAATATGCCTGCCTTGAGCTTGTATAAGTCGTTTTTAGGTGATCTGGCTAATCAATTACCAGCATCCGGATTGTTATTTCCATTGAGCTTAAGAACGAATAATGTTGATGAGCCGATTGTAAGAACCATTCTTGCCGTAGATGAAGAAAAGCAAAGCTTAACTTTTGCGGGTGATATTCCTGAAGGAAGTTATGTGAAGCTGATGAAGGCAAATGTGGATCATCTAATTGATGGCGCCAACCAAGCTGCAGAACGTGCTAAGAAAGGATTCTCTGAAGAAATAGAGTTCGCATTACTCGTGAGTTGTGTCGGAAGGAAATTAGTCATGAAACAAATGACGGAAGAGGAAATAGAGGCAGTACATGAGGTGGTAGGAAAGGGTGCGGTACTCACCGGTTTTTATTCTTATGGTGAAATTTCACCTTCTAAAATAGGCACCCCTTGTTATTTACATAACCAGTCGATGACTATTACGACATTCAGCGAAAAATAAGGGTATGGTGAATAAAGGAAGGCATCGTTTATTGGCACGTCAGATGAAGAAGTTGGTTCAGCCAGAATGGTTGGAATTGCCCGGCTTTGAATCTTTTTTAGAGTCGATCAACGAAGCCTATCAACAACATGATACAGAATATAAGCAGCTCGAACATATTTTTGAATTGAGCTCTAAAGAATCCTTTAAAGAGCTGAGTAATTTTCGATTGGCTTTAGATGAAGCGGCTGCTGTATTTATCATTGATACTAAGCAAATTCTTCAGTATGTCAATGAAAGGTTTAGCGAGGTGACAGGTTATTCACGCGAGGAGGTATTGCAAAAGCATTATAGCAAATTCTTTCCTGTAGATAATTTTACCAATGAATATTTAAAAGGGATTACTACTGAAATAACGCAAGGGAAGGTCTGGAAGGGCGAGATACAAGGTCATCATCGTGATGGAACAAAGTATTGGTCGGATACGACCATAGTGCCGTTTGTGAATAGCGAAGGACGTCCTACGCAATATTTGTTTATCTCCATTGATATTAGTGCGCGTATCCAAATCGAAGAGAAGCAAGCAGAAGTCTTGATGGAGTTGAAGAAATCCAACCAAGAGTTGAATGACTTTGCCTATATCATTTCGCATGATTTAAAAGCACCTTTACGTGCAATCGGATCACTTACGAATTGGCTTAATCAGGATTATAGGGATAAATTAGATGAACAAGGTCAGCAATTAATTGATCTATTAAATCAGCGTACCGTACGTATGCATAATTTGATTGAAGGGGTACTGAACTATTCACGCATTAGCCATATACATCATGGTATGGTCAAGCAGGATGTCAACGAAATTGTGAAAGGAGTAGTGGCCGATTTGAACTTGCCTACAAATATTCAGGTAGAAATAGGGGCTGTACTGCCTGCTGTTTGGTTTGAAGAAACCAAACTCCGTCAGGTATTTCAGAATCTAATCGGTAATGCGGCGAAGTACATAAACAAAGAGCAAGGTCTGATCGAGGTGCTATGCAAAGAGGATGAAAGCTTTTGGTGGTTTGAAATTAAAGA
>JAPJNH010000019.1 GCA_026461075.1 Chitinophagales bacterium
ATAATCTCAATTATTCAATGCTTTTTCAGAAACATCTACGATGATACCGCTGCCACTCAAACTGGTTAATGGAACCATATCAGCCGTTAGATGGTCTTTTGCAAAATGAATAGGTGCATCCATATGTGTACCTCCGTGCTCAGGAGTAGAGATGCTATACGATGAATAGTAAAATCCGCCTGGAGTAATTCCATTGAAGTCTTCTTTGTGTTCAAAACCACAAAGGTTATTCGGCCAATATAATGTAGTACTATCGAATGTATAGGTTAAGTCAATCCAATTGTTTTCTTTGATGATGATTTTTTTCTCAATGTGTTTTTCTTCTTTCTTTCCGCAAGAAATTAGTACAGATAAGGCAATAACTGTTGTAAAGGCAAGGGTTAAGCGTTTCATAATTTATTTACATTTGTGCAAAGGTAAAAACAAAATTAATTAACCTTTATTATTATTTAAAGATTAGTACGGGAACAATAGTTTTGATAATAAAACCCAATAATAGTTTAATCAAATCAATTCACACCAAGTATAAATAAAATGGACACCATACTATATGCATATCTAATCATAGGGTTTTTATTTGCCTGCTATTTTTCTTTCGTTAAAATTAAGAGTGTAGATAGCGCAGCTGCTCATACTTCCCTTGGATTTCGTTTGATTATTCTACCCGGACTAATCATACTTTGGCCATTAATAATTACCATCAAAAAAATTGAGCATTTATGATTCGCCCTCTGAAAAAAATGCACTTGGTGATATGGCTAATCTTATTAGTAGTTTTATTAGTTGCATTACCCTATATGTATAGGACAGCATTACAACTCCAACAAATACATTAATCAATGAGCGTTTCATATAAGTCTGTTGTTTGGAGCAAGCACAAAAAAAAGTACGATCGTATATTGTGGCTTTTCAATTTGAGTTTTCTGTTGTTGGCAATAGGATTACAATTTATTTTTTATCCAACAGCAAATCCAGCAACAGTAATTATTCGATCCTTCGGATTATTATCTATCTTTTTGTTACACGTAATTTTGTTGATAGGTCCGTTAACTCGAATTAATACCCGCTTATATCCGTTACTATATAATAGGCGACATCTAGGAGTCAGTATGTTTATTTGTGCGAGTGTTCATGCTGTGTACAGTCTTATTTGGTTTCATGGAGGTGGTGATGTATCTATATTAACTTCTTTGTTTGCAAGTAACCTTCATTACGATTCACTCCGATTTTTTCCTTTTCAGGTATTAGGATTTTTTGCTTACTTGATTTTGATGGTCATGGCTTTTACTAGTCATGATTTTTGGTTAGCGGCATTAAGTCCTCGTGTATGGAAAACACTTCACATGTTGGTTTATGTTGCCTATGGACTTGTCTTATTTCATGTTTTTCTAGGTATCATACAATTTGAAACAGATCCGTTTTTATTTCTTTTCTTATTCGCAGGATTTTTAACGGTTGCAATCACGCATATTTATACAGGTTGGTTGTCAAACAAACAATCAAAAGAAAACAACACAACGGATGAGTGGGTATTAGTTGAAAATCATGCTTCAATTCCTGATGGAAGAGCACGCATGATGCAAGTAGGTAAAGAGAGCATTGCGGTATTTAATAACCAAGGTCGTTATAGTGCAGTTCACAATGTTTGTAAACATCAAAACGGACCATTAGCAGAAGGTAAAATTGTGAATGGTTGTATTACTTGTCCGTGGCATGGATATCAATATAAAACCGAAGATGGCTGTTCTCCAGAACCATTTACTGAAAAACTTGCTACCTATTTGTTGAAGTCGGAAAATGGAAAGCTGTATGTAAATACAACGCCGCTTAAAGAAGGAACATATGTAGAGCCTATTACTATTTCGAAGGAAGTTGTAACAGACAAGGACTCGTTTTATATAGGCTGGAGCGAGCAATTGGATTCATCACAAACAAAAGCGATCAAAACATTTTTAACTATAACGGTTAGTGTTGCCGTTCTTTTTTTATTGGTGTTTACAATCAAACAACATCGCATTGCAAATTCAGCGTATTTATACAGACATCAAGAGCAATTTACGGGTGTTATAAATTCACAACCATTTCCTCATATGGTTTATTTATCTGGGAAAGATAGCTATGGTAATCCAAATTATGCCGTGGTTCCTTTGGTGAATGCATTTAAGTTTGGAGCTGCTGATATAATTCAAAAATTTCTTAACCAACATCCAACAGGACAAGCACAAATAAAAGGAACAATTATTAATCGCTATGATGATTCCACCAAAACATTTTTGATGGAACTTACCTCCGGAGAAAATGCTATTCAATCAGTAGAGAATAGTTTTGTTCCAACAATAAAAGAAGTTGCTAGTGGCGCGGTAACTATTCGAGGGGAAATAATAGATCCGAAGTGTTATATCGGCGCAATGAATCCGGGACAAGGAAAAACACATCGCAGTTGTGCGATTAGATGCATCAGCGGAGGTATAATACCGATGTTAGTTTACCGAGAAAACGGAAAAGAAAAATATGCAGTGATATTAGGTTTAAATAGGGAGCCCATCAATCAAAAAGTATTGCCGTTTGTTGCAGAGCCTGTGCAGATAACAGGTCAATTGTATCATTATCAAAATTGGGATTTTATCTGCATCAATCCAGAAAAAATAATTCGATTAGCCAACTAAAAAAATGGAATTCATCAAAGTTTATTCGTTAGCGGAGCTTGCTCCATCATCACAAAAGATTGTTGTAGTAGGAAATAAAAAAATAGCATTGTTTCATTACAATGATAAAATTACAGCAATCGGTAATGCTTGCTTGCACAAAGGTGGTCCGTTAGGAAAAGGCGTCGTAAAAGAAAAATACGATGGCTTATATGTAGCTTGTCCATGGCATGGATGGGAGTATAATATTGAGAATGGAAATGCTGCGCCTGGTTATCCAGACAAGCAAGCGGTGTATGAAGTGAAAGTGGAAGACGATGCCATTTGGATTAATCCAACACCCATTCAGAAAGCGCATAAAGAACATTTTGAGAATCCGTTATTAAAAGAGTTGATCGATTTAAAATATCAAACGAACAAAGACTCCTTAAATATTTTAGGAATCAGCACAACGAATATGTCTGCAGGTTTACCTCGGTTTTCTACTTCGGAAGATGCGTTGGAAAAATCGTTGGCTTATGCGGAAGAAACGTATGGTGCTTCAACTCGCATAGTAAAATTAAGAGATCTTGAATTCAAAAATTGCGAAGGTTTTTATTCGCAACACAGTCATGCATGCACGTGGCCATGCAGCATCACGGAGATGAATCCAGAAGATGGCATGACAGAAGTGTATGAGAGTATGATTTTATGGGCGGATATTATTATTGTATCGACTCCAATTCGTTGGGGTAATGCGTCGGCGTTATATTTCAAAATGGCAGAGCGATTAAATTGTGTTCAGAATCAAATTACGATTAATAACAAAGTGCTCATCAAAAATAAAGTAGCAAGTTTTATCATTACAGGAGGACAAGATAATATTCAGCAGGTGGCAGGTCAAATGATGTGCTTCTTTACCGATTTAGGATTTACCTTTCCTCCGTTTAGTTTCTTAGGATGGAGTCGCGGTTGGACAGCGGAGGACATGGATAAAAATATTCTTCAATTTAAGAAGAGTCAGTATATCGAGCGAACAAGTAAAGAAATAATTGATAACTGTGTTGAAACGCTGACACAAATTAAAAATATCCGCAACGAAAATATTCATCCTCCAAAACCTAAACGCAAGGATTCACTAAGTGCAGAGATAGATAATCCAGATATGAATATTTAGTTTTTTTCGCGAAGTTTAAAATAGCGGCGAACTTTTTTCGCGACTAGAAAAACAGAAGGAGATTTAACGCCTTTCGATTTATTTTCCATGGCTATTTCAAAAACAATTTTCATATTATGAAAAATTGCTTTGTAAGCTTTAACAATGTTCATCTCTTTTGAGTAGATATGTATTGCTTCGCTATTCGTCCCATTCAACTCCATTATTTTAATGTTCTTTCCTTGATAGAGATCCTCCAAAGAAGTAACTTTCAAATCAAAACGACCATAATAAAAACCGTTTATTGGTTTTGTTATTTTATCAAAAGTTTCGATGAGTTGCTCGTTAATCAAATGACAACAATTTATGAATTCTGTGCCTTTGCAATGATTTCCGATGGGCTCAACCACAATTTTTTCAGTATCAGCAGGAATATGCTTTAATAGGTTTGGCCTTTCATTTAAAAGCCTATTGATTTGCATTCTGGCTCGAGTAGATTTTTTAAGTAATTGCTCAACAGTAGAAGTACCATCGCCAGTAACAGATAAAAAACGTTTAGTCGTTAATGAAGTAATTCCGGTTTTTCCACTCGGATATCTGTAAAATAATACACCATATTCTTCAGGGTAATTGATATAATCCTGAATAATAAAAGTGTTATTCGAAGTTTGAAAATAGGATTCAAGTTCATCAAAGGAAAAAACTTTTTTAACTCTATAACCTCTTTCCCCTTCATCTGGTTTACAAATTATCGGAAATAAAAATGTGGACTCGTTAAAAATTTCGAGGAACTGAGAATAATCCATCGAGGCATTAACATGCATGGTACGCGGTTTATAATCTTCAGCTATTTTGGAAAGTATAATCTCTTTAGATCCACCAAAGGCGCCTCCATTTTCAAGCCCTGGATTAGTAGTAATAAAATACGTGAAAGTGCGGGCGCGAAGACTTAAATACAACCAATAAAAGAATGCCGGAAAATATACTACCCATACAGGCCAATATTCATACAAAATAATTTTTGCCAGCGCTGGATGTACAGCATCTCGGTTAAAGTATTTTAAAAATCTTTTCAAGTAGAATGTAAATATTGTTGACCATTTATAATGTCGGAATAATGAATTTCTGAACTTGTAGAACTGCATAAGATAGAAGTAATGCATACTGTTCTCATTCCATTATCACGAGCCATAATTAATCCATTGATAGAATCTTCTTTACCTGCATTCTGATGAAATTCTTTTATACTATCATGTTCGAAGTTAGATTTATTTTCAAGCCATGAATCAAACCAACGTTGACGAATAGCCGTAATGTTTTTATCGTATAAAGTGCAGGAGGACCAGATAGCAGGTTTATTTGCATCCAACTTTTTTAAATGAATCCTTTCGCCATCCCACCTTAGTTCGCTTAACTCTACTGTAGCATTGTTATTGACAATAACCAATGTAAAGGGCTCTATATTTTCAAAATTGTAGTTGCCTGCAAAGTCAGCAGGATGCTGATATTGAAAATAATCGAGCACCAAGAGTCCACGACTTTTTCGATAGTTATTATTTCGAGTATGCGGAATGAAAGCACCATTTAAAAGACAAACAACAGATTTATTTTTTTCTGCTGCTATCCATGTTCCTTCACCTAAAGGATCTTTAGGAAAAGACAATACACGATTGTTTATTTGATAATCGGCAGGTGGTAATGCAAAAGGACGATTAACATGTTCATCGCGATTCGATGTTAGTATAAAACTATTTGTCCCAGTTGGTAAAAACGTTACTGTGCACATTGCTTAATATGCCGTAAGGTGGAAGAAGCTACTCCAAATGATGGACTAAATTTGATATATGAAAAATTAGCTTCAACCGCTATTCGAATAATGGCCATGTGATGAATACAATGCTCAAGCGAAAACGCCAATTCTCTATGAAAGTTAGTTTGTATTTTTTCTGGTATTAAATCAAAAGCATCGTAATAGGTATTAAGTATTAAAGACGCGTTCTCTTTGTTTTCAATTGAATTTAAAATAGCGTGAAAAATTTCTATTGCGACTATCTTGTTGTTTTCAATTTCAGTGTTTCTTTCTCGTTGATCGTAATCAAGAATGCCGGTATCATATGATTTTAGTAAACATTGATACATTTCAATAATATGACGTACGTGTTTTCCAATGGTATTACCCGAGAGGATTGTAAGAGGAAGTGAATAATCCACAGCATTTAACTCAGTCAACAATTGTTGTAGCTGATCAAAGACTGTTTCAGTTGAAAGACAAACTTGATTCATGTTATTTTTTACGCAACAGTAAATTAATAAATGAAATCATATTCTCTTTATGCTTCCATAAAATTACAGCGCAACTAATAAGAACAATTAAGGCCATTAAAAATAATTGCCCATGATCGTTTACCATTTGTCCGTTAGCGTCTATAAACATTACTTGAATTCCTAATGTTGTTGTTAAATGAAAAAACAAAGCTCCCATCATCAAACCAATTCCCATTGCTGCTCCCATCAAAACAGTGGCAGGAATTAAAAGCATTGCAGAGGCAATTAATTCGCCAACGCCCACACCAATTCTTCCGTAAGGCTCCATTCCGATAGTAGAAAAAATATGAACAGCTTCTGGATGAGCAGTAAATTTAAAATACAATGTTTGCAACATAATAATCGCAGCAATAAGTCGTAATGCGATTATTAAATAATTCTTTTTCATCTATATGCAATTAAATGTTTGATGTATTTAGGGAATCAATGACATTTTACATCATCACATTTTGAGTTGAACAAAGATATTTTAAATCGTGGCAAGTTCCAAAACACATTACAAGCATGAATTATCAATTTCGGTAATCAGTGTATATTTGCAAAAAAACATACCCCATGAAAATTTTTATTGGTTGCGATCACGCAGGATTTGAAATGAAAGAAGATTTGAAAAAGTATTTAATCGATTCTAATTACGATGTAGAAGACAAAGGAACGTATAGTTTAGACAGTGTCGATTATCCTGACTTCGCACATGCTGTTGCAACGAGTGTAGAAAATAATGTTGGTTCATTAGGGGTGTTATTATGTGGAAGCGCTAACGGCGTTTGTATTGCAGCGAACAAGCATCAGTCGATAAGAGCTGCTTTGTGTTGGTTACCAGAAATAGCTTCTCTTGCACGTCAACATAACGATGCAAATGTTGTTTGCATTCCTGCACGTTTTGTGAGCAGCGAAACAGGTCATGAAATTTTAAAATCCTTTTTAGCTGCTTCCTTTGAAGGTGGTAGACATCAGAAGAGGGTGGATAAGATTGGGTGTTAGACCTCTGCCTGCCTCTCCAAAGGAGAGGAGTTATATAATTTTATAATTGAAATTGATAATTAGTCCCTCCTTTGGAGGGATTTAGGGAGGTCAAAAAATAAGAGCGGACCTCTTCCTGCCTATCTAAAGGAGAGCCTCAGCGACCGGGCTTTTAATTGAAAAAAATAGTTCAATACAATTAGTAGAGCAAGATCGTTAGTAACCAAAAACATTGGCAACGGGCATTGGTATAAAAACGAAGTAAAAATTGATCAAGGTAGTCAATGATTTCGGTCGCTGAGACACTCGAAGCGCCGACAGCATGATGCAAAGTATTTAAGCGACTAACATTTTCAAATAAACTCTCCCGATTTTTTCGGGATCAAATTTTCAAATTAGCAAATCGAAGAACCTCTTGCATTCCAACCTCGTAATCTTTTTGCATGCCTCGTGAAAAAGATTATTTGACTTGAATTTTACTTCCTGTTTTATTTAATAACGCTGTTATTAATTATAGCTTTAAATAATAAATCGGACTTTTTAACTTAAAAGAGAGTGTTTATCTTTCGGGAATAATTTAAACACCTTTATGTTAGCTAATCGTTTCTTCCGACCTGCGCTGATTGCTTGTCTTGTTGCAGTTCATGTTGCTTCTTATTCTCAGAAGCTTCCGGCTAACTGGCAGAATCTTGATTTATCAAAGGATTCCGTTTATGGCGTTGGAACTAATCGTGCTTATGATGAATTATTAAAAGGTAAAACATCTACTTCGGTAATAGTAGCCGTTATAGATGATGGTACCGACATCAATCACGAAGATTTAAAAGCGCATATCTGGAAAAATAAAAATGAGAAAATTGGTAACAGCGTTGATGATGATAAGAACGGATACATCGACGATATAAATGGTTGGAATTTTCTTGGAAATAAAATTCAGAGTTATGAAATCGATAATTACGAAGTCACGCGTTTAGTACGAACATATCAGTCGTTTTTTAAATATCCATCCGACATTAAAAACAACCCTGATGAATATGCTAACTATCAAAA
>JAPJNH010000163.1 GCA_026461075.1 Chitinophagales bacterium
ATTCACTTCAGGATTACGTTTTTTATCACAATCCATGGTATAGTAATAACGACGATTCGGACGGTACTCATATACAAATCCAAGGTCTGCACCAAAGCCCGTACCTAATGCATCGCTCCCAAAAAACCATTTTTTCAAGGTTTGTGATGCGTTAGAATTACCTGTGAGAGCAGCTTTAGGGTCTGTTCCGTAAATTTTACCGATATTTTTGAAAGAGTCGATACCAAAATATTTTTCAGAAGAATAGGTGATTGACCCATCGACATTATAAGCAACGATTGAGTCTTTTGCAGCCAAACGGAAATCCATTAATTTGTTATCCCAGTTGAACACAAATAAACCGCGTTCGCGTTTCAAGGTGATACCTGCTTTTAAGAAGTGCTGACGCTTATCGTAAACCACACGAGCATACGACAATCCCATTTCAGAATACGCGTTGAAGTTTACTTTAAACTTATCCGCGCTAACGCCTTGATACCAATTCAATTGACCTGCTTGATATCCTGTTTGCAAAGTTGTGATGAAGTCTTCAGGGATACCATAACCCGTTAATGAAGTACGAAGACGAGTAGTAAACGCGATTGTATTTTTCTCATTCCAAGAAAACATCACAGAAGGACCACGGCTTTCGTTTTGAAAGTCGAAGTTATGATCGCGACCGTTTCTTCTTTCCAAAAAGTAATCCCCGTATTGGGCATTCGGGTTTTGAAAATAATATTTCAATGGCTCATTAGAGGCATAACCTGTATAGTCGTTTCTAAAAATCAAGCCATTACCAAATGCGTTGAAATATAACCACTGACGAGAATCCGCTCCCGTAGCGGGGTTTAACAGTATGCCGTTTGTTCCTGAATAGTTACTGATGCTGTAAGGCGTGAATACCTGTGCAAAGGAATGACCGATGCCAAAAGTTAGCAACAAGACAAGAATATGTATTTTTTGCTTCATAGAGTTAAAATATGGTTGAAATTACAAAAAAAGCAAGGAAAAACCCCTACTACACCGAGAAAAAACGGAATTATGCCCTTATCGAAGGTAATAATCTTGAATTAGTGCCTGCCAAGCAGCTGAACGGGATCCATTCGACTCGTGTAAAACTAATTGTTGCGAAGTAATTGAAGGAATACATTTTGTCTTTGAAAAGCCAAGAATCACTCTATTCAAGGGCTTCTGCGCATTATCTGATGATTCCAGCAGAAAGGCTAAATGGAAGTTGGTTTCAAACAAGCGTAAGCATTCTTCCTTACGGGAATGAGGCAACAAAACTCCGAAAACACCCTCTTCTGCTAAGTGCTTTTGTGCTATATCTTTTAGATGTTCCAAAGTCAGAAATTCATCATGACGAGCCATCAATCGTGCTTGCTCTTCTGATAAAAGATGCTGCGCAAAGAAAGGCGGATTACAAACGATTAGATCAAAGGTTGCTACTGAATCTTGCTGCCAAGTCAGGACGTTCTCATTTAGAATACTAATTTGTTGGCTCCAAGGGGAATTTAAAAAATTACCTTCGGCTTGTCTAGCTGCTTGAACATCTAATTCTATTGCAGTATAAATCGCAGATGGATTTTTTTGCGCTAACATTAAAGTTAATAATCCTGTTCCCGTTCCTATATCCAAAACACGCTCCGGTAGCACCGTTTGCCCCTCCCAAGCACTTGCGATGTAAGCGCCGAACAAACACGCATCCGTACTCACTTTCATCGCACATTGCTCTTGATGAATCGTGAATTGTTTGAAAGAGAAATAGGTATTAGCCATGCTTAAGCAAGGTAACGAAGACGAAGTAGAATACTGAGTAAGGCTACCGCAACTAATTGATGCAACTCAGCCCATACTAACGGAATTTTACCCACGGATAATAAGATAGTGGTTATCCCTAGAATTACTTGAATCAAAACCACTATTGGTAAGCTGTTCAACAAGTTTTTATGCTGTACAGCACTACGATTCTTCCACCAAAACCAAACAATTAGTAGGGTTAAAAGGTAAGCAGTGCTTCTATGCACAAATTGAATCCAGGTATTGTTTTCTAGAAACTGTTTCCAAAAACTGAGCTGTTCATTATACAAAGCTGTCGGAATAAAGCTTCCGTTCATATCGGGCCAGGTATTGAAATTCAAAGCAGCGTGCGCACCTGCTGTAAAACCGCCAAACATAATCTGTATAGCTGTTAAAGAGAGTAACGCATTCAAAAACACCTTTTGTGAGGTATCGCTTTTTGGTATCTGATTCCCTGCCGTTTGCCAGTAGGTCCATAATAAAAAGCAATAGGTAAACAAAGCAAGCATAAGATGCGAACTGAGACTAAATGGACTTACCCATGGACGATCTTTTAAGCCTGTACTAACCATCAACCACCCAACTAGGCCTTGCAGTCCGCCAAGGACAAAAAGCCCTATCATACGACGTCCGAGATCCTTTCCAAAATATCTTTTGAACAAGAAAAAACAAAATGGTATAAAGAAAACAAATCCAATTAAACGAGCCCAAACACGATGGAAATATTCCCAGAAAAAGATAAACTTAAACCCTCCTAAATCCATGTCCTCATTCAATAGATGAAATTGCGGTGTTGCCTGATACTTTTCAAAAGCCGTCATCCATTGCGCATGATTCATTGGTGGAATCCAACCCATTATCGGCGCCCATTCTGTAATTGACAAGCCGCTTCCTGTCAGACGTGTGATCCCTCCCAAGGCAACTTGCACGATAATCATCACACAACCAATCAGCAACCAGAGGCGAACTACTTTAGGTACATTTGAGAACATAATCTAGAATTTGATTGTAAAAGTACAACAGGAAAAATTTTCAATTGCTGTTTTTTTTTGAGAGTATTGCATTCAGAAAAATGAATGCCCTTGCAACAGGATAAACAATTTATGGCACGATGCCTGGTTTTGGCTCAAAGAGGCGAACGCGCTGTTATGCCAAACCCAATGGTGGGCGCTGTCTTGGTGCACGAAGGTAGAATTCTCGCCGAAGGATATCATCATTATTTCGGCGGACCACATGCTGAAGTCGATTGTTTAAATAATGTAAGTCCCTCAGATCTCTCATTACTTCCGGAGTCGACCTTATATGTCAGCTTAGAACCCTGCAGTCATTTTGGTAAAACACCGCCTTGCGCCAATTTAATCCTGGAAAAGAAGATAAAACATGTGGTGGTAGCCTGTTTGGATGCGAACCCTTTAGTAGCAGGCAAAGGTCTTGCGCTGCTACAAAATAGCGGTGTAGAGGTGCAATTTGGTGTACTCGAAAAAGAAGCGCGTACCTTAAACAAACGCTTTTTTACTAATCAAGAGAAAAAACGCCCTTATATTATTTTGAAATGGGCACAAAGTGCAGATGGCTTTATAGCATCGGAGTCGAAAGCTCCGATAGCAATTAGTAATGAGCCAACTCAACTATTGAATCATCTCTGGCGTAGCCAAGAAGCGGCCATTGCGGTAGGGGTAAATACCGTTCTCCAAGACAATCCTTCGCTCACGACAAGATTAGTTGAAGGACCAAACCCCGCTCGCGTTATTTATGACCCAAATGGGTCGCTTGATAAAGATGCTTATTGCATTTTCAATGAGGAGGCTGTCACTCTACATGTAGGCAAAGCAGAAAACCTAACTAATTGGAGCGAGGTAATGAATTACTTGTGGCAGAAAAAACAAATAAGCTCCGTTATTATTGAAGGCGGCAGCAAGACCTTGCAGTATTTTATAGATAACGAACTTTGGGAGGAGGTTCGAATGATTACGAATGAAAAGCTATTCTTAAACAAGGGTTATGCTGCACCGAAATTTCAAATTCCTACCGAAAGCCGTATTGAACATTTAGAAGAGTGTACTATTCGCTACGTTGAGCGCTTTCAATGATTTTTGTATTTTTGTATTATGATTCCGAATACAACTCTTTTTCAAAATATATTCTTGCTTCTAGCCTATTTGCTCGGCTCCATTCCTACAGCCGTTTGGGTAAGTAAATATTTCTTCAAAACAGACATTAGAGAACACGGTAGCGGTAATGCAGGCACTACCAATACCTTAAGAGTACTGGGCAAAAAACCAGCTATTTTTGTTTTGGCAGTAGATCTTTTGAAAGGACTTGTAGCTGTCAAACTAGCACTCCTGTTCGATGATGGTTTCAATAACACCAATCACTGGATGAATCTTGGCTGCGTTTATGGTATGGCTGCCGTTATTGGACATATTTACCCGGTTTTTGCCGGTTTTAGAGGAGGGAAAGGAATCGCTACGCTATTTGGAATGATCCTCGGCTTAAATTTATTGGTGGCCCTTATTCTAGCAGTACTATTCTTCAGTATCGTATTAATCAGCAAATACGTTTCATTAGGCAGCATTCTTTCATCCATAGCTATGCCTATGTTCATCTGGCTCCTATTTCCTGGTAGCGACTTTAACAAGCTTCATGTAATGAGTATTGCTGTGCCTTTACTTGTAATTTATACGCACCGAGAGAATATTCAACGCTTACGTAATGGTGTTGAAAGCAAAACGAATTTAGTAGGCGGCAAAAAACAAGCATAATTACGTAATTCCTTTAGCACTTTCCGTAATTAAACGGATGTTTTAGACCCAGTTTCCAACGCATCTTTACAACAGAGGTTAATCAAAAACATACCCTGTTTTGAAGTCCGCTGGTTCGTGGTTGTCCAGCGGACTTTTTTTTGTTTCATTACCAACGATTTTCAATTAACGGGAACTTTCCTATCTA